>JAICXJ010000065.1 GCA_025980465.1 Frankiales bacterium | reverse complement strand
GGTTCGCGGGTCGATGCCGTCGTCGAGGGCCCAGTACATGATCTGCGCGCCACCGGGCGTGAAGCCGACGTAGGTGGACCCGTCGTCGGTGATGGTCCACATCGGGAGCAGGCCCTGCACAGCGCCATCGGCGAACCGGTAACGCAAGCCCACCGGCTCGCCGGCTGCGAAGCTCACCTATCCAGTATCGGGTGTGCCGCTTGGCCCTCACCCCGACCGACCGGTGATGTTCTCCGCCCTCCGCTGATCGCCCGGGTCGTGACGATCTTCTGTGTAGTGTCGACCTCGACCAGATATCCGGGCTCGCGGGACCGCGCACGGTAAAGAAGTCCGTCACCTCGGATACCCGCGCCGCATGATGCGTGTTCATGGGTGACGATCATGATCGTGAATCGGTCCTTGAGCTCGAAGATCAGGTCGTCCATGGCGAGTCGAGGCCCGCGACCAAACACCCGTACACCGGGCAGGAACGCCGTGACCCGCATCCTTGTGGTCGAGGACGAGGAGTCGTTCTCGGACGCGCTCGGCTACATGCTGCGGCGCGAGGGCTTCGAGGTCGACATGGCCGCGACCGGTCCGGACGGTCTCGATGATCTGGAGGTCGACGCCGACGACTACGTCACGTCGTCAGCGTGAACAGCGCGACGGTCCCGATGCCGTCGAAAGAGTTCGAGCTGATCGAGTTCCTGCTCCGCAACGTCGGCCGGGTGTTGACCCGCGGACAGTTGATCGACCGGATCTGGGGCAGCGACTACATCGGTGACACCAAGACCCTCGACGTCCACGTGAAACGGCTGCGGGCGAAGATCGAGCCGGCGCCGTCATCACCGCGCACGTGCTGACGGTGCGCGGTCTTGGCTACAAGTTCGAGCCCTAAGAGATGTCGTGAGCGAACCCCCGCTGCTCCCCGACACGACGTCGGACGAACGCGAGGTCGGCTGGGGCGACGATCTCGATGAGGTCGAGAACGACGACCGCCTACGGGACGAGCGTCCGCCCCACTACGACCAGCACGACGACTAGCCGGCAACAACTCTCACGCCGCGGCCGCAACGTCGCGGGTGCAGAACGCACACACCGACGCCGTCTCGGGAATCGCGGATACGCAGTGCGGGCAGTCGCGGGTCGGCGTCGGCTCCTCCGGAGTCGGCTTGAACCGCTCCATGAGTCGGTTGACCGGCAGCAGGACCAGGAAATAGAGGATCGCGGCGAGGATCACAAACGAGATCGCCGCGTTGACGACCAGGCCGTATTTGAACGTCGAGTGGTGCAGCGTGAAGTGAAGTGCGCTGAAGTTCGGTTGGCCCCCGATCGCCGCGATCAACGGCGTGATGATTCCTGAAGTGAACGACGTAACAATGGCGCCGAAGGCGGCGCCGATCATGACCGCGATGGCCAGGTCGACGACGTTGCCGCGGAGCAGGAACTTCGTAAAGCCCGACATGTGTCCGCCTCTCGTCCATTTGGATCATCCGCTCGAAGCAGTCTGTATCAAGATGCCGGGATTGAGTACCCCCGCGGGATCCAGCTCGGACTTCGCCGCGCGTAGCGCCGCTGCGAACGGGTTGGGCCGTTGCTTGTCGTACCACGGGCGGTGGTCGCGCCCGACGGCGTGGTGGTGGGTGATGGTCCCACCGTGGGCGAGCACGGCCTCGCTCGCGGCGATCTTGACCTCATCCCACTGCGCCAGCTGGCCACCGGCGCGCCCCGGCGCGATGACGGTGAAGTACGGCGCGGCGCCGTCGGGGTAGAGGTGGGTGAGCCGGCAGGTGACGTTGCCGCCTCCACAGATGCGTTGGAGGGCAGCGCCCGTGACCTCCTTGACTCCGCTGATCAGACTCTCGAGCCGGTCCCAGGTGGTCGCGGTCTCGAAGGTCTCGACCACCATGCCGAGCAAGACCAACTGGTCGCGCAGGTACGGCGCACGCAGGAACGCCGATCGCCAGGAGTCACCCGCGCCGGCCACCTCGCGCGCGGCACCTCCCTCGACCAGGCGCAGGCCGTGATCGCGACAGGCTTCGGTGAGCACCTCGGCGTCGGTCTCGACCGGCGCCGCCCACGACTCGACACCGGCGACAACTACCGCTTCCCCGGTTGCGAGCGTGCCGGTCATCGCCGCCTCGCCGGCATCGATGAGCCGGCAGGTGGCAGGCATGACTCCGCTCTGGCCGATCGCGCGTACCGCCGCGAGCGCCGAGCCGAACTCGGTCGACGCGAACGTCGCCGACCAGCGGCGCGTCGGCCGCGGTTGCAGCCGCAGCCAGGCTTCGGTGATGACCCCCAGCGACCCTTCGCTTCCCAGGAGCATCCGGTCGGGGCTCGGTCCGGCGCCTGAGCCGGGCAGCCGACGCGACTCCCACAGACCGTTCGGCGTGACGGCACGGATCGATTCGACGAGATCGTCGATGTGGGTCGGGCCGGTAGCGAAGTGGCCGGCGGCTCGGGTCGCTAGCCAGCCGCCGACCGTGGATCGTTCAAACGACTGTGGATAGAACCGCGCGGTCAGACCGTGGTCGCGTAACGCGTTTTCGAGTGCCGGACCTGAGGTGCCGCCCCTCACCCGCGCGGCACGCGAGAGTGGATCAACCTCGGCGACGCCGGTGATCGCTTCCAGATCGAGGCTGATGGTCGCCGACCAGCCGGCGCCTACCTTCGGCTCGACGCCTCCGACGACGGAGGTACCGCCGCCGTACGGTATGACGGCAACTCGCTGGTCGCCGCACCAGTCGAGGAGCTGTGCGATCTCGGTCTCGTCCGCCGGTCGAAGCACGGCGTCGGGCACCGCATCGAACCGCCCCGAAACCGCCCGGACCACGTCGCGGAACGACCGCCCGATTGCGTGGCGAGCCCGGTCGATCGGCTCGACGCTGGCTCGGTCGCGCAGCCCGTCGGGCAGCTTGGCAGTGACGCGGTCGGCTGGCAGGTCCGGCAGTGGCTCGACCTGCAGCGGCTCGGCTGGGCCGACACCGAGCAGGTCGGTGACCAGCGGCGCGAGGGCGGCCAGGTCGGCGGCGGTGGGCTCGTCCGACGGCGAGCGCCCCCACCCCCACACCGGATAGGTCGAGGCGGTCACTGGCTGGGTCGCAATGCGATGGACACCCGGTCGCCGGCCGGGATCTCGGCGAGCGATGCCGCCTGCGCGGGGGTGGCGGCGACGATGATCAGCCCGGCGTCGTCGGCAGCGACGTGAGCAGGGATGGCCAGCACGCCGACATCCTGCACCACCGGCCCGGCGGTCGCCCGCAGGCCGGCGCTGGCGACGTCCTCGGTGGTGATGACATCCACCCGGTCGCCCGGGTGCAGCAAGGCGAGGGCGGCCGGGCCGTCGCTGACCCGGACCGGCACGGCGACGTCCGCTCCGGTTCCGGAGAGCGAGAGCAAGGCGGCCGAGAGCAACCGGACGTCGGTCAGCGGTTCGCCCCGCCGCATCGGCGCGGCGAGCAGCCGTCCGACCGGAGCGGTCGTGTGAGGAATCGCGGCGGCGGGGACGTCGGCGACCGGCAGCTCTTCCAGCCGGAGATCGGCGGCTCGTAGCGGTGCACCGCCTCGCAGGTCGTGAGCCGCGACCCAGACCGGGATGGTGCGGCCCGCCGCGGGGCGTAACGCACTCAGCGCACCGACAGCCGCGATGACGATCAGGGCGGTCGTGAGCAGCCGGCGGTGGGACTGCACCAGATCACTGATCTCGGTACGAAGGTCGGCCAGCCCGCTACCGCCCATCGCCGCACGCTATGAGCCCCGGCCGAGGGATCGGGATGACCGAGGGAGGGTGTGGATGCGAGCTGCGAGTGTGGATCACGAACCGGTCGCGCTAGGCGACCTTGCTGCCGCTGTCCTTGGAGGCCGAACCACTGCCGCTGCCCTTGGAGGCCGACGAGGCGCCGGAATCGGATGCCGACTTTGAGGTGTCGCCGCTACCTGCCGTCGAGGCGGATTCGGTCTTGGCGCCGCCGGCCGCGGCGGGTTCCTTCGCCGGAGTCGAGGGCTTGCTACCGGAGCGGCTGTCGGTCTTGTAGAAGCCCGAGCCCTTGAAGACGACCCCGACTGCGGAGAACACCTTGCGCAGCGCCTTCTTCTTTCCGCAGTGTGGGCAGTCGGTCAGTGGGTCGTCGCTGAAGCTCTGCACCGCCTCGAGCCGCTCGCCGCACTTCGTGCAGACGTACTCGTAGGTCGGCATCGGTCCTCCTCGCCCCACTCTGCCCATGGCGGCATTTCGGCCCCGGACTGGCACTCTCTGGTGCCGACTGCTAATTGTGCCTCACGACCCGGCCTGCAGGCGAATAGATCGGGCTCGTAGTGTTTCTCCGTGAGACCGCTAGCAGAATCGAGCGCGCCGCTCACCGGCCATAGCGCCGTCACGACCTGGGAGTTCGCCCCCGTCGTCACCGTGGCGGTCGCCGTAGTTTGTGGGCTCTACCTCTACGGCGTGTGGCGGGTGCGGCGCCGCCACCCGGCCCGGCCCTGGCCGGTCCTGCGTTCGCTGTCCTTCTTCGCCGGGATGGCGACGATCGTCCTCGCCACCCAGAGCAGCATCGGCGCCTACGACGATGTGCTCTTCAGCGTTCACATGGTCCAGCACCTGCTGTTGATCATGGTCGCGCCACCGTTGCTGGTGGCCGGACGGCCGATCATGTTGCTGCTGCACGCCTCGCGCAATCCGGTGCACCGGTGGACCAAGACGGTCATCCGGTCCCGAGTTGTGACGGCACTGACCTGCCCGCCGGTCGCCGCGGTCATCTATGCCGCGACGATCGTCGGGACCCATCTCACGGGCTTCATGAACGTCGTGGTGAACCACCAGGTTGCTCACGACGGGGAACACCTTCTGTATCTGGTGGCCGGCTACCTCTACTTCTTGCCACTCGTCGGGTCCGAGCCGATCCGCTGGAAGATGTCGTTTCCCAGCCGCTTCCTGCTGCTGGCACTGAGCATGCCGGTCGACACCTTCGTGGGTGTGGTGTTGTTGCAGGCCAATCACGAGCTGTTCTCGGCCTATCGCGCCCATCCGAGGACCTGGGGGCCGAGCCTGCTCACCGATCTTCACCTCGGCGGCGCGATCATGTGGGTCGGCGGCGACGCCCTCATGTTCGGGCTGGCGCTGTGCGTGTTCGTGGTTTTTCTTCGGGACAAGCGCGCGCAGGGGAGCATGGGCGCCTGGTTGGAAGGAGCCCGGTCGCAGGCGCTGTATGAACAGGTGGCGCTTGCCGGCGTCGCGGCGCCCGACCGGCTGAACCAGCGACGCGGGCAGACCGTTGACGATGACGAACACCTGGCCGCCTACAACGCCTACCTGGCGCGCTTGGGCCAGCGGGCGGGCGACGACCGGGAGGGATGAGATGCCTCGTCGCCGGCACCGCGCGGTGGCGATCGTCACGGTTGTGGCGTCCTTGTCAGGCGTCGCGGCCGGCTGCAGCGGCAGCTCGAGTGGCGGTCGGGCCGCCAATCCGGTCGTTGCACCTCCGGCGTCGCTCGGCGAGGTAGTCGATTTCGCGATTCCACCGCAGATCACTCACCTCCCGCTGACGAAGGCCGACGGGACCACGACGACGTTGGCGGCGTACCGCGGTAAGCCGGTCATGGTCGCCGACTACCTGTCGCTGTGCACTGACATCTGTCCGCTGATCACTGCGGATGCACGGGCGCTGGCGGCGGCACTGAAGGCCGACGGGTACGGCGGGAGGGTCGCAGTACTCGAGATCACGGTGGACCCGCGACGTGACACCCCGGCGCGGATGCGCGCGTACCAGAAGTTGTTCGGCGGCCCGTTGCAGGACTGGGAGCTGCTGCGGGCCTCGCCGTCGGACACCAAACTGCTGTGGAAGTACCTCGGAGTGCAGTACGCGCGGGTGAAGGAACCACACCCGGCTGATGTCGACTGGTGGACCCACCAGCCGTTGAGCTATGACGTGGCGCACTCCGACGACCTGATCTTCTTTGACGCCAGCGGCCATGAGCGCTTCGTTGTCAACGCCGATCCGGACGCCCGCGGTCAGCACACCCCCGCGGAATTGGTTAGGTACCTGAGCGCTCAGGGCAGGCGGGCGTTGCACCATCCCAACCCGGTGACCTCCTGGACCGTCTCACAAGGGCTATCGGTGTTCAGTTGGCTGACCGGACACCGATTGCCCGCACCGCCCTGACCGGCGGTGTCCAGTACCCGAGCTAGTTGCACAGTTCGTCGAAAAGTGGGCATTGACGTTGCAGAATGACTAGACCCCCAGTGAAAGAGCCGGCCGACCATGCGCCTTCCCCGCCCGTCTAATCGAGGCGTGCTGGTGGCCGTGCCGACTGTTGCCGTCGTCGCGGTCGCGGTCGCGGCAGTCGCCGTCGTGGCGGTCCACGGCAGCAACGGGAAGCACTCGAAGCTGGCGAGCTCGAACCGGCCGGTGCCGGCGGTCGTGCTGCGGGTCCAGCACCTTCACCACCATCGAGTGCCGTTCAACCACCCGCTGGACCTCACGGTGAGCAACGGCGCGCTCACCTCGGTGCTCGTGAGCACGTCGACCGGGCAGCGGATCGACGGGACCTTCAACCGCAACCACACGCTGTGGCGGAGCGGCGGCTCCTTCACACCGCTCACCCGGCTCAATGCCCGCATCAGCTATGCCAACCTGAGCCACCACATCACGACCCGAACGATGCAGTTGAGGGCGTCCGACAGCAAGCGGCATCTGGACTCGATCCTGTCGCCGGGCGGCGGCGACACGGTTGGGGTCGGTTCGCCCGTCGTGGTCCAGTTCAACCAAGACATCCCCGCCAAGAAGCGCGCGGCGGTCGAGGCGCGGCTGTCGGTGACCACCAAACCGGCGGTCGTTGGCGCCTGGCACTGGATGAGTTCGCGCGAGGTGCACTGGCGCCCGCCGACGTACTGGAACACCGGCACGAAGGTGACGATCTCGTCGAATCTCGAGGGGCTAGACATCGGCCGTGGCATCTGGGGCAGCCCCGGCTCCCACCACACGTCGTTCAAGATCGGCGATGCCCACATCAGCGAGGTCGACATCGGCCGTCACGTGATGCGCGTCTACAACAACGGGACGTTGATCCGGACGTTCCCGGTGAGCACCGGCCGCGACCAGTACCCGACGATGGACGGCGTTCACATCGCCATCGAGAAGTCATCGGTGGTGCAGATGAACTCGGCGACCGTCGGCATCCTTCCGGGCAACCCCGACTACTACAACGAGACGGTCTACTGGGACGTCCGGATCTCCGACGGCGGAGAGTTCGTGCACGCCGCGCCGTGGTCGGTGGCGGATCAGGGCCACGTCAACGTTTCGCACGGCTGCGTGAACCTCAGCACCACCAACGCGCAGTGGTTCTACAACTGGGCGCTTCGCGGCGACGTGATCGACGTCTACGACGGGATACGCCCGCCGAGCCCGACCGATCCAGGTACGGCGGACTGGAACATGTCGTGGAAGAAGTGGGTCGCCGGAGACCCGTCGCCCAGCCTGGCCGCGCTGATGGTGCACCCGCCTGTCGCGCACCTCACCGAGCCCGGGTTTGCCCCGGTGCACAAGCACCGGTCGGCGAAGACGCGATCCAGGCATTCGGCTCGTCACCAGAAGGCCACGAGCAGCGGTCCGGCTTACTGATCGAGCGAAACCAGCCCGCCCGGCATGAGAACCGCCCGGACCCGACGGTCGTGAGACTCCGCGGGTAGGTCATCGACGTACTCGTGGTCGAAGATGATCGCCACTATCGGTGCCGTGACCGGCGCGAGGGCTCGGTCGTAGTAGCCGAGGCCGCGACCCAGCCGGTTGCCGTGCCGGTCAACGGACAGCGCCGGAACGAATGCCACGTCGACGTCGCGGACAGCGCTCGGGCCGAGCCGCTCACCGACTGGTTGTTGCATTCCGAGTGGTCCTGGCTCGACAGCCACGGCGGGGTGGTAGCCGGCCCAGTCGAGATCCTCGCCGTCGATGACCGGAACGATCACTTCACCTCCGGTGCCGATGATGTGCTCGATCAGCGGACCGGTCGGCGGTTCGGTGCGGGCACTGAGGTAGCACGCCGCTCGGACCGGAGTGAGCCAACGCCGACCGGCGTGTCTGGCGATCCCGATGCCGGCGGCGATGCGTTCGTGGTCGGTAAGCGCGGAGCGGCGCGCGAGAATGTCAGCCCGGATCGCATGCTTTCGGGCGCGTCCCGGCGTGCCCTCCTCCGTCACAGCATCAGTGTGCCGCCGATCACCTCCTATTACTGTTGCGGGATGACCCCCGGCGTGACGAAAGCGGTCGTGCCGGTCGCGGGTCTCGGCACCCGCTTCCTGCCTGCCACCAAGGCGATCCCCAAGGAGATGCTGCCGGTCATCGACAAGCCGGCGATCCAGTACGTCGTCGAGGAGGCCGTCCGCGCCGGGCTCCACGACATCCTGTTCGTCACCGGACGCAACAAGACGCCGCTCGAGGACCATTTCGACCGCAACGTGGAGCTCGAGGAGAAGCTCGAGGGCGACGAAGGCAAGAGCGATCTGCTCGACCGGGTTCGCCACGCCGGCGACCTGGCGACCATCTACTACGTCCGGCAGGGCGAGCCGCGCGGCCTCGGTCACGCTGTCCTCTGCGGCGCTCAGCACGTCGGGCGCGAGCCGTTTGCGGTACTGCTCGGCGATGACCTCATGGACGAACGCGATGTGCTGCTGAGCCGGATGATCGATGTGCAGCAGCGGCTCGGCGGCTGTGTGGTCGCGCTGATGGAGGTGCCCACCGACCAGATCTCGCTCTACGGCTGCGCGGCGGTGAGCGCCACCGACGAGTCCGATGTCGTCCAGATCACCGGGCTGGTGGAGAAGCCAAGTCCGACGGATGCGCCCAGCAACCTCGCGATCATCGGTCGCTACGTGCTCTCCCCGGAGATCTTTGACGTACTCCGCCAGACGCCGCCAGGGCGAGGGGGCGAGATCCAGCTGACCGACGCGATCGAGGAACTCACCGATCGCCCTGACGACGGCGGTCCGGTGCACGGAGTGGTCTTCCACGGCCGTCGTTACGACACCGGCGACAAGACCGACTACTTGAAGTCGATCGTTCAGCTTGCATGCGACCGCGCTGATCTCGGCCCCGAATTCCGTCGTTGGCTCGCCGACTTCGTCGCGACCGGGCTGACCGGAAGCGGACCGGACCGGCTGCTCGAACCGTGAGGCGTAAGTAGTGAGCACCAGCCCGTTGAAGCCGGTCGACGCACACCTGGACGAGGTGCTGGCCGCGGTCTCGCCGCTGGGCAGTCTCGACATGACGTTGTCCGATGCTCACGGCTGCGTGCTCGACGAAGATGTCGTGGCGACCTTCCCGCTCCCACCGTTCGACAACGCCGCCACCGATGGCTACGCCGTGCGTACCGAAGACGTGCGCACGGCAAGCGCCGCCGCCCCGACGGTGCTACCGGTGGTCGGCGACGTCCTGCCTGGAAGTACCACGCCGTACACCGTGCAGCCCGGCCTGTGCGTGCGGATCATGACCGGGGCGCCGATCCCCCCGGGCGCCGACGCCGTCGTCGCGCGAGAGGACACCGATGGGGGGTTGGCCAACGTCGCGGTGCGTCGCGCGCCGACCGTGGGCCACAACATCCGAATCGCAGGCGATGACGCCGCGGTCGGCGCGCCGGTGCTGACCGCCGGGGCGCATCTCGGCGCAACCCAGATCGGACTCCTCGCCGCGGTCGGCCGGGATCGGGTGACGGTGCGGCCCCGACCCCGAGTCGTCGTGCTCTCGACCGGGGGTGAGTTGGTCGAGCCCGGCCTGCCGCTCGGACGTGGCCAGATCCCCGATTCGAACAGTGCGCTACTCACCTCCGCCGCCCAGGAGGCCGGGGCAATCGCGTTCAAGGTCGGCATCGTCCCGGACGAGCCGAGCCAGCTCGCCGACACCCTCGAAGATCAGCTGATCCGCGCCGACGTGGTCCTGACCACCGGCGGGGTCAGCGTCGGGACCTCCGATGTGGTCAAGGAGGTGCTCGGCCGGATCGGCTCGGTGCGCTTCGACCAGCTCGCCATCGATCCACCGATGCCGGTCGGGTTCGGTGCCATCGGCCCGGACAAGACACCGTTCTTCGGGCTGCCCGGCAACCCGGTGAGTGCCTACATCGCGTTCGAGATCTTTGTCCGGCCGGCGTTGCGCCGGATGATCGGCGTCGAGCCGATCCAGCGTCCGACGGTGAGGGCGCGACTGGGCGAGGCGCTGGAGTCACCGCCAGGTCGACGGTCGTATGTGCGCGGTGCACTGAATGTCGAGGAAGGCGCCTACGTCGTCCGGCCGGTCGGCGGGGCAGGCTCGCACCTCATCGCGGCGCTGGCGGCGGCCAACGCCCTGATCGTCGTCCCGGAGTCGGTCACCGAGCTCGAGCCCGGCGCTGCGGTGACCGTGACGTTGCTGGAGCGGCGCCATCACTAGCGAAGTGGTCAGGGTGCTCGATCCGGCGGAGCGCTACTACTGGTTCGTCGAGCACATGGCTCCGATGAATGCGATCACCATCGCCGAGCTCGACTGTGAGATCAATCCGGACGACCTCGCCGTCGCGTTCGGCAAGGTGCAGGCCGCCCACCGGCTGCTCTCGGTCGGCATCGCTCGCCTCGACGGCGACCTGGTGTTCGTGTCGGGCCGCGACGAGATTCCGCTCACGGTCCGCCCGATCCGTCGCGACGAGCTCGCTTGGGTCGTCGACGCCGAGATGGATAGCGCATTCGACCTCGAGAAGGCGCCGCTGGCCAGGGCGACGTACCTGCCGCTCGTCGACGGCCCAGGCTCAGTCATCGTGATTGCGACGCACCACACGATCAGCGACGCCCTCGCCTCCATCGGCTTCGTCCGGGAGGTGGTCCGCGCGGTTGCCGGCCAGGAGCCCGGTCCGGTGGACAGCGAAGTCCCGATCGCAGTCCACGACCGGTTTCCGCCGGAGCTCGCGGCGCCACGCGCCGCTGTCGATGTTCTCCGCGCGATCCGGGACGAGCGCAAAGGCGTTGAGATCGACGAGTTCCCGTTCCACGACCGCCATTGCTCGACACGACAGTCGCGGTTTCACCAGCTGGCCATCCGAGAGCCTGCGATCAGCGAGCTTGCGACGCATGCCAAGGCCGCCGGCGGGACGGTGAACGGGGTGATCGGTGCTGCCGTCCTCGAGTCAGTTGCTGCGCTGTACGACGACGAGGCCGACCGGGTCATCACGCTGTCGTCGCCGGCAGAGTTGCGGACCCGTGCTCATCCGCCCATCGACCGGCACTACTTCGGGCTGATCATGGGCATGCTGAGCTCGCCGTACCGCGTCAGTCCCAGCGGCAACCCCGACCTGCCGCGCCAGATCAGTGAGCAGATTCGCCGCGAAGTGCAGCGCGGCGAGGCCCATCTGTTCTATCGGTTCGCCCGCGCGAACGCGTACTCGGTTGACGCCAAGGGGCTGGCCGCGTTCCGTGAGTGGTACGAGAACTCCACCCCCGACAGCGTCACGCTATCCAACATGGGCCGAATCGATGACACCGGCGATCCTGACTACCTGCGGTCGGTCACCGCCGTGCTGGGGGCGTCGTCCAACCAGGTCGCATTCGCCTCGGTGAGCACGTACCGCGGCGAACTTCTCATCAACATCAACACCGACGAGGGAAAGCTCGCGCCGGACCCTCGTGACGCGCTGATTCGTGGAGTTGCCCAGCGGCTCGGGGCGGTCGAGACCACCCGCCGCGGCGCGGGCTGAGTCGGGCTCGGCCAGATGGCCCAACGGGCCTGAAGCTTCATCCGGGCCTGACTGCGTAAAATAACGACTCCGAGGGGGCTTGACTGCTCCGCTGCGATGACCCGGCCTCGCCACTGTCGCACTTCGGACCATGCGATCTCGCGTGGTCATGGCGAGGTGCGGGCCGACCAGTCCTGCGAGCACCGACGATGGGAGAGAGCAGCAAGTGGGCGTTGACCTGAGCGAGGCGCGCGGCATCATCACCTCGTTTCTCGAGCGCGCCGAGAAGAGCACCGACGGGGTGACCGACACCACCGGGCTGTGGGGAGATGGGCTCGAGCTCGACTCACTCGAGGCGGCTGAACTGTCGGCACTGCTCGAGGACGCCTTCGGCTCCGACCCGTTCTCAGCGGGTGATGATCTGCCGGAGACCGTCGGCGACATCCTGGCGTTCTACGAGGCTGCCGCTCCGGCATGATCCGGCTCCTCGAGCGGGCGGCCGCCGCATCGCCGAATCATGCTGCGGTGGTCACCAACTCGGGGTCAATGAGCTACGGCGAACTGCTTGCCGATGCCCGCCGGGTCGCTGCCGCGCTGACCGCCCGTGGGATCGACCGCTTCGCGATCCTCGAACCGGACGCTGCCTGGATCCTTCGGCTGCTCGCCGGTGCGGCGCTGGTCGGAGCCGAGCCATGCCAGTACCAGCCCGACACGTCGGTTGAGGAGTTCGTGAGCCAGGCGCCTGCCCTCGATCACACCATCGTGGTCTCCCACCGCACCGACCTGCCCGACTCCTTTGAGGTGGTGCTGCCCGAGGACCTGCTCGCCGTTGATCCGCCGGACGACCTCACTGCCGCCGCGACCCAGCCGCTGATGATCCGCACGACGGGCACGACCGGCGTGCCCAAGGCCGCCCGGCACGACTGGTCCCGGCTCGCCAGGACGGTCGAGGATGCCAAGCCCCATCCCGAGCAGCGGTGGCTGCTCGCCTACGGGCCGCAGCAGTTCGCCGGGATCCAGGTACTGCAGCACGTGGCGGCCAGCCAGGCGACGCTGATCGCGCCGTTCCCCCGCCAGCCCAAGGACGGCCTTGCCGCGCTGCTCGACAACGGCGTCACCTGCATCAGCGCGACCCCGACGTACTGGCGGTTCTTGCTCACCGAGGCGCGCAGCCGCAAGGTCGAGCTACCGGCGCTCGAGCAGATCACGATCGGTGGCGAGGCAGTCCCGGCGGACCTGCTCGAGGAGCTCTCGCGGGTCTTTCCGGACGCGCGGATCTCGCAGGTCTACGCCTCGACCGAACTCGGATCGATCGCCTCGGTGCGCGACGGCCGGCCCGGCTTCAGCGTCGACGCGCTGTTCAGCGACGCCAACCCGACGTCGAACCTCAAGGTCGTCGACGGTGAACTGTGGGTGCGCGCGGCTGCGGGAATGCTGGAGTACGCCGGAGCCGCGGAGCCGGCCCCGGCCGAGCGGGAGGGCTGGCGGCAGACCGGAGACCTGGTCGAGATCGTCGGCGACCGGGTCGAGTTCCGCGGCCGGGCATCCGAGGTCATCAACGTCGGCGGTGTGAAGGTGCCGCCGCTTCCGGTCGAGGAACGCATCAACCGGATCGCCTCGGTCGAGATGGCGCGGGTATTTGGTCGGCCGAACCGGCTGACCGGAGCGATCGTCGCGGTGGAAGTCGTCCCGGTCGGTGGCACGGCCGGTGCTGATGAGGAACGGATCCGCAGCGAGATCAAGGCCGCCGTCGCGGATCTGCCCCGGGCCTGGCAGCCTCGAAACGTCAGCTTCGTCGATCTCATCGAAACCCAGGGCGGGAAGACCGCGAGAAGGATGGAACCGTGACCGAGGACGACGGGCGCCGGGTCGCTCTGATCACGGGCGGCAGCCGCGGCCTCGGGGCCGGCCTGGTCACTGCCTTTCTCGACGCTGACTATTGCGTAGAGACCTGCTCGCGGTCCTCGACCGACGCCGTCAGGGAGTGGGAGTCGGTGCACCCGGACCGGTTCCATTTCACGGCCGCCGACGTGTCCCAACCACACGATGCGGACCGGTTCGTGAAGGAGGCGACAGCGCGACGCGGACGGATCGACGTACTGGTCAACAACGCCGGCGTCGCGCGCGATGGGGTCATCAGCCTGTTCCGGGACGAGCCGATCGATCAGGTCATCGACCTGAATCTCAAGGGGACGATCTACGTCACCCGGGCCGCGAGCCGGGTGATGCTGCGCCGTCACGCCGGCTCGATCGTGAACATCTCCTCGGTCGTCGGGCTCTCGGGTTACCGGGGGTTGTCGGTCTACAGCGCGACCAAGGCGGCCCTCGACGGATTCACCCGCGCGCTGGCCCGCGAGCTCGGTTCGCGGGGCATCACCGTCAACAGCGTCGCGCCGGGTTACCTGCGCACCGAGATGAGCCACGGCCTCGACGAGGACCAGCTGGGCCAGATCACCCGCCGTACCCCGCTGGGCCGGCTCGGCGATCCGGAGGACGTCGCTCGCGCGGTGCTGTTCCTGGTGGATCCCTCCAATCGCTTCATCACCGGCCAGGTGCTGGTCGTCGACGGCGGACTGACCTCCTGACCTCCTGATCTCCTGATCTCCTGACCTTGGCCAACAGCGGCCAGGGACGACTAGGTTCGCGCTTGTGGTTCTGCCGGGCTGGCCCGCCGTCCTCCGCGACGACGTCGTCACCCTTCGGCCGCTGCGGATGCGCGACGGCTCGGCCTGGATCGACTGCCGCCGGCGCAACGTCGAGTGGCTCCGGCCATGGGAGGCAACACCGCCGCGCGGTCCGGCCATGTTCGGCACCTCGCCGTCGGTCTTCACGGCGATGACGCGGCGGTTGCGTTCGGAGGCGCGTCACGGCCGGGCGCTGCCGTTCGCGGTGCTGGTCGACGGGAAGTTCGCCGGTCAGCTGAACGTTGCGGGACTGGTGCGGGGCTCGCTCGACTCGGCTCACATCGGCTACTGGGTGGACCAGCGAGTCGCCGGCCGGGGCGTGATGCCTACCTCGGTCGCGCTCGCCGTCGACCACTGTTTCGGGCCGGTTGGCCTGCACCGCATCGAGGTCAACATCCGGCCGGAGAACGTCGCCAGCAGACGAGTTGTGGAGAAGCTCGGGTTCCGGCTCGAGGGGACCCGCGAGCGATTTCTCCACATATCCGGTGAGTGGCGTGACCATCTCACGTACGCACTGGTCCGAGACGACGTCCGCGAAGGGCTGCTGAAGCGCTGGCACGACTCGACATCCATAGCAAGTTCTGCGCGCGACACACCGTCGTAGGTGCGTGCTGAATCGGCAACCCGTCGTTAACGTTCTGACTCGATGGACGCGAACCGTCGGGGAGCCTGACCGTGAGTCCCGTCATCATCTTGGGACTCGTCTTGATGTGGGCGGTGGTCCTCGTCCCGATGTGGCTGCGTCGTCATGATGAGGCCGAGGAAACCCGCTCGGTCGACCGATTCTCGGCAGCGATGCACACCCTGTCCCGCCGCGAGGCGAAGGCGCCCGAAGACCGCTATGTCGTGATGCCACGGCGGAGCCGGTCGGTTGAGGTCCATGTGTCCGGCGCCTCGGCTCCGCGGATGTCGCAGCCGGCTCGCCGCAGCGCGGCGCAGCGGCGCCGGCGCGCCCTGCTGGTGCTGGTCGCGGCGGCGATCTTTTTCCTCGCGATAGCGGGCCTCACCGGCAGCCTCATCGCCTGGGTGTTCGAGGTGATGCTCGACTGCGCGCTGATTGCATTCGTCGTTCACCTTCGCCGGCTGGCGCAGGCGGCGGCATCGTCGCGGCGACGGACGCCGGCTGCGGCCCGTCGAGTCGTCGCCGATGCACCCGCAGAGCCCCGCCGGTCGGTCACGACGGCGCAGCGTCAGCAGCAGCGGCGCTGGGAGTACGCCAGGACCGAGGCGGGTGACTACAGCGAGCAGGTTACGGTGCGCTATGCCGACTCGCGCCGGGTCGAAGCGGACTACCGCGAACCCGGGTACGAACCGGCGTACGTCGAGCCCGCGTCCGTCGAGGCGGAACCCCCGGCAGCGACGGCGGTGTTCGACCAGACCGCTCTCGCCGAGCTCGACGAGCCGGCAGCGGCGTTCGACGGGTTCTTCGACCAGGACGCGGTCGCCGACGTCTCCGCAGCCGCCGTTGTTGAGACGGCCGCGCCGGAGCCGGTCGTCGAGCCGTCGTACGCGCGCTATGCCGGCCCTGGCTTCATCGAGGCCGGCGTCGTGCCGGGTCGCCGCGACACCGAGGCCGAACCGGCGGCGCGAACGACCGAGCCGGCGGTCGACGCCCCGATGGAGATGCCCGCCGTCGGCACCTCGCCATGGGAGCCGGTGCCGGTGCCGCGCCCGACCTACGCGATGAAGCCGGCCGCGCCGCCGCGGCGACCTCGGTACGAGCCGGAGGAGCCGCTGCTTCCGCCGGTCGAGCCGACCGCGGACCTTCCCGCCGACGAGCTTGAGGAGATCCTCGATCGTCGCTGGGCCGTGAACGACTGAGTCGTCCCGCCCACCTCGGCTAAACTCGGCGCCGCTTCAGGGGCTGTAGCGCAGCTGGTAGCGCACCTCGTTCGCAACGAGGGGGTCAGGGGTTCGAGTCCCCTCAGCTCCACCATGACACGCTTACTCGAAACACCGACCGGATAGATGTCGGCGAGAACGGCGACAGATTCACCAGAGCCGTCCGAAAGGGCGGCTTTTTGCTTCTTACTGATCGGTGTG
>JAICXJ010000002.1 GCA_025980465.1 Frankiales bacterium | reverse complement strand
GATCACCTCGGTGATGATCCCGAAGAACGGGATCGCGACGATGTAGACCTCGGGATGGCCGAAGAACCAGAACAGGTGTTGCCAGAGCACCGCGCCGCCGTTGTTGGCGTCGAAGACATGAGCGCCGAACTTGCGGTCCGCCTCCAGCGCGAGCAGAGCGGCAGCGAGCACCGGGAAGGCCACCAGGACCAGGATCGAGGTGAACAGGATGTTCCAGGTGAAGACCGGCATCCGGAACATCGTCATGCCCGGCGCACGCAGACAGATGATCGTCGTGATGAAGTTGACCCCGCCGAGGATCGTGCCGAACCCGGACAGCGCCAGCCCCATGACCCACAGATCAGCGCCGGCTCCAGGCGAGTGGACCGCATCGCTGAGCGGCGAGTAGGCGAACCAGCCGAAGTCGGCCGCACCGCCTGCAGTCAGGAAGCCCGACATGACGATCAGCGAGCCGAACAGATAGAGCCAATAGCTGAACATGTTCAGCCGTGGGAACGCGACGTCCGGTGCGCCGATCTGTAGCGGCATGATCACGTTTGCGAAGCCGATGAACAGCGGCGTCGCGAACATCAGCAACATGATCGTGCCGTGCATCGTGAACAGCTGGTCGTAGGTCTCGCTGCTCACGAACTGCAGTCCAGGCCGTGCGAGTTCGGTGCGCATGATCTCGGCCATGACGCCACCGATCAGGAAGAACCCGAACGAGGTGATCAGGTACATCATGCCGATGACCTTGTGGTCAGTGCTGGTCATCCACCGCACCAGCCGAGAGCCGGGAACTACCCGGACTCGCCGTGGTCGCACGATGCGCGCTGGGTGGGCGACCGTCACGGCAGACGCCTCAGGATGCGAGCCGCGCGCAGCCGCCGATGACGGACCGCGGCCAGCGCACCGAGCGCTAGGACAACGCCGGCCACGATCAACGGCTTTGGATCGGCCGTCGACAACGCCGCAAGAGCGCAGCCCAGCGCGAACAGCGCCAGCACCGAGGCGCCGATCAGCCAGCCATCTGCTCGCCTGTCGTGGGTGGGCGGGACCGCTCGAAGGCCCCACAACTGTTCCAGTTCGGCCAGCAACTCGTCGCCGTGGCCGGTCGAATCGATAATTCCCACCAGCGGACCTCCCAGGGCGTCAACCAGTCCGATCGCGCTCCTTTTTTCCAGCAGAACTGTTATACACTAATCCTGTTAGTTTATTCTATGTGGCCGGCGCGCTCTGAAGCCACCCGCCATGGGGCGGCTATGACAGCGCCGATCCCGCCGCTCAACGCGAGGAGTTAGGGTCCAACCCTTGTCCGCATCACGCCGCCGGCGTCGGTGAGCGCCACATCGTTGCGGATCGTGCCGCCGATGACGGCGAGGTTCCCCGGCTTCCCGGTGGCGAGTTCGGCGACCAGCACCCGCCGCGAAGGTCTGGCGATCCCGAGTCGGGACTGGCCCATGCCCAGCGCGAGAGAGCTGCGGGCGGCGGCGAATCGCGCCCTAGCCTCAGCTGCAGTCCGCGGCGGAATGCGTTCCGATGCTGGCGAACTCACGGGGAGGTCTGAACCTCCTCGCTGTGTCCCGATCGGGTTACGGCTGACCGCTAGACCGTCGCGCGGAGCCGAGCGATGCATAGCCCGGGCCGCACGAACGGCTCGAGAGTGGCGGCTTCCAGCGGCGCGCGGATCTCTTCGAGGGCGCCCTGAATCAGTCCGAGATGAATGGAACACACGACGTCTTGGTGACGCTCAGCGACCTCCCGGAAGGGGCAGTGGTGCAGCCGAAACTCCACCTCGCCTTTCTGGTCGTTGCAAATCTCGGGCTGGAAGCCTGCGGCGTCGAACAGCCGGCCGAGCCGAGCGGTCGCCTCTTCCGTATTCACTGTTTCGGATGGAGCCGCACGCTCGATCAGATGACGGCCCCACGCCCTTCCGGCTTCGACTGCTGCCGGCCCGGCGTTCTCCAGAGACGCGACCAGACCGGTCAACATCTCGGCAAGCAGTCCGTAGCTGCGCGGCCCGGGCGACGCTCCCTGCGCGGTGTACAGAACGCGGGGACGACCCGGCACCTCTCGTTCTTCGGTCGCCCGCTCGGCCAACCCATCAGCGACCAAACCATCGAGGTGGAATCGCGCCGTGTTGACGTGTAAACCGGTACGCGAAGCGACATCCAAGGCGCTCAACGGCTCGACCGCCTCACGCAGTTGACCCAGCACCGCGGCGCGACGCCCGCCAACCGAAACTTCGGTCGCTCGGTCGACGAGGCGAGTCTCAGTCATGACTCAATTCTCCCACAGATGTCGTAGAAACAAGGAGAGTCCGTAAGATCCTTTCAACACCGGACACTCGACGGAGGCCACCTCTCGATCGAGCGGTGTGTTCGTCTCGTTCGTCAGCCAGCAGGGTCACCGACCAGAGCGACGTCCATCCGCCTCCCGCCCTTGATTTTCGCATACATTAGGTTAAAAATGAATCCTATAGTGTTTACTTGGTCTGTCGGGAAACTCCCGACTCAATGAGGAGCGTCATGCACGTCCAAGAACTCGACGTTCGACCGTTGCGTAAGCCCGACAAGCATCCCGCGATCTTCCAGACCTACGACGCCCTGGCCGTCGGTGCCTCGTTGGTCCTCGTCAACAATCACGATCCAAAGCATCTGCGGGAGGAGTTCGACGCCGACTATCCCGGAGGGTACGGCTGGGAGTATCTCGACAAGGGTCCTGAGGCCTGGCGGATCAGAATTAGCAAGCTCACCTCGACGCCGATCCCGTCCATCATCGGCGACACCCACGCCATCGTCTCCGACGCCCGAGACCCGGCCGCGACCGGCGCCGTCTGGAAGCTGCAGATGCGCCGCCGCGACCTCGACTCCAACATCGTGCGCCTGCAACCCGAGACCCGGATCGCCACCCATGCCGGACCTGACCTCGACGTCCTCCTGATCGTCCTCGACGGAGCCGGCCAGCTCACCACCGAGATCGACACCCTCGACATCCAGGCGGGGGCTCTCGCCTGGCTACCGCGCCGCTCTCAGCGCTCCTTCGCCGCCGGGCCCGACGGCCTCACCTACCTCACCATTCATCAACGACGCCAGGCACTCGTACTCGACCCAGCGCCCGGCCGGAGCTAGTTGCCCGGGCCATGACCGTGAAAGTCCGGAGGGAGCGAAACGAGCGCCCGTCGCCCGCACAGCGGACTTCGGGCTTGTGGTTCGGCATCAGCCGGGCGACCCCTCCGCGTCGAGCGCGTCGAGCGCGATCGCGGCATGGGTGTACGCGCCGCCGGCGCGCATCCGCCTCCATGATCTGCTCGTCGCTGGCGCCCTTGCGGTGCGCGAGCCGCGTGTGTCCACGGATGCAGTACGGGCATTGAGTGGTGTGCGCGACCGCGACCGCGATCAGCTGCTTGGTGGGCCATGCCGACATACTCAACTCGAGTGGCGATAGGTGTTCACCTCCGGAGGTGAGGCGTGACGGCGATCCGGCTCTCCCGCGTCTATGACCACGACCCGCGCGCGACCGGCATGGTGTTCCTCGTCGAGCGACTCTGGCCACGCGGGATCCGCCGCGACGACCTGCACCTCGACGGCTGGATCAAAGACGTCGCCCCCAGTACGGAGCTGCGTAAGTGGTTCGGTCACGACCCCGCGAAGTGGGCGGAGTTCACGCGCCGCTACATCGCGGAACTGGACGCGCGACCGGAAGCCTGGCAGCCACTCATCGACGCGGCGACCGGCGGTGAGCTGACGTTGCTCTACAGCTCGCGGGATCGGGAGCACAACAACGCGGTCGTGCTGCGCGACTACCTAGAGCAGCGACGACCGCCGAAACGAAAAGGCTGACCATGCAGAAGATGTCCCTTGACGCGCTCGCCCGCGAACACCTGGATCGCGCCCGTCAGTCCAGCGCGCAACGCAGCGCAGAGACCGTCTACGGCGGACATGAGCACATGCTGCGTCAGACCATCATCGCCCTCGTCGCGGGAACCACCCTGGCCGATCACGAGAACCCCGGCGAGGCGACCGCGCACGTACTGTCCGGCCGGGTACGCCTCGGCGTCGGCACCGACTCCTGGGAAGGCCGCGACGGCGACCTGATCGTCATCCCACCCGCCCGCCACAACCTGCAGGCGATCGAGGACTCGGTGGTGCTTCTCACCGTCGCTAAGAGCACCTAAGGGTAGACCCAGGATTCCTTGTTTTTAAGACTTCGGGGCGCGATAATGAGTTATGACGACGGAGCCGCCGCACCCGGTGCACCCGGCCGACATGGCCGAGGAGCGCCGCGAATGGCTGGAATCCGTCGATGGGCTGATCAGCGCCCACGGGCCCGAGACCGCAGCCCGGATCATGACCGAGGTCACCGCGTACGCCCGCGGACGCGGGCTCACCCCCGGCCTGGCTATCCCGTACCGGAACTCGATCCCGGCCGGGCGGATGCCGCCGTACCCGGGCAACCTGGCCCTCGAGGAACGGATCAACGCGCACCTTCGGTGGAACGCGATGGCCATGGTCGTGCGGGCCAACAAGCGCCATCCCGGCCTCGGCGGGCACCTGTCGACCTACGCGTCGACATTGACCCTGTGGGAAGTCGGCTTCCAGCACTTCTTTCGCGGCCGCGGCGCCGCCGACGGACCTGTCGTGCCCGGCGACCAAGTGTTCTTCCAGGGACATGCCAGCCCGGGGATCTACGCCCGGGCCTTCCTCGAGGGCCGGCTTGACGCCGCGCGGCTGGACCTGTTTCGGCAGGAGGTCGCGGGCCACGGGCAGGGACTGCCGTCCTACCCACACCCGCGCAGCATGGCCGGGTTCTGGGAGTTCCCTACTGTCAGCCTCGGCATCGGACCGCTGCACGCGGTCCACCAGGCCCGATTCAACCGTTACCTCGCCGCCCGC
This sequence comes from Frankiales bacterium, assembly GCA_025980465.1. Lineage (GTDB taxonomy): Bacteria > Actinomycetota > Actinomycetes > JAFAQI01 > JAFAQI01 > JAICXJ01. Next base: position 155,897 of record JAICXJ010000002.1, on the reverse strand, counting down.
GGCCTCGCCGACACCACGGACGCGCAGGTGTGGTGCTTTGTCGGCGACGGGGAGACCGACGAGCCGGAGACGCTGGCCGCGATCCGGCTTGCCGCTCGCGAACACCTGGACAACCTGACCTTCGTGATCAACGGCAACCTGCAGCGCCTCGACGGACCCGTGCGCGGCAACAGCCGCATCCTCGACGAGCTCGAGGGGTTATTCGCCGGGGCTGGCTGGCAGGTGCTGAAGGTGCTGTGGGGCAGTGAGTGGGAGCCACTGTTCACCGCCCCAGCCGGTGCAGAGCTGGACGCCCGATTGGAGGCGATGAACGACGGCGAGCTGCAACGTCTGACCGTCTTCGACGCGTCGGAGCTGCGTGACGCGCTGTTCGGCGGCGGTCCCGCGCTGCGTGCGCTCGGCGCGACCCTCACGGACGCGCAGCTGCTCGGGCTGCGCCGCGGTGGTCACGACCCGGTCGCCGTCTACGCGGCGTACGCCGATGCGGTCGCGCACCGCGGCGCACCAAGCGTGGTTCTCGCCCAAACCGTGAAGGGCTACGCGCTCGGTCCGAACTTCGAGGGCCGCAACGCCACCCACCAGATGAAGAAGATGACCCCGGAACAGCTGCGGATCTTCCGCGACATCCTCGACCTGCCGGTCACCGACATCGAGCTCGCCGACGGCCTGCCGCCCTACCTTCCGCTGCCAGACGGGTCCCCCGAGCTCGACTACCTGTTGGAGCGCCGACGCGCGCTCGGCGGCGCGCTGCCCCGGCGCCCAATACCCCCCACACTGCTCCCCGCCCAGCCCGACTCGAAAGTCTTCGCCGAGTTCGACGCCGGCTCCGGCCACCGGGCCGTCTCGACGACGGTTGCCTACACCAGGCTGCTGCGCTCGCTGATGCGCGACCCGGCGGTCGGTGCGCGGATCGTGCCGATCGTCCCCGACGAAGGCCGCACGTTCGGTTTCGAGGTGCTCTACAGCCAGTTCGGCATCTACGCCCCGGACGGGCAGCATTACACCCCGGTCGACGCTGACCTGCCGCTGGCCTACCGGGAGGCCGCTGCCGGGCAGGTGCTGCAGGAAGGCATTACCGAAGCCGGCGGGATGGCCGAGCTGACCGCCGCGGCGACCAGCGGCCTCACCTGGGACACCGCGGTCGTGCCGTTCTTCACCTACTACTCGATGTTCGGGTTCCAGCGAGTCGGCGACCTGATCTGGGCCCTCGCCGACGCCCGCGGCCGTGGATTCCTCGTCGGCGCCACCGCCGGACGAACCACGCTGTCCGGCGAGGGCTTGCAGCACACCGACGGCTCCTCGCATCTGTCGGCCCTCGCCGTGCCGGCCTGCCGGGCATATGACCCGGCATTCGCCTACGAGACCGCCGTGATCGTCCGGGACGGCATCCGACGCATGTACGCCGACGGCGAGGGCTGCTTCTACTACCTCACTCTCTACAACGAGGATCACATCCAGCCGGCCAAGCCCATCGACTCCGGCATCGGAGGCGTCAGCGTCGACGACGCGATCGTCGCCGGCCTGCACCGGGTAGGCCCATCACCTGTGGGCCGTCCGCTGCAGGTGCGACTGCTGGCCTCCGGGCCGGCCGTCCGCGCCGCCCAGCAGGCAGCCGCGACGCTGGCCGAGCAGCACGCGGTAGCCGCGGAGGTGTGGTCAGTCACCAGCTGGAAGCGCCTGCGCGACGATGCCCTCGATATCGAACGAGACACCCGAGCCCAGGTCGGGCCAACGCGGGTCAGCCACCTGTCGCGGGCCCTCGGTGGCAGCCACATCCCCATCGTCGCGGTCAGCGACTTCATCAGCGCGCTGCCCGACACCCTCGCCCGGTTCACCCACGCGCCGTTCACCGCGCTCGGAACCGACGGCTATGGGCTGTCAGACACCCGCGAGGAACTCCGCGCCCACTTCGGCACCGATGCCGAGGCCATCGCCATCGCCGCCCTCGACCTGCTCGCCGGCAACGATCAGAACCAGGACGATCGGACACCAGCCATCGAGATGCTCACCGCCGTCCCGGAACAGGACCGACTCGACGGCCTGCCGCGCGTGAGCTCGGGAAGGAGCCGAGCATGCGTATCGACTACATGACCGTCCACCCCTCCGCCCGCAAGGCCATGCTCGGACTCGAGAAAGCAGTCCACGCCGGCCCGCTCGAGCCACTGCTACTGGAGTTGGTCAAGATCCGCGCGTCCCAGCTGAACGGCTGCGCACACTGCCTGGAGATGCACACCAAGGACGCCCGAACACTCGGCGAATCCGACGACAGGATGCACCTGCTCGCCGCGTGGCGGGAAGCGCCGTGCTTCTCCGCCCGGGAACGGTCCGCCCTGGCTTGGTGCGAGGCGCTGACCCTGCTCCCAACCAGCGGCGCGCCGGACGAGGTCTATCAGAACGTCGAGGCGGCATTCAGTGACGAGGAAGTCGTCGCGCTGACACTGGCGATCGTTGCGATCAATGGCTGGAATCGCTTCGCGGTCGGTCTTCGCGCCGACGTCGGCCACTACATCTCCGCCCCGATACGCCGCGCCGACCAGGACGGCTGATCGAGTCCCGGCCCCTGACGAGAGGCAGCACATGGCCAACGACATGACGAACAGCTTCGGCGCCCGCGACCGGCTGCCCGTCGGGGACACGGCGTACGACATCTTCCGGATCGACCGCATCGACGGGACCCTTCGGCTGCCCTACGGGTTGAAAGTGCTGCTGGAGAACCTGCTCCGCCACGAGGACGGCCACCTGGTCACCGCCGAACACGTACAGGCAGTAGCCAGCTGGGATCCGGCCGCGAAACACGGCAGCGAGATCCAGTTCACCCCAGCGCGGGTCCTGCTGCAGGACTTTACGGGGGTGCCGTGCGTCGTCGACCTGGTCGCGATGCGCGATGCGATGACGGCCCTCGGTGGCGACCCGCGTCGGATCAACCCGCTGATCCCGGCCGAGCTGGTGATCGACCACTCAGTGATCACCGAGGTGTTCGGCCGCACCGACGCGTTCCGGCGCAACTCCGACTTGGAGTTCGAGCGCAACAAGGAGCGCTACGAGCTTCTTCGCTGGGCGCAGCAGGCCTTCGAAGGCTTCCGGGTGGTGCCACCGGACACCGGGATCTGCCATCAGGTGAACCTGGAATACCTGTCCCGGGTGGTCTTCGACGACGGCGGGGTGGCCTACCCGGACACGTTGGTCGGCACCGACTCGCACACACCGATGGTCAACGGCCTTGGTGTGCTCGGCTGGGGAGTGGGCGGTATCGAGGCGGAGGCGGCGATGCTCGGCCAGCCGATGACCATGCTGGTCCCGCCGGTCGTCGGGCTGAAGCTCACCGGTCAGCTCCGGGAGGGCACCACCTCAACCGACCTGGTCCTCACCGTCGCCGACCTGCTACGCCGCACCGGGGTCGTCGGCAAGTTCGTCGAGTTCTACGGGCCCGGCGTCGCGAACGTTCCACTGGCGAACCGGGCGACGCTCGGCAACATGAGCCCGGAGTACGGCTCCACCGTCTCGATCTTCCCGATCGATGCGGTGACGCTGGACTACCTGCGACTGACCGGGCGGCCCGAACGGCAGGTGCAGCTGGTCGAGGTCTACGCCAAGGAGCAGGGTCTCTGGCACGACCCGGATCACGAGGCTGCCTACAGCCAGACCCTCGAGCTCGAGCTGTCCACAGTTGAGCCGTCGATCGCCGGGCCGAAGCGGCCGCAAGACCGCATCCCGCTCTCTCGCGCCCGGTACGCCGTCCGCGCGTTGCTGTCCGGCCGCGCCGTCGACGCGCCCCTTACTGGACTCGACGAGGCGTCCGCCGAGTCCTTCCCCGCCAGCGACTCCGTGTCGATCATCGACCAGGGCCCCGCAGACGAGCCGGCCACCGAGAGCTGGCCTCCCGTGCAGGACTGGCCGTCCGATCCCGTCGAGATCACGCTCGACGACGGGACGACGACCACCGTCGACCACGGGCACGTCGTCATCGCAGCCATCACGTCGTGCACCAACACCTCGAACCCTTCGGTGATGATCGGCGCCGGGCTGCTCGCCAAGAACGCCGTCGAGCGCGGGCTCGCGCCGAAACCGTGGGTGAAGACCTCGCTCGCCCCAGGATCGCGGGTGGTCACCGACTACTACGACTCGTCAGGGCTCACGCCGTACCTCGACAAGCTCGGGTTCAACCTCGTCGGCTACGGCTGCACCACCTGCATCGGAAACTCAGGGCCGCTAATCCCCCAGGTCAGCCAGGCGGTCACCGACCACGACTTGACGGTGTGCTCGGTACTCTCCGGCAACCGCAACTTTGAGGGCCGCATCCACCCCGAGTGCACGATGAACTTCCTCGCCTCGCCACCGCTGGTGATCGCCTATGCACTCACCGGCAGCCTGCACGCCGACCTGCTGGGCGAACCGCTCGGCATCGACAGGGATGGCCAGCCGGTCTACCTGCGCGACATCTGGCCGACTGCGCAGCAGGTGCAGGACGTGATCGAGGCGCATCTACGTCCGGAGATGTTCGTCGCCGGGTATTCCGACGTCTTCACCGGTGACGAGAAATGGCAGAGCCTCGAGGTGCCAAGCGGCGAGCACTTCGCCTGGGAGGACGCGTCGACCTATGTGCGCCGGCCGCCGTTCTTCGACGGCATGGAAGCGGACCCAGCGCCGCTGGTAGACATCCACGGCGCGCGGGTGCTGGCTTTGCTCGGCGATTCGGTGACCACCGACCACATCTCGCCGGCTGGGTCGATCCGGGCCGACTCGCCGGCCGGTCACTACCTCACCGAGCACGGTGTCGACCGCGCGCAGTTCAACTCCTACGGCTCGCGGCGAGGCAACCATGACGTGATGATCCGCGGCACCTTCGCCAACATCCGCCTGCGCAACCAGCTCGTCCCCGATGTCGAAGGTGGCGTCACCCGCCACCTGCCGGGCGGCGAGCAGATGACTATCTACGACGCCGCGCAGCGCTACGCCGGCGACGGCGTCCCGCTGCTCATCATCGCCGGCGCGGAGTATGGATCAGGCTCGTCTCGGGACTGGGCGGCAAAGGGCACGTTGCTGCTCGGCGTTGCAGCGGTGCTGGCGACCTCCTATGAGCGCATCCACCGGTCCAATCTGATCGGAATGGGGGTTCTCCCGCTGCAGTTCCAGCCGGGCGAGTCAGCGCAAATGCTGGAGCTGACAGGTGAGGAGGCGTATTCGATAGTCGGGCTAGGCGGCAACGACGTCGCCCCGCCGACCGTGACGGTGCGGGTCGACAACGGCAGAAAGATCCAGGAGTTCGTCGCCGACGTGCGGATCGATACGCCCGCCGAGGCGGAGTACTACCGGCACGGTGGCATTCTCCCTTACGTCCTGCGGCAACTGCTTGCCTCATGATCGCAATGGCGCTGCGCTTGAGCATTCAGTTGGACATCTCATCGCCGATTAGCCGGGCCAGATCTGGCGAGGCTCCAATGCCAGCGCAGCAATGCCCGGCCTCCCGGCACCGGGGTATTCGGGGCACAACTGACCGATGCAGCCGTGACAGAGTTCAGAGACGTCCTTCGGGAAGGAGGCACTCCACAGCGTCGCCACCGAGCGAAACCCATCATCGCCGGCGATCTAGGCAGGAGCAGCAGTCATGGAGGTGCATCCGCTCGTCTGGGGCCTGACCGTCGCAGGAATAGTCGGACTGCTCCTGTTCGACTTCGTCTTCCACGTCCGCAGGGCGCACGCGCCCTCGCTGCGCGAGGCCGCGTCCTGGTCGGGCATTTACGTTGGCGTGGCACTGCTATTCGGCGTCGGCGTATTGATCTTCGGCGGCGCCGAGTGGGGATCGGAGTACCTCGCCGGCTACGTCACGGAGAAGGCTCTCTCGGTCGACAACCTGTTTGTCTTTTTCATCATCATGTCGAGCTTGCGGGTTCCCCGCGAGAACCAGCAGAAGGTGCTGCTGTTCGGCATCGTGTTCTCGCTCATTGCCCGCACCGGCTTCATCTTGATCGGCGCCGCGCTGATCAACTCCTTCGCCTGGGTCTTCTACCTGTTTGGGCTGATCCTGCTGGTCACCGCCGGAAACATGCTCAAGACCGAAAGCGAGGAGTCGCAGCCCGCAGACAACATCGTCATCCGGCTGGCCCGCAAGATAGTCCATACGACGGGCCACTTCGATGGCGACAAGTTGTTCACGATGCACCGGGGCAAGCGGGCCATGACGCCGATGCTGCTGGTGATGGTGGCCATCGGGGGCACCGACATCTTGTTCGCGCTCGACTCCATACCAGCGATCTTCGGGCTGACCCAGAAGACCTACATCGTCTTCACCGCCACAGCCTTCTCCCTGCTCGGGCTACGGCAGCTCTTCTTCCTCATCGACGGGCTGCTGGACCGGCTCATCTACCTTTCCTACGGGCTCGCCGTGATTCTCAGCTTCATCGGCCTGAAGCTCGTCCTGCACGCGCTGCATGAGAATAACGTCCCGTTCATCGCCGGCGGTCAGCCTGTCGGCGTGCTTGAGATCGGCACGGGCCTCTCCCTGGGCGTGATCATCGGTGTCCTGGTCATTACCGTCGCGGCTTCCCTGCTCAGCCCCGCCGGCAAGGCCCAGAATGCGATCGCCAACGCAGGCCGGTGTGCCATCTTGTACTTGGAGTCGGAATACACGACCGACCCAACCGAACGTGAGCGGATCTTCCGCCTGCTGCTCGACGAGGGCGACCAGATCGCCGCCCTCGGGGCCAAATACCTGGAGAAGGTCCGTGCCCAGCCAGCCCTGTTGGCCCTCCTCGAACGTGCCCACAACAGCCACGACGCAGCAGTAGCCCGAGGTGAGGCAGTGGCGACAAGGCGTCGAAGATCATCTCGAACCGATGATCACCCCGGGCCTTGGCCTTGAGGAGATCGAGTGTCGTAATGCACCGGCTGGGCCCCGGCGATGAGTTCGTCGTAGGCCATGGGCCGACGGACTGCTAACTGAACTGCTGAGGGAACTGCGCGATGACACCCTTGGCCAACACGTCGGCCAGCATCAGCATGTGCTGTTCGGCCTTGTCGTAGTCCTTGATCGACTTGGCGTAGTCACCTTTGAGCAAGTCAACGGAATAGACGGTTGTCTGGGCGATGTGCGCCTTCAGCATGGGCTCGGTCGCAGACTGCGGCCAGTTGTCCGGGTTGGCCGCCGAGAGGAAATCGGCAATATCTTTCGCGTTCGCATACCAGCTCGCGAGCGCCCGATCCAGCTTCGCCTTGTCGCCGGCTTGCGCCGCCTGCAGGACGGGGACCGCGTCGTTGATGTGCGCGGTCAACAGTTGCGTCAAGTGATCGCCGGCGTCCTTGCCGTAGTAGGGCGCAATCGCGGCGCCGATGTCACGCTGGTTGGCTAGCAGTCGGTTCAATGTTGGGGTGAGCGCCTTCTGGTCGTGGAAGAAGGCGTCGACGGTGGCGTAGGTCCATTCCATGTGCTGCGCCCACAACCCCTGCATGGCGGTGTAGAGCGCCACCTGCTTGCCGGGATCCAGCGTGGCGTGACCCGTGGCGGCGACGCTGTGGGTGCCGCCGGTGGACGGCGCGGACTCGTGAGTCGATCCACCGGAAGATCCGCACGCGCCGAGCAGAGTTACCGCCGCCGCCAAGCTGGCGACGCCAGCGATCAGCCTCCGAGTGCGTGGAGATTTTCCTGACATGAGCCCTCCCTGGGCTTGGGAAGCCACCCACGGACGCGACCGAGACTGTGCTGTGGATGGACTTCTTTCTAAAGCCAACAGGGGCTTACGTTAGAAGGCTTGCCCGGTTAAAGTCAACCCAACTTAATTTTACTATCGGGGCGGCTCAGCTCCATCGCGGCGGGTCGCGGTAGCCAGCCGGACGCAACAGTAGCCGGGCTCCGGAGCCAGCCGGGCAGACAACTTCGCGCCGCTGACGCCTTCCAGCACCCCAGTGAGAAATTCGAGATTCATCCCGCAGACGAGATCGCGATGTTGCTCGGCGAGTGCATGAAAGGGACAGTTCAGCAACGCGATCTCACGTCCCCGCTTGCGCGGCTCGTATCCGTAACGGCGCAACAGCTCAATGACGGAGTCGCGAGCTCGTCCGCTCCCAGAAACCTCGTTGGCGACGTCCTGGCCGACCTGTCGTGCCACTTCGGTCACCGCCTGCGCGACAGGGATTTCGGCGGCATCCGCACGGACAACCGCGTCAGCAAGGACGGATCCCGCGAGGTCGTAACGCCGCGGCGGCAGGGACAGGTTGATCTCCCGGGCCGATCGGCCATACACCTTCGACGGCCGCCCGGCTCCCGGGCCGGTCCGTCCGCTCGTACGTTCATAGCGTGTGTCGAGCAGGCCAGCGTCGACGAGCTTGTCGAGGTGGAACGCAGCGACTGACCGTGGCACGTCCAAGGCGACGGTGGCCGCGTCCCGGGTCACCCAGCCCCGCTCGACAACGAGCTGGTAGGCGGCGCGGCTGACAGGGTGATCGAGCGAGGCGATGTCGCTGACCTCGTTGAAGAACTCTTCCACGACCCAATTCTAAGACAGATAAGACTGCACGAAACACCAATAGCAAGGTGCGGTTTGAGCTACATGATGCACCGGCAATAGAAGAGGAGGCTGTCATATCGCTGCCGACCTGCGCGACTACTGTCCGGTTCGTGAGCGTTCTTGGTGTCTTCGACCAGGTGACCGGCGTACTGTCCGGCGCCTGGTGGACCTATCCGCTCATCCTGGGGATCGCCGGCGGAGACGCCATACTCCCGATCCTTCCGGGCGAGACGGCAGTGGTGACGGGCGGCGTTCTTTCCGCAGGCGGCGGCTTGTCGTTACCTCTGGTCATTCTGGTCGGAGCACTCGGCGCGTTCATCGGCGACAACATCACCTATCTGGTGGGGCGGCGCGCTGGGCCCTGGGCTCGCAAGCACGTGTTCTCGGGAAGGCGTGCTGCTCGAACGTTGAGTTGGGCAGAGAAGCAACTCGACAGGCGGGGCGGAACGATCATCGTGGTGGCCCGTTTCGTACCGGGTGGTCGTACAGCCACGACGTTCGTAGCTGGCACGACGGTCTACGTATACCGGAAATTCGCGCTGGCCACGATGGTGGGCGGCACCTTGTGGGCGGCGTACAACGCGCTGCTCGGACGGATCGGCGGGGCGGCCTTCGAGGACGAGACCTGGAAGGCCCTGCTGGTTGCCCTCGCGGGCTCCGCCGTGGGCATGGCAACCATCGAGAGTGGCCGGTATTTGATCAATCAGGGTAGGGCGAACAAGCCCGACGGCCGCGCGGAGTGATAACCACCGTCGCTCGCACCTAGATTGCGCACGGTTGGATGGGTAGCGGTCAACTACTCGACAGACCGATCGTCAAATGGCGGCGACGCGGCACCGATCGCCGACTCCTCGTGGCGCGGCACAGGTTGCCTGGACAGAGGGCGCTGCGACGTCAGCCATGCATCCTGGTGCGCCCCACCTGCCGACATCATGGCCTTAGCGACCAGAGCGGTGATGCGTGCCCGTTGGCTGTCGTTCTCGCTGACCTCACGGATCGCATTGACAAGAGCCTGAGTGCTCTCGATTGCGAGGCGTCGGCGCATCAATTCCTCGTCTCGCTGCCGTTCCCTGACGAATTGCCCAGCCCTCCATCGGTACTCGGCAAGCCCCTCGCGTCTCCCCTCGGTGATCAGTTCGTCCTTCGTGGCGCGAGCGCTGTTGGTGACACATCGAGCCTGGCGCCGAGCCGCCGCCAGGACGCGACGAGCTTCGGCCTCGGCGGCCGCGCACCGCCGTTCGGCCTCATCGGCAGCGGCCAGTGAATCCGATATGCTGCGTTGTCGCCGTTCAACGGTCGTTCGTAACCTTGGCAAGACGAACTTGGCCATGATCATGAGAACGATCAGGAAGGCCGCAAGTTCGACGAGAAGGGTCGCGTCGGGTGTCGTCAAAGTTGTGTCGGTGATCATTGTGGTGCTTCGCCTCCTCGCAGGTGTGCCGGCCGAATGCGAGTTTGATTGACCTCAGCCGGCAGCGCGGCATCGAAGTACAGGACCGTGAGCAGTGCAAAAACGTACGCCTGGATAAGTCCAATGAACAGGTCGAACAAGGTCCACATCGCATGCGGAAGCACCGCGAAGTGGGGTGGCAACAGCTCACCGATCAGCAGCACCATCAATGTGCTCGCAAACGCCATACCGAACAGGCGAAGCCCGAGCGTCACGGGTTTGAGCAACTCTTCGATAACCTTCACGGGGGATAGCCACCAGGGACGAAGGTAATGGCTGAGGTATCCCCGTATGCCCCGTACCTGAACGGCCGTCAAATGCACAGCAGCGATGACGATGAGAGCCAGCGCCAGAGTGAGATTGAGGTCCGCGGTTGGCGCGCGCAAGCCAGTACCCGGGATGAGGTGGAGCCAGTTCGCTGCAACGATGAACCAGAACAACGTGAGGGCCAGCGTCGCAATTCGATCGCGAATCCAACCCGGCGTACGGTCGACGCTACGGTCCACCGCCGAGAGCGTCCCCTCCCAGATCACCTGCATCGAACCTGGATGCCGGACACTCGCATGCGTCGCCACCCAGACCGCGACGGTCACAAGAATCATGCCGACGCACGCAGTCCCCAAGACCGTGTGCCACTGAACCGGCAGCAGGGTTGCTGCCGGTCCCGCTATCAGGTCGCCTTCGATGCCTCCGACCAAGCTGAGCATTAGGTCTCCGTCCAATGCAGTAGTCGATCTCGTCAGGGATCAGGCTCACGAACCGAAGAGGAGTCCGAGTCCCAGCACGACAACGACGAGCGCTATCACGGTCACGACTACCCACCGGGGCATCAGACTGACCGGTCGTAACGGCCCATCGATGCGGCCACTCGCATTGCCTTCGAGCGTGTCGCTAGCGGGTTCGAAGTCGGGCCATAGCGAGGACGCCAGGTCCGCCGGACTCGGCGACACATGCAACCGAGTCGAAACCGCGGACACGCACGCCGTCGCCGCAACGAGCTGATCGGCACGACCGTCGTTTGAGCGCGCCAGCGGCTGCAGCCCCACCTGCTCACCGGCCGGTCCGGAGTCTCCGGTCTGCGGTTCCCGGTCATGATCTTCACGGAGATGAAACTCGAGCTCGGTCCGAAACGAGAATCGGAGCGGGCAGATTGGGCATTGGTGAACCGACATCACAAATCACTCCACCTATCAGTGTCTGTACCGACGCGGTTTGGCTTCGGCTTCGTCACGGTGCCTCGGTGGTCTGTCACCGGTATGGGCGACGCGTGGAGTCCGCATGGAGGCCTCAGCCGCCCGACACCGCGGAGTCGTGGTCGTCAGCGTGATCACTACCGTGAACCACTTGGTCGATCGGGTACGGGGCGCCGGTTCGATCGAGCCAATCCTGACTTGGGTTCACTTCGCGCGCGGCGCTAGCGATATTCGCTGCCCAGCCGTCCACGGTGGTTGGACTTCCCCAGTCCGGGTCGACCAGACATTCGGGCCTGCGAACCCTGTACCGCGTCCCGCTCGGCTCCATCGCCGCATCGGCAAGGTCGATTGTCATTGTCCCGCCGATGGCACGGATAACATCGCGACGCGTGACAATCCCGACGACTCGTCCGCGGTCAAGGACAGGCAGGCTGCGGGCGTGGCGCATCAACATCTGTGCCGCGAGCCGGACGCTGTCACTGGATTTGACCCACAGCACGTTTCGGCGCATCACCTCCGACACGAACCGGGGTCGGCCGAGCTCGTCGAACGGCCCGGTCCCTCCCAGCGGAACACCGCATGCGGCGGCAGTTGCCCGATACAGGTCGGCTTCTCCCACGATGCCGATCAGTGCCCATTTCTCGACTACTGGCATCGCAACGAGCCGATGCCGGAACAACCGCGACGCGGCGATCTCAATCGGGGTCTCCGCGACGAGGGTGAGGGCGGGTGAGCTCATGATTTCTTTGACTCTCATCAGACTCTCCGATTTCCGCCTCGATAAGCCGGCTCGCAGCTAGCGCATTGCCGCCGATCAGGCTGCCCCCTCAGTTGGTCATACGGAATTAAGGCGGCGCAGCTCTCGCATCGGCCGTACTGGCCGACGTCCATCCGTCGCATCGCTGCCTCGATCTCGGTGAGGTCTAGCCGAAGGTCGGCGAGGCGCCTCGGCAACGTGGCAAGGTCCTCGACTTCGTCCGTGTCGGAGCCGTTGGCGTGGAACTGGACTGCAAGCGTGGTGATGTTCTCGACCTTGGCGCGCCAGAGGTCTTGTAGCTGGTCACGGATGGAGAGTCGCTCGAGAGGCTCAAGTGGCTGCGTCGTCGGTTCGAGAGTCGCGGGTACGGTCTGCATCACGGTGTCTCCTCGGTCGAGGCCGGCGCCTCCCGCCGCCTAGGGGGAGGCGACGGCGGGAGACGCATCCCGGTCGGCTGCTACTTGCGAGCCGCAGGTGGGATGGCCACATCGTGAGTCCGCCGGGTGAAGTCCGGGTGCGGTGAATATGGAGAACTTGTGGAGACGGCCGATGGGGGGTAACTCCTACGCGGTCCGGGCTGCCGCTGCCGGAAACTCGAGGGTCACCGTGGTTCCAACGCCGACCTCGCTATCGACCATGACCGCCCCGCGATGCGCCCGGACCAGCTGGGCGACGATGGCCAGTCCGATGCCGGTGCCGGAGGCCTTGTCGGAGTTTCTGCCGCGCCAGAAGCGCTCGAAGATCTGATCTCGGTCCGCTGCAGGAATTCCGATGCCGGTGTCGGCGATGCGGAGGGAGACAACTCCGCCGGCGCTGCTCAGTGCGACGTCAACCCGGCCCCCGGCCGGTGTGAACTTTTGCGCATTGGTGAGGACATTGGTGATCACCTGGTGCAGCCTCACCGGGTCTCCGTCGACGACCGCTGGATGAAACTGTCGGGTCACGGTCAGATCCGCCGCGGCAAAGCTCGCGGAGAGTGCATCGAGCGCGACATCGGCGAGCACTGCGAGGTCACACGGCACGGTGTGGAGCGCCAATGAGGCTGCATCGGCGCTGGCGAGCGACTGTAGATCGTCGACCAGGCCGGCGAGACGCAGCACTTCCTCATGCAACGAGGCGGTCTGTTCCACGGAGTGCGGAACCACACCGTCGAGCAGGGCCTCGCAGTTCGCCTGCAGGACGGCCACCGGCGTCCGGAGCTCGTGGGCGGTGTCCGTCACCAGGTCGCGTCGCAGCTTCTCCTGGCGCGCGACCGCATCGGCCATGCCATCGAACGCCTCCGCGAGCTCGTTCACCTCTCGAGGCGCGCGCGGCGAACGGCCGACTCGAACCGCGCGATCGCCTCGGCTCATTGCCTGCGCAGCTTCGGTCAACCGCGTGATTGGAATCGCCAGCCGACGCGCGATGAACAAGGCAAGGATCAACGCGAGGAGCGCGGCGAGACCTGCAGCTCCGACGAAAGCGCGGTCCAACGATGTCCGCAGCCGCCCCGCCGACGCAACCAGGCCGCGGCCGTTGAACCTCACCACCAAAGTCCCGATTCGACGGTTTCCGATCGTGATCGGGCTGCGATGCGCATCCGGCGCCTTCGACGGGTTGGTGATGGTCGAGGCCACCACGCGGCCGCCGTCATCCAATACCGCTGCGTTCGTCCCGCTTCGCGCCGCCAGCGCCAGGGCGGGCTTGAGGTCCACGTCGGACCAGCCGGGCCTACCGGTGTTGTAGGTCGCTGCGGCGTTCGTGCGTAGTGTCTCGGTCAAGTCAGCTTGTCGCTCGTGGACCATGGCATCGATGTCGCGACCGCCAAGGGCGACGGCCAGGGTGAGGTCAATGCCCACCGCGAGCAGCGCCATCGCCACGAACGCCAAGGCCATCCGCAGTGCGATCGGTGCCTGGCCGCGGCCTCTAGCCATCGCGACTCAATCCGAGCCGGTATCCGCCGCCGAGAACGGTGAGAACTATCCGCGGGTCGTGCGGCTCCCGTTCGATCTTGCGCCGGAGATTCTTGATGTGAGAGTCGATGCTGCGCTCGTAGCCCTCGAACTCATATCCCCGGACCCGATTGATCAGTTCGAGCCGGGAGTACACGCGTCCGGGATTTGCTGACAGTGCCAGCAGGATGCCCCATTCAGTCGGCGTGAGATCCAGTTTCCGCCCATCGACTGTCGCCTCCTGACGCGACTCGTCGATGGTCAGCATCCCTCCCCCCAGCGAGACTGGCCGATCATCCAGCGGACCCGAATCATTGCGTCGAAGGACAGCGCGTACCCGCAACACCAGTTCTCGGGGGCTGAACGGTTTGGTGACGTAGTCATCGGCCCCCAACTCAAGGCCGTGGATGCGATCTGACTCCTCGGCCTTCGCAGTCAAGATGATGATGGGTACCCGAGATGAGCTCCGAACCTCGCGTGCGACCGTCTCGCCGGGAATATCCGGCAGCCCTAGATCGAGGACCATGAGATCTGGGCTAGCCGTCGACGCAAGGCTCAATCCCTCTGCGCCGGTACCTGCCGAGAGCACCGTGATCCCGTCGCGCTCGAGGTACCCGCGCAGCAACTCACGCAACTTACGCTCGTCTTCCACGATCAACACGGTCGGCATCGTCCCTCCTCTTTCGCCAGTATCCGCCCGTGAATGGCGCACCGAACGCGAACCGTCGTGGCTACACAGCATCTCCACACCGCCACCACTCACTCTCCGCTCGCAACCCTTGTCATGACGGCTAACACCCGACTGCGAGAGGACAGAAACGTGTGGTGGCCATTCATCCCATGGCTTGCCTTCCTGCTGGCTCTGGGAACCACCTTCGTGGTCTACCAGCACAGGCATCGGCAGCACGACCGACCCGAGTCGGTCTCATCTGCCTCCGAAGGACCCGACAACACTTCAAGGATGCGGTGAGTGTCGTGACGTGGTTCTGGATAGGCATTCTCGTGTTGACCTGCGCGATCCTTGGTGGATACGTCTACCTCGCGGAGTACCGCGGCGGCTCATTCGAGCCGGCATCCGCTGAGCATGGCGAACAAACCGCGCGCAGGGGGGAACGCCCGGGATGAGGAGAGCCAGCGCACGGCCGCGGGGCGCAGCCCCACAAAGCCCAGCAGAGGCGGCGACCCCCTCTACCCGCGGCAGGACGCCTGGGGACCCTTCGTCAAATCCGCCGATTCAGGTCGTCCCGCTCGACCTTCTAAGAAATCAG
This sequence comes from Frankiales bacterium, assembly GCA_025980465.1. GTDB lineage: Bacteria > Actinomycetota > Actinomycetes > JAFAQI01 > JAFAQI01 > JAICXJ01. Next base: position 140,797 of record JAICXJ010000002.1, on the reverse strand, counting down.
TCCCGACGGTTTGACGCACGCGTTCGTGTGGTTGTCGATGCGAGCGATCAGGTACTCCCCATACCGGACCTCGCCCGGCTGGCCGTCCTCCGTAGGAGGGTCAGAGCCTGCGGCGGAGATCTCATAGTCGTTGCCGGATCTGAAACGGCGAGCCTGCTGCTGCGGCACCGCTTGGCGCAGGCTGTTCCCTGTGAGGGCAGCGTCGCCGCAGCAATCGGTGCACTGACCGACAGCGCCCCGATGGCGGACGTTTCACCGCGGTCCATCAGTAAGCCTCGGGCCTAGTCAACGCTGAATTTCAGGAGATGCCGAGTAGTCAGGCCGTCTCCTTAACGGTGATGGTCAGGAAGGTTCAGCCGCGGTCATTCCGCGGTCGTTTCGTCGACCCATTCGGACCACAGCTCGCTGGGGTGGTACCCAGCGGCCGCCATACGGTCGAGCTGATTTCGAGGCCGAGCTGGTCGAACAAAGCGCGCAGTTCGCGCTGGGGCATATGAGACTGCTTGCGACCACTGGTAGCGCGGCGAGCGGGGCAAACGTCGGCGAGCGTGGGCGCTTCCGTCGCGGACTGTGCGGTGAGGGCGTCGATCCGCTCGCTTCGTTCGGTGGTGGCGTCTTCCAGTTCCGCGACTCGGGCGCCGACCCTCCGCCGTAACGCAGGGTGGTGTCGTCGGCTTCGAGGCTGAGCAGTTGCCGGTCGAGGCGTGGGCCGAGCGATTCGCCGCTGGGGCAAACTGCGCCACCTTCAAGTCTTCCTCGACACCGGACGCATCAGCTCCTGGGAGGCCCGCCACCCGGAATTGGCCATGACCGACCGACGGACGGACCCTGCCGAGCAGCTTGATTGCCTCGGCGCCGCGCTTAGGACGCGAGCGACCCCGCAGCCCGCGCGAGCAGTCGGCCGGCGAGCGCCCGATGGACATGCTGGGCGACAGACCAGACGCGTTCGGCCGGCGGTCGATGAAAGCGCAGCAGCGTCGTCCAGGTGACATGCTGAGGGGACAGTTCGAACACCATGCACCCGGCCATCAAGCGACCGTCGGCAGCCAGCACGAACAGCTCCGGCCTATCGACGGCGATGGTCCAGCCCACGAGCGTCCCTGGGGTGTCCGCGGGAGCTAGATCGAAACCGAGGACGCCGTGCCACACGAGAGTGCCGAACATCCGGTCCAGCGCAGACGCGCCGCTCCCCAGACTGCTCTTGGCCCAGTCGCGGGCTGGCCGATCACCGGTCGCGGAACTCGCACCAGTCGACCTCGCGGTCCGGGACTGGGACGGTGACTGAACTTGTCACCGGCTCCGGCCTGGTATTCGAAGAGCGGGTGAGCACGAGCTACGTGGTGTGCCCGGGGCCTGGCCTCTGTTCGCCCTCGGCAACCCATTCTCGCAGCGACCAAGGCGCTCGCGATACAGCTGACCCGCCGGCCGATCTCATCGTCGCACTCACCCGCCACGACCGCGGGATCCTCAGCCGGCTCTTCCCGGCTGGCCAGCTACCGGTAAGCCAGGCACGCTCGCTCTGCCGCAGCGTTAGCGCCAGGTCGTCGAGTCAATGCTCGACCCGGCAATGTGGCATTGCTATGCCCTCCATCAAGCAATGCCACATTGCTATGGCGAATCGGCGCCAAGCGGTCACATCGCTCAAGCAATGCCACATTGCTTGAGCGTCAAAACTAAGTCGCCGTTACAACGCACGTAGACGCCGAGCGAACCAGGTTGCGATCTCGGCGACGTCGTGCTTGCCCGATGCGACAGCCCACACGAACTGCTCAGCATCATCCACCGTGCAGCGCAGGGTCATGACCGATGAGCAGGCAGAACGCGTGTAGAGCCGACCACGCCGGCCGCTCGTTGCCATCGACCAGAGCGTGGTTGCGAGTCAGTGAATGCATCAGCGCTGCGGCCTTGTCCGCAAAGGTGGGGTGCGCGTCTTCGCCAAACACCCTCGTTGCGGGCGAGCCGCCGCGGAGGCCAGTAGCCAGATGTCGCGCACCGGTACGTCACTGAGAACCCCCGCTGCGATCACCCACAGATCATCGACGCTGAGGTAGTCGGGACTTGGCTGCTCTGCGATCGCCGGGACAGGCGGGGCTTCGTAGGTGGTAGACCATCCGTCATGACCGATTCCTCGAGCCCACCCGAGTTCGACGCTGACCGGCTCGCCAGGGGCGCCGCCATCTTCAACGACGTGTACGGCGGAATCATGCAGGCGCCGCCGCCGGGATCGATGCCGTTCTCGGACGTGATGGTCGCTCAGCTGTTTGCCGAACATTGGGCGCGGCCAGGTCTCGACCGACGCGCGCGACGGATCCTCACGCTCGGGCTGGTGGCCGCTCAGGGTGACGCGGGCGCCTGGTCGATCCATCTCGAAGCCGCGCTGCGCAACGGCGAGATCACGCCTACCGAGGCGCGCGAGGCGGTGATTCACGTCTCCCAGTACGCCGGCTACCCAAAGGCATCGCCATTGCTAATCGCCACGGAGGACGTCATCAAGCGCGTGGAAAAGGCTTCGCCTGCCGACGGTCCAGCCAGGTCCTGACCCAGCTCGTCAAGATCGACGGCATAATTACGGCCGGGTGAAGGGGTCGCCCGTGGATAGGCCAGCCATTGCCTCGGACGGCCGCCAAAAAGCTCACGAACAGGTACGACATCGTTCAGGATCGGTTGGCTACCGTCTGAGACGACCCCCACGAGGCAAATGCGCGGTGCGATGAACGACGTTTCTGAGCTCGGCGTCGACCTGGACGCGGTTTCAGCCTGGATGGACGAACAAGGACTCTCCCCTGGGCCGATCGAGAACCCGATCAGGTTGGGTGGCGGTACCCAGAACATCCTGGTGCGCTTCGAGCGCGGTGAGTCCAGCTTCGTGCTCCGTCGGGGTCCACAGCACCTGCGGAAGAGAAGCAACGACGCCATCCTGCGGGAGATGCGGGTCCTCCAGGCCCTGTCCGGCACCGAAGTCCCCCACCCGGCCTTCATCGCCGGATGCAGCGACACCGCAGTCCTGGGCGACGCGGTCTTCTATCTGATGCAGCCTGTCGACGGCTTCAATCCCACCGTGGAGCTACCCGCTCGGCACTGCGACGAAGCGGCGCAGCACGAGATGGGCCTGAACGCCGCTCGGGCGGCAGCCCGCTTGGGGGCTGTGGACCATACCGTCGTTGGGCTCGGCGACATGGGAAACCCTGACGGCTTCCTGGGCCGCCAGGTACCGCGGTGGCTCGGGGAGCTCGACCGATACGCAGAGCTCGACGGTTATCTCGGGCATGAACTTCCCGCCGTCGAGGAAGTCGCCGCGTGGCTCTCGGCAAACTGCCCTACCGAGTGGACGCCCGGAATCGTGCACGGCGACTTCCACCTGGCGAATCTCATGTACCGCCGCGATGGCCCGGAGATCGCCGCGATCGTCGACTGGGAGATGTGCACGATCGGCGATCCGCTTCTGGACCTCGGGTGGCTGCTGGCGACCGCCGGGATTGGACTCGCGGACAGCGTGAAGCTGCCCACTGATCAAGCGCTCATCGATGCGTACGCCGCGCTCAGTGACCGGGATCTGACGCACGTCCGGTGGTACCAGGTGATGGCCGGCTTCAAGCTCGGGATCGTCCTCGAGGGCACGAACGCCAGGGCCCACGCGGGGCTAGCGCCGAAGAGCGTCGGAGACCTGCTTCATGCCACCGCTGTGGGCTTGCTCGCCCAGGCTGCCACCCTCGTCGCCGACTGACGCCGGTCGAGGCGACACTAGGTCAGTCGGGTCCCGGTACCCGGCGTGAGAGTGCCGGTGGCCTTGAGCTCCGCAAGCGCAGGAACCGGATTCGGGTCACCGAACGCGTCACGGTCGTCATAGTCGGCCTCGCCGGCCGTCACGTCCTTCACCCACCACGACGCCTCCAGCGCGATCCCGTTGGGATCGGTGAAGTACACCGAGTGAATGCTGCCGTGGTCGACGATCTCGGTGACCTCGCAGTCGTTTTCGATGAGCAGCTGACGCAGCGCGTGAAGTGCTGCCTCGTCGGGCAGGTTTAGCGAGAGGTGATCAAACTGCGCCTTGCGCGGGTCCGGCGTCCCGGCACCGACCGCGAACGGCTCGATCTTCAAGCTGTTGTACTCGAAGAAGGCCACCGTCGACTGCGGGCCGAACTCGAAGAAGTAGTGCCGAAAGTCAGGCGTGCCCACCGTGCTGACGAGCCGCGCGCCGAGTACGCCGTGATAGAAGCGCACCGTCGCATCCATATCCGCTGTGACGAGTGCGAGGTGGTTGACCCCGCTCCAGGCCGGGGAGGTGGCGGCCCGGGTTGGCGCTGGCTCCGTAACGGTCATCGGCTCACCTCGGCTGCGGAATGGCAGATGCGGCAATGATCTGCTCAAGCACAGAGTGGTCCGGCATCGGTGGCGGGTCAATCAGTGGCAGCTGACGAGTGCGGGCGAACGCCTTCTCGATGAACGGACCCTCGATGACCGGCGTGTGGCAGGCGGCGATCGTCATGATGTCGAGGGACTGGATGCGATCGACGTACGTCGCGTACTTCTTCGGATCCACCAGCGACAACCACGGGCTGACCGCACCGTAGGAGAACAGCGTCATGCCGAACTCCCAGAACTCGGGGTCGAGATCGGCGACGCCCATGCCCGGATCCGGCAACGGTGTCGCGAAGGTGTCGACGGCCCAATAGACACCCGTCGTCGGGTCGAACAGGCCGCGGGTGGTCGGGGAGTCATACACCGGGGGCCGCAACGCGACGAGGGTCCGATCACCGATATCGAGCGACTCGCCGTCCATCACCCACTGGCAGCGCTCGAGCGGGAAGTCGAAGCAGTTCGTGTGTCGCTCGACCATCGCCCAGTTGCACACGAGCCGTGCGTTCGGGCACGCCTCCATGACCTGCTCGAGGTTGCCGGAGTGATCGACGTCGTCGTGAGACAGATACACCCAGCGCACATCGCCCGGCTCGACAAGTGAGAACACGTCCTCGAGCCACTGCTCCCGGTTGGCGATAGTGCCGGTGTCGACGATCATCGGTTGGCTGCCGAGGATGACCATCGAGTTCAGATAGACGAACAACGGCTGGCCCAGTGCCTCCTGGACGGAATGAATCACGTAGGTGTCCGCCGCGACCTTCGTCGGCGGGACACTGATCGTCGGGCACACCGGAGCGAATGGCATCGTGACCTCCCCCGTCCTGGCTACGCACCACCCCCACGATGGCGCGGGTCGAGTATGGCCGCGAAGACCGGAAGCGGCAAGCCGTCCGTCTGGCTAAGGCAGCGCCGCGGTGGTGCCGCCGTCGACCGGAATGATGGCGCCGGTGAGGTAGCTCGCGCGATCGGAGCAGAGGAACGACGCCACCTCGGCGATCTCCTCCGGCTGCGCGCCACGCTTGAGCGCCGATCCCTGCACGAGCTGCGGGAACCGCGTCGCCGCGCCTGGCCCGCCGGACATCGCCGTCTCGACGAACCCCGGACACAGCGCATTCGCCCGGATCCCTTGAGCGCCGTACTCGACCGCCGCAGCCTTGGTGATCGCATGCACGCCCGCCTTGGCGGCCGAGTAGATGCCGGTGCCCATCGGCGAGGCGCCGAGCCCACCAATCGACGACCAGTTGACGATGGCGCCACCGCCGTTCGACAGCATCGTCTTGATCGCATGCTTGGTGCCGAGCAGGACGCCGAGCAGGTCGATCGAGGTCACCCGCTGGTACTCCTCGAGCGAGGCCTCTGCCAGCGCTCCACCGGAGGCCACGCCCGCGACGTTCAGCGCAGCATCGACCCGACCGAATGCCTTGACGGCCGCCTCAAACAGCGCGATGACGTCCTCTTCCTTGGAGACGTCGCAGCCGACCGCGATCACCGCGTCGCCCAACTCGCTCGCGGTCTGTACCTCGGCCCCGCTGATGTCCGCGGCAACGACCCGAGCTCCTTCGCGGACGAAGACTTCAGCCGACGCCTTGCCCATCCCCGAGCCAGCTCCTGTGATCACAGCAACCTTGCCGTCAAGCTCACCCATGCTCATTCTCCGCTCCGCGTATCGCTCGGTCCGGAGGTATTCAACGCTAGGCGAGGGGCCGGGCTGGACTCGGGTCCACCGCTCCATTCCCGGTCGGGAGCCCTGACCAGCGGTCAAGCATGAAGACGCTCGGACCAATTGGGGGGCACAGCCCCAGCGGGTCCTGGAGTCGGCTGGTCGGGAGGGTGTTGGTGCGGCGGACTCAGCGACGGGCCGTCGTAGTAGTCCTCGGATTGGTAGTCCCAGAACCAGTCCTCGTCCGGCTCGAAGCTCTGGATGTAACGGTGTCCGGTGTCGCGGAAGTGCGCCTGAGCATGCTGGCTCGGTGAAGAGTCGCAGCACCCGATGTGGCCGCATTGTGCGCAGCGGCGCAGGTGGAACCACCATCCGGTGGGTGTTGCGGTGAGGCAGTCGCCGCAGCCGGTGCCCGAGGGCGGGGCGGTGGGATCGATGCCATCGACATTGGTCATGGCGGTCTCCTCTGTGTTCTGGTTGTGTACCACCAGGAGTCGCCCTCCGAGGACAGGGGTTGTGGGATGACGGTCGTCGACACCACGTCGGGCAAGCTCCAGGGTGCGGCCGATGGCGGCCTGCAGGTCTTCCGCGGTATTCCGTACGCCGCGGCGCCCGCCGGCGAGCACCGGTTGCGCGCGCCGCGCGTCGTACCGCCCTGGACCGGCGTCCGCTCAGCTACAGCCTTTGGCTGCTGGGCTCCGCAGAACGCGCCAATGACGACGCTGACCGGCGAGGAACCCGGTTCGCTAGGCGAAGACTGCCTGACCCTCAACGTCTGGACGCCCGGCATCGACGGTCGCCGTCCGGTCATGGTGTGGATCCACGGCGGTGCCTTCGTCAGCGGATCCGGGGTGTCATCGCTCTACAGCGGTGGCCGGCTCGCGGTGCAGGGTGACGTCGTCGTCGTCACCGTCAACTACCGGCTGGGCATCCTAGGGTTCCTCGCCCACCCCGATCTCGCCGATGACGACGCCGACGGCGCGGCCGGTAACTGGGGTTTGCTCGACCAGATCGCGGCGTTGCGTTGGGTGCGCGAGAACATCGCGTCGTTCGGTGGTGACCCCACGAACGTGACGATCTTCGGCGAATCGGCCGGCGGCATGTCGGTCTCCGATCTGCTCGCGATGCCCTCGGCGCGTGGCCTGTTCCGCCGCGCCATCGTGCAGAGCGGGCCGCCGAGCGCGGTCGCCATGGATCGCGCGGAGGAGGTCACCGCGAAGTTGCTCGCCGACCTCGGGGTCGCCTCGGCCGCCGCAGTACGCGACCTCCCGACCGAGGCGATCCTCGCCACGCAGGCATCGCTTCTCGCTGACCGGCGGGCCGGGCTGCCGCTCATCCCGGTCGTCGACGGCAGCTCGCTGCCAGTGCCGCCGCAACAGGCGCTCGTCGACGGCGCGGCGCGTGAAGTGGATCTGATGATCGGCAGCAACCGCGATGAAGCGAAGATGTTCATGGTGGTCGACCCGCTCAACCGCGATCCGGACGAAGCGGTCCTGCACCGGCGGATCGACGCGATCTTCCGTTACAACGACGTGATGCTCAGGCCGGACGACGTCATCGCCGCCTACCGCGATGTGCGGGCTCGCCGTGGCGACACCACCGAGCCGCGCGAGCTGTGGTCGGCGATCGAGAGCGACCGGATCTTCCGGATCGGGTCGATCCGTGCCGCCGAAGCGCAGTCGTCGTACGCCCCCACGTACATGTATCTGTTCACGTGGGAATCGCCTGCAATGGGCGGCGCACTCGGTGCCTGCCACGCGCTCGAGATCCCGTTCGTCTTCGGCAACCTCACGATGCCGACCATGGACCGGTTCGCCGGCGCCGGCCCGGCGGCCGAGCGGCTCAGCGAGCAGATGAGCGATGCCTGGATCGCGTTCGCCCGCAATGGCGACCCGAACCACTCCGCGATCCCCGACTGGCCGACGTACGACGGATCGCGACGCGCGACGATGGAGTTCGGCCCGCAGACTCAGGTGCGCGACGCGCCCTACGACGAGGAGCGCCGTATCTGGCAGACCGCGATCCGGTAGCCGACTCAGCCCAGTAGCCGGTCACGCAGCTCGCGCTTGAGCACCTTACCGGCGGGGTTACGAGGCAGCTCGTCGTCGACGAACCACACCTTCACCGGCACCTTGAACGCCGCCAGCCGCTCCCCCACATGCCGACGCAGGTCGCTCTCGGATGCCGTTGCACCGTCCTTCACGCGGACGACGGCCCCGACCTCCTCGCCGAGCTCGTGATGAGGGATCCCGATCACAGCTGCGTCGTACACCGCGGGATGCTCGAACAGCGCGGCCTCGACCTCCGCGCAGTAGACGTTCTCACCGCCGCGGATCAGCATGTCCTTCGCCCGGTCGACGATGTAGACGAAGCCCTCCTCGTCGACTCGCGCAAGGTCCCCGGAGCGCAGCCAGCCGTCGGTGATCGCTGCCGCGGTCGCCTCCGGCTTGTTCCAGTACCCCGTCACGACGTTCGGTCCGCGGATCCAGAGCTCGCCGACCGCTCCGACCGGTAGGACCCGGCCGTCCTCGTCGACGACCTGTACGTCGACCACCGGCACCGGGCGGCCCACGCTGTCCGGCCGCTGGAGGTAGTCGATCCCGGCGTTCATCGTCGTCACGGACGACGTCTCGGTGAGTCCGTACCCGTTGCTGGGCACCCGGCCGGGCAGCAACTCCTCGATGCGACGCACCAGTTCCGGCGGTGCCGGCGCACCGCCGTAGCCGACCGAGGTGACGGTCGAGATGTCCCGCTTGCCGAAATCCGGTGACTGCAGCACCTGCCACACCATCGTCGGGACGCCGCCGAACATGCTGACCTGCTCGCGCTCGATGAGCTCCAGCGCCCGCTCCGGGTTCCACTTGTGCATGAGCACGAGCTTTCCGCCGGTCGCGGCGGTTGCGACCAGCACCGAGTGGCAGCCGGTCGCGTGGAAGAACGGCACGGACAGCAGCCCGGCCTGCTGGATCGCATCGGTCGCGGGCGTCTCGACCGGCGTTCCCGAGCGCAGCCCCGCCGCGAACCGCCCGTACGCCAGCGAGATCAGGTTGCCGCAGATGTTGCGATGCGTGCCGAGCGCGCCCTTGGGCTCGCCGGTCGTGCCTGACGTGTAGAAGATGGTGGCGTCATCCTCCGGCGTCAGTGTCACCGCCGGCAGCGCGACGTCGAACGGCACGTCGTCCAGCACGTCCGCATACAGCTCGACACCGGCCGGGACCTCACCCTCCTCCCGGGCCACCACCACCCGCAGATCCAGACCCGCGAGCTCCGGCGCGAGCCGGTCGAGCCGCTCGCCGTCGACAAATGCGACCTTCGAGCCGGAGTCCTCGAGTCCGTAGACCAGCTCCGGCGTGGTCCACCAGGCGTTCAGCGGCACCACGACGGCGCCCGCAGCGGCTGCCGCCCAGAACGCCACCGACCATTCCGGGAAGTTGCGCATCGCGATCGCGACCCGGTCACCTTTGCCCACTCCGAAGCGATCGACCAGTCGCTGAGCGAGCGTCGCCACCTGCCGGAAGTGTTCCTCGAACGTGGTCCGCTCATCCTCGTAGACGATGAACGTCTTGTCGCCGTACAGCCGCGACAGCTCGAGCAGGTCCCGCAGGCTCGACGGCGCGTTCTTCCACACCCGCAGCGGTACGCCGCGCACATCCGCCTCTTCGATCTCGAACATCTGGCCGGCGGCGGTGAGGGTCGCCTCCACATCCGGCCACGACATCGCGGGCTCGGTCTCGCGCGTCACTGTCATGTCGCGGGATCCTAGGCGACGGTCAGGGGCAGCGAGCGTCGCGGCTCGAAGCTGAACCCGACTCCCCGGCTGAACCGGGTGATGGCGACCTCGTCGAACTCCGCGGCCGGCGAGTCACGGCGCACCACTCGGGCAGTCCATTCGGCATCTGAGCCGTCCATGTCGACGTCGAGGTCGGGGCGAATGGCGCGGACGACTGCCTGCAGCGGCCGCGGCGATGACGGCCGCGCATGCACGATCCACGCCTCGTCCTCGTGCGCCGGCGAGGGATGGACCGTGATCACCGCACCGTCGTACGACACATGGACGTAGGCGGCCGGGTTGAGAAGCGGGTGAACCTTGAGCACCTCCACCGCGGCCGCTTCGTCGCGACCGAGCTGCAGCACTCGATGGAGTCGCTCCGCCATCACGCCGGCGATCCCAGTTAGCTGCTTGGTGACGATCTCGTCGGCTTGAGCTCGGTCGGTCGCCCGCGCCCGCACTGCATGTTGGAACGAGAGCACCAGCAGGTGCATCTGGATGCAGACCTCGTCGGCGATGCGGGCGAGCGCCGAGTGCGAGAAGGCGGCGAAGTCGATGTCGGATACCAATGGACCCCGGTAGTCCCTCGCGCCCTCGTCCTGCGGATCGATCGGGGCAAGCTCGAGGGTCGCGACCTGCTTCGCCTGCATGACAGCGAGAGCCGGGATCGGCTCGACTGCCGGATGGGACTCGTCGATCGTCACCGTCCACGCACAATGCGGATGACGATCAGCCGGCGTCCGTGGCGGCCGGTGAATCGGGCGCATCTGCGCCCTGGGATTTGTCGCCACCGCCGTCGCGTCGAAGGTCGGATCCTCGATGTCGTGGCACATCGCCTTGACCTGGGCGTCACCCATCGGCTCAACGTCGACAAGCGCGCCACAGTGGTCGAGGTGGAAGCCGCCGTGATGCTCGTCCTGCACCCAGTAACGGAAGTCCATGAACTGCGGCGGCGCACCGATCTCGAGCTGCATTCCCTTGAAGATCGTCGCCACGTCGTCGCCTTCGAAGTCAAGTGCACGCTGCATCCGGCGGGTGTAGATGGGACTCGCGCCGGCCCACTCCTCGATCGCGACCTGCGTCATCTCCTCTGGTCCGAATGCCGCGATGACCCACGCCATGCCGGAGCGGTCGATGAGGTGCCCAGTGAGAAGCAGTTCTGGTACGACGCAAGCAAGTTGCTGCCGGGTGAGGTCAGCGAACCGGCTGTGCACACGTGCGAGTCTGACAGTCGTCTGGACAGTCGTCCAGGCGAGACGTCGTCGCCGGCGTGAGTCATCGGTTACTTCAATCGGGCGAGTGAGTTGCCGCGCGTGATCGAGCTGCAGGTGATGGGCGGCAGCGCAGCAATTCTCCCAGAACTCGATCCGGATAAGTTTCAAGGATCGGAATCCGGACGTTCGACGAGGCCCGTCACGCCATCGCAGGCGGACACCCGCCCCTCGATGTTGCGCGCGAGCTGGTGGCAGGGCTCACGCCGGAGGAACGGCTGTGGTGTCTCGACGGTGACCTACCGGCCTTCGCAAGCCTCGGAATGCTCAACGACGACGGATACCACCGCAGCCCGTTCCCCGCGGCCCAGCTGGAGCGGGTCGGTCTACCGGGCATCAGGTTCTCCGACGGGCCGCGTGGCGCCGTGGTCGGCAACGCCACGGCCTTCCCGGTCTCGATGGCCCGCGGCGCAACGTGGGACCCAGACCTGGAAGAGCGCGTTGGTGACGCGATAGGCCGCGAGTTGCGTGCGGTCGGGGCGAACTTCACCGGCGCCGTCTGCGTCAACCTGCTGCGCCACCCCGCCTGGGGCCGGGCCCAGGAAACCTACGGCGAGGATCCGCACCACGTCGGTGAGATGGGCGCCGCGTTCACCCGGGGACTGCAGCGCCACGTGATGGCCTGCGTCAAGCACTTCGCCTGCAACTCGATGGAGAACGCCCGCTTCACCGTCGACATCGAGGTCGATGACGTGGCGCTTCACGAGGTGTATCTCCCGCATTTCCGCCGCATCGTCGACGAAGGCGTCGCGTCGGTCATGTCGGCGTACAACTCGGTCAACGGCGACTGGTGCGGGCAGAACCGCCGGTTGCTCACCGACCTCCTCCGCGACGAGTGGGGCTTTGAAGGCTTCGTGATCAGCGACTTCATCTTCGGATTGCGCGACGCGGCCCGCTCGCTCGGCGCCGGTCTCGACATCGAGATGCCGTTCCGGATGATTCGCACCAAGGACCTGCCCACCGCACTCGAGAACGGCGCGGCAAGCTGGGACGACGTCGACCGAGCGGTGACTCGGCTGGTAGCCACCTTGCTGCGGTTCGACGACGTCCTGTCCGCACCGGCTCCCGACCGAAGCGTCCTCGGGTCGGTCGAGCATCGCGAGCTCGCGCGCGAGGTCGCTCGCCGATCGGTCGTCTTGCTGCGCAACGAACCGGTCGACGGCCTACCACTTCTCCCGCTACCGGCTGACACCTCGACGATCGCCGTGATCGGGCAGCTCGCCGCCACAGTGAACATCGGCGATGGTGGCTCCAGCGACGTGTGGGACCTCGACTGCCACACCGTGCTCGACGGCCTCCGCGCCGCGGCAACGGAGGTCGTGTACGACGGTGGCACGGACCTGGAAGCTGCGGCTGCGTCCGCGGCTGACGCCGACGTCGCTCTCGTCGTCGTCGGCTACACACATCTCGACGAGGGCGAATACATCGGCGACATCGACACGTCGCTCCTCGACCTGTTCCCACCCGCGGATGAGCCGGAGGTCGTCGCCCTCATGGCGGCGGCCCTCCAGGACCTGCCACCGACGACGAAACCTCCGCACCTTGCTTCGAGATCACGTGGCTTCAGCACTGGCGGCGACCGCTCGTCGCTGCGTCTCCCGGATGGCGATGTCCGGCTGATCCGCGCCGTAGCTGTCGCCAACCCGCGCACCATCGTCGCCATCCAAGCCGGAAGCGCCGTTATCACCAGCGAATGGATCGAATCCGTTCCGGCCGTCGTGCAGTCCTGGTACGGCGGCAGCCGGGCGGGAGAGGGACTCGCCGACGTCCTCTTCGGCGTCGTCAACCCGTCGGCGCGGTTGCCGTTCACCGTGCCGGTCGATGACGCGGACCTCCCTCCGTTCGACGCCGCCGCGACGAGCTTCCGCTATGACCGATGGCACGGCTGGTGGCACCTTTCCCGTACCGGCCGCACGCCGGCGTACCCGTTCGGATTCGGCCTGTCATATACGACGTTCACGGTCGAGGACGTCACATTGACCTGGGATGAGCGGGTCATCCACCTCCAAGGATCGATCCGCAACACCGGCGACCATGACGGCGCCGACGTCGTCCAGGTCTACGCCGAGCTGGCTGATCCGGATGCACCTGACCGGCTCATCGGATTCAAGCGGGTCGAGGTTGCGGCGGGCAACGAAGCCGGGTTCGGCCTCGTCATTCCGCTCGACCGTCTCGCGACCTGGGACCCCGACCCAAACCGATGGAAACCGCCCTCAGGTCACCACCGGATTCGGATCGCCCGCAACGCAACCGATCACGCGGTAGAACCGCTCGACCTCGATCTCTAACCCAAACTCGCCGCGACCTCCGCCGGACCGGGCATCGCGGCGATCTCCGCGGCGAGTTGCCGAGCCGACTCGGCGTACGACGCCTCGCTGAGCACCGCATGCAGCGCGTCACGGACAGTGGTTGGGCTCACCTGGGCGGGTGGTAGCACCGCCGCCGCACCCGCGCCCGCGAGCCGGTCACCGATCGTGAAGTTGTCTGCTGCCTGCGGCAACGCGACTGACGGCAGGCCGTGCGCCAGCACGCCGAACGTGGTCCCCGCGCCGGCGTGGTGGATCACAGCTGTGCAGTGCGGCAGCAGGTCGCGCTGCGGGATGAACTGCCTCACGTGGACGTTGGCAGGCGAGGAGCCGAAGACTGCCGGATCGTTGTCGCGACCGACCGTGACGAGGAGATTGATCGGCTGGTCCGCGAGCGCGCCCAAGACGAGGTGGAAGAGGTCGAGGTTGGTGTTGGAGAAGGTTCCGAGTGTGAGGTAGACCAGCGGTCGCTCCGGCTCGGGGAACGTCAGCGGAAGCGGCGTGACCGCAGAGTTCGGTAAGTCGACCGGGCGCAACGGCTGGATCCGCGGCCTGTCCCGCGCAACCGGATCGAGCGACGGCGGGCAAATCGCCAGCGTCCGTCCCTCGTAGATCCCGGCCGCCGGTGGGACGTCGAGACCGAACTCTCGCCACATCGGGCTGACGGCGTCGCTGACGAGATCGAGAGTCGCCTCGGCGTACACCGGACCGACCGTGTGCTGCACGGCCGAGATTCCCAGTTTGGCCGCGACCAGCGGCGCGGCGAACGCCACCGGGTCGAACAGAATCAGATCAGGGAGGTGCTCCGATGCTGCGGCCAGCAGATCGTCGACGACGAGCGCGGTGCCAACCTCTCCGAACAGTCGGGGCAGGAAGTAGCGCTCCACGCGGTCCGGTGGCAGTCCGTCACCCGGGATGCCACGAACCCGGGCCTGCATCGCAGCGAACCACTCGCCGAAGGGTGGTCCGGTCTCGCGGAAGGTGAGCCCGCGTGCGGTGACCTCCGCTGCGGCGTCAGTTCCGGTCGCCACCAACACCTCGTCGCCCTGCGCGGCGAAGGCCTCGGCGAGGGGCAGCAACGGAAACAGATGACCGGTCTGCGGAATGCAGGAGACCAACACGCGCATGGCACTGAAATTTCTCACATCGACATCAACGCTCTGACGGCTGCGTTGCGCTCATGCTGATCCCCCTCGTCGGGTGCTTCCTCGCAGGGCGAGCAGTCGGCTAGCCGGGCTGGACCGTAAGGATCTCCGCCGACACCACATCGCCGGCGACGAGATGGAGCAGGCCCATCGTGGCGTGTGGTTGCCGACGGCGATCGGTGGGCGAGCCAGGGCGTGGCACCCCGGGCGGCGTGCGACGTCGCGAGGACAACGCTTCCAACGGCGCGGCCCATGAGTATCGGAAAAAAGCGCGACGAGCACACGATCCTTGTTCCTGGTGGGAAGTAGTGAGCTGTGCCGCTCATCCGAACCATCGGCCACGGCACCGCCTCGCAGGAGATCCTCACGGAGCGGCTGACCAGCGCCGGCGTGCAGCGACTCGTCGACGTCCGCACCGCCCCGGGTAGCCGGCGGCATCCGCACGTGTCGAAGGCGGCGCTCGAACGCTGGCTGCCCGCCAACGGCATCGGCTACCGGTGGGAACCAAGGCTGGGCGGGTTCCGCCGCCCGCCGGCCGACAGCCCCGACCTGGTCTGGCGCAATGAGTCGTTTCGCGGCTATGCCGCCCACCTTCGGACCGCTGACGCCCAGGCTGCCCTCGCCGACCTCCTCACCGAGGCAGCAGACGGTGCGGTAGTCCTCATGTGCAGCGAGACCCTGTGGTGGAGGTGCCACCGGCGGCTGATCGCCGACGTGCTGACATGCGTGCAGGGTGTCGAGGTCCGCCACATCATGCCTAACGGCGAGGTCCTCCACCGTCCGACTTCCGGCGCTCGACGGGTCGGCGACGTTCTGGTGTACGACGCCCTTCCCAGCTGAGGCGGGCAGGGCGGCAAGTCTTTCGGCGCGCGGATCACAGCCGGCCGAGCTCGCGCAGCCACGGGATCAAGCGGTGCAATCCGTCGTCAAGGCTCATCGGCGCGTAGCCAAGCTCTCGTTCCGTGCCGCCGGCGGCCGGCCGCTCCGGCCGGGTCTGCTTCGCGGCCGCCTCGGCAATCGCATACAGGGTCGGACCGAACGTCTCGACGACGGCTTTTGGCGCGGTGCGGTGGTCGAGGTCGGCAACTCGGTGCTCGACACCGGCGATCTCGCAGGCTCGGTTGCAGCCTGCCGCCGTACTGATCTCGTCCTCGGGACGGCCGGTCAACCAGTACCTGGCACCCGGCCGACCGTGGTCAAGCGCCGCGATCGACCCGGCGGCGACGTCGGCTGCGGCTACCCAGGTGACCGGGAAGCTGAGGTAAGCCGTGAGCCTTCCGCGCATCGCGGCGAGCAGCACCCGGTTGAAGCTGGTCCGGTGCAGCGCTCGCTCAGCTACCAGACCAGGGCCGTAGATCGCCCCGGGATGGCATGTCAACACGTCGTCGCCGCCCTCGGCACGGCGATGCACCTCGCGGTACGCCGCCAGCTTCGTCACGGTGTACGGATCCTCCGGCGGGTCGGCGAGCAAGGGTGCGTCCTCGCGGTCTCCCGGCGCCGACAAGTCGAAGAAGGTGCCGGTCGACAGCGCGACCACCCGGCGCATCCCATGCGCCTTGCCGGCGTCGAGGACGTGCGTGGTGCCGTCGAGGTTGACGGCGCGGAAATCGTTGATGTCCTGACTCGATCCGCCGAGCAGCGCCGCGCAGTGGATCGCCGAATCGCAACCTTTCGCGGCGCCAATGACGTCGGCGGCGGCGGTGATATCGCCCTGCACCAGCTCGACGCCGATATCCGCGAGCGCGCTCGCCTCGTCCGGATTGCGGACCAGGGCCCTGACCTCGTCGCCGCGCTGAATCAACCGCTCACAGACGTTTGCTCCCGTGAGGCCGGTGCCTCCCGTAACGAAGACCCGGCTCACGTCGCAGACGCGGCGAGGTCGTCCGGTGTCCGGCGTGCGTCGATCTGGTCCGGCGAGAACGGCAGCGCGGGCGGGTCGGTGCCGAAGATGTCGAGGGTGTGCACGAACCGATGGACACCCATCATCTCGGCGCAGGCGAAGCCGAGCTCGACGATCTGAGCGGTGGTGAAGACCTCACCGAGCGCCCGGTAGAAGCTGGCGTCGATCGCGTGATGGTCTGCCGAGAGCAGATCAAGAAAGCGCAGCGCCATCCGCTCTTGTGGGTCCAGGTCGCTGCGGTCCGGCTCGATCAGGCACGCGACGTCCTCGTCGGTGATCGAGTCGTGCTTGCGCGACTGCATGCACGGCTGGCACTCCCCGAGCTGCGCACTGCGGATCCGCAGCAACTCGAGGATCCGGCCACCGAGCAGTGTTCCCGCGCCGGCGTTGAGGCGCTTGTGGTGAGTGGCCTCGAGCAGTTGCGAGCGATAGGCGAACACCTGCAACGGAAGCGGCGTCGCATACAGCCCCTGCTCCACGCCACTGTCGATGATCTCGCGCGATCTGGCGGGAAGCGCCTCGATCGGGATCGGCTCAATCATCGGCATGGCGGACCTCCGGTGCGGCGATGGACTTCCTCAGAAAGCAAAACACGTTTCGGCCCTTCCCGCCGTTCAGCCCGCTGCTTACTCGAACGACGCTCGGGTACGACGTCGGGATGACCGCACGTTGCGAGGAACGGGAGACGACCCCCGGCGATCATCGGGTCGTCGGCCCGGGCGGGTTCGAATCACGGACCTTCACGCCCTTGGCCGATGCGCTGGTGCACCTACTCGCCTCCCCAACCGACGGCGCGCAGATCGGCCAACTCTGGGACATGGCTCCGTTCAACGAACGGGACCGCTACGCGACCTTGCTGACGATCTACGACCTTCACACTGCCCCGCTCGACCGCATCGGCGACCGGGTGCGGTTTCAGCACCACCCGGTGGTATCGAACCTGAAAGAGCGCTGCGAGCGCGACTGGCTCACCGCGCTCCAAGCGCTCGAGATAGGCAGCATCGACACGAGCGACGTGCCGGCCGCGATGCGCGCCATCGCCGCCCGCAACCGGCTCCCCCGGATCTACCGCTGGCTGGCGAAAGAAGCCAGCTGGCCGGAGGTGGTGCGATTCCTGACCCTTGAAGGTGGCCCGGACGCCGGCTTCGACGACCTGGTCGCCGGCTGCCAGATCGGGCTCGCCGGAGCGGCGAAACTGGAGCTCGCCAGCAACTACTGGGATGAGATGGGTAATGGGACCCTCGCCGACGTCCACACTGCTCTGCACGATCGGCTCGTTGCAGCCGTGGACATGCCCAAGCCGGACCTGACCGGCCTCCCCACATCGGCTCTTGCTCGGTCTGCGCTGTGCGGCCTTCTCGCGACCAACCGTTGGCTGCAACCGGAGATGCTCGGCGCCCTGGGGCTGATCGAGCTGCAAGCCGGGCCTCGGTGCCGGATGGTGCTGAACGCCTTCGATCGACTCGATGCTCCGGCTGACGCCTATCCGTTCTACGAGGTGCACGCCGACGTCGACCCGGGCCACGGCAAGGACTGGCTGGAGAACGCGATCGCACCAACGGTCGCCGACCATCCTGACTGGGGCCCGCGGATCATCGCCGGCGCATTGTGGCGGGAGTTCACCACTGAGGTGTTCCTCAACGACGTCGAACGGTTGCTCGCCGGCGGGTGGGCCGACGTGGGTGCGCCCGCGGCCTAGCCGTCCGGTGCCGCCGTAGTGTCCGCGGCCGTCCACCAGGTGGCCGCCCCGAAACCGAGCGCGACCATTCCGTCGACCAGCCATGGCCTTCTGACGCTCTGCCGGTCAGCGAGAACAACGCAGCTCGCTGCGTGCAGCACGTCGACCCCGGCACCGGTACGACGCAGCGTCCGAGGTGCAATCGGTACCGGTGACGACTGGCGGGCGCTACTTGAGAGCAGTACGCCGCCCTGCAGCAGGTTCCTCATCCCGAGCAGGCGGGTGACCCACACCGCCCGACGGGTGGGAGCCGCACCGACGACACGACACAGCCGGGCCGGCCAGCCGAGCAGTGCGGCAGCCCAGAGCAGGCGCGCCACATCAACGCCGACTTGGGCGCCTCGATTGCCGCGCATCACTCCCCCTGCCAGAGCCGTTTCGAAACGAGAGCAGTCCTTGCGCTAGTCATGGCCAGCCGGATGAGCGGACAAACGCCTGCTCGTCCCGGCCTGATGCGCCCGCCGGCCGATGCACTGGCACATTCACGCGGCTATTGCATAGCGCAAAGGTTTTCATCCGCCTCGCCGGGTACTTCCCCGGTACGACCGATCGAGGAGCAGTTCATTCGATGAGCGCACGATCCGCCCAGCGCCGATATCACGCTCACCCTCACGCGCAGTCCGTCGACCTCGCGGCGCTGGAGGCCACGCTGCGCGACAAGGTGCGCGGCGAAGTCCGCTTCGATGCGGGCGCGCGGGCGGTCTGGTCCACCGACTCCTCGAACTACCGGATGCCTCCGCTCGGCGTCGTCCAGCCACGCGACATCGAGGACATCGTCGCCGCGGTCGAGGGATGCCGCGCGCACGGCGCCCCGATCACGAACCGCGGCGGCGGCACCAGCCTCTCGGGCGAGACCACGAACGTCGCGGTCATTCTCGACACCTCGAAGTACCTGACAAATATCTACGAGGTCAACGCCGAGGAACGCTACGCATGGTGCGAGCCCGGCGTCATCAACGACGTCCTGCGCGAGGCGGCTGAAGAGCACCAACTGACATTCGGGCCGGATCCGTCGACCCACAACCGCTGCACGATCGGCGGCAATCTGGGCAACAACTCCTGCGGTGTGCACTCCGTGATGGCTGGCCGTACCGCGGACAACACGTTGGCGCTCGATGTCGTGCTGTACGACGGCACCCGCCTCGAGGTGAAGTCGTCGTACACCGAGGAAGAGATCCGCTCGATCATCGCGGCCGGTGGTCGGCAGGGCGAGATCTTCACCAGGCTGCTCGCACTCCGCGACCGGTACGCCGAGGAGATCCGACGCCGCTACCCACAGATCCCCCGACGGGTGTCCGGATACAACCTCGACTCGTTGCTGCCGGAAAGTGGCTTCAACGTCGCGGCCTCACTCGTCGGCACCGAGGGGACCTGCGCCACCGTCCTCAAGGCGAAACTGAAGCTGGTGCCGTGGCCGCGTCATCGCAGTCTGCTGGTGCTCGGTTACGCCGACCTCGCCGAAGCCGCCGACCACGCGCCGGAGATCCTCGACTTCGGGCCGATCGGACTCGAAGCCGTGGACAAGATGCTGCTCGACAACATGCAGACGATGCACCGCCACCTGCGTGAGCTGCCAATGCTGCCGGAAGGTGAGAACTTCCTGCTCGTCGAGTTCGGCGGCGACACCAAGGAGGAGGCAGACACTCACGCCCGCGAGGCGATGGCTCGGCTGGAGAAGGACAAGGACACACCCGGCATGAGCCTGTTCGACGATGTCGAGCAGGAGGAGAAGCTGTGGGAGATCCGCGAGGCCGGTCTGGGTTCCACCGCGCAGGTACCGGGTCAGCCCGACGCGTGGCCGGGCTGGGAGGACTCCGCTGTCGCTCCTGAGCGGATGGGTGACTACATCCGCGATCTGCGCAAGCTCTACGACAGGTTCGGCTATGAAGCCGCGATGTACGGCCACGTCGGCGACGGCTGCCTGCACACCCGTATCCCGTTCGACATGCAGACCGAGCAGGGCGTGCGCCACTACCGCGAGTTCCTCGAATCCGCGGCCGATCTCGTCGTGAGCTACGGCGGGTCGCTGTCCGGTGAGCACGGTGACGGGCAGCAGCGCGCGGAGCTGCTCGACCGGATGTTCGGCACCGAGCTGCTCGAGGCGATGCGCGAGTTCAAGGCGATCTGGGATCCGGACGGTCGGATGAACCCCGGCAAGGTGGCTGACCCGATCCGGGTGTTCCGCCTCGACGAGAATCTCCGGCTCGGGCCCGAATGGAAGCCGGCCACGCCGAAGACCTACTTCGCCTTCCCCAACGATGGTGGCTCGTTCGCCCATGCCACCAACCGATGCGTCGGCGTCGGCAAGTGCCGGGTTCTCGGCGGACAGACGATGTGCCCGTCGTACCAGACGCTGCGCGAGGAGGAGCACTCGACGCGCGGCCGCGCCCGGGCACTGTTCGAGATGCTCGAGGGCGAGGTCATCACCGACGGTTGGAAGTCCGAGGACGTCTTCGAGACTCTCGATCTCTGTCTGTCGTGCAAGGGCTGCAAGAGCGACTGCCCGATCAACGTCGACATGGCCACGTACAAGGCCGAGTTCCTGGCGCACTACTACGAGGGCAAGGTCCGGCCGCGATACGCCTATGCGATGGGGCTGATCATGTACGCCGCCAGAGTCGGCGCGAAGATGCCGGGGTTGGCGAACCTCGCCCTGCATGCCCCTGGCGTCAATCGACTGGTCAAGAAGCTCGGCGGCGTGCATCCGGACCGTCAGGCGCCGTACTTCGCGTCGCAGACCTTCCGCGAGTGGTTCGCCGAGCGGGAGCGCGTCAACCCCGGCGCCCCGCGGGTCGTCCTGTTCCCCGACACGTTCACCAACCACTTCCACACCGATGTCGCGCAGGCGGTCTGCGAAGTCATCGAGGCGGCGGGCTTCGAGGTGACGATCCCGCCGAAGGTCCTCTGCTGCGGCCGGCCACTGTTCGACTACGGGATGCTCGGGCGCGCCCGCAAGATGTTCACCGAGGTGCTTGCCTCACTCGACGAGCAGATCTCGGAAGGCCTTCCGATGATCGTGCCTGAGCCGTCGTGCTGCGCGTCGTTCCGCGACGAGCTCATCGAGATGTTGCCGGCGGACCAGCAGGCCCAGCGGTTGTCGAAGCAGACCTACACGCTGGCGGAGTTCCTCGACAAGTACGCGCCGGACGCCGACCTGCCCACGATCGAGCGCAAGGCGATGGTGCAGAAGCACTGCCATCACCAGTCCGTCATGGGATTCGACGCCGACCAGAAGCTCTACGAGCGGCTGGGACTGGACGCCGAGATGCCCCCGACCGGGTGCTGCGGACTCGCCGGGTCCTGGGGATTCGAGGCGGGCAAATACCAGATCTCGATGGACTGCGGTGAGCGAGAGCTGTTCCCCAAGGTGCGGGAGGCAGCGCCCGACACGATCCTGCTCGCCGACGGCTTCTCCTGTCGGACTCAGATCGAGCAAGGCACCGACCGGCGGGCGATCCACATCGCGCAGCTGATCCGGGCAGCTCTTCCCGATCACCGTGGTCTGCCGGCCGAGCGACCTGAGCAGATCGGTGAGGAGACCTCACCGCCCGCATCAGCATCCAAGGAGGTCGCAGCAGTGCTCACCCTCGCCGCGGCCGGCGCCGCCGCCGGTCTCGCCCTGCGATATCGAGCCCGCGCATGACCCGCTCAGGCAGTTCCGTCACCGAGGTGCGTGCAGCGGCCTACGAGGTGCCGACCGATCTGCCGGAGTCAGACGGGACGCTGGCGTGGGACTCCACCGTCCTGGTCGTCGCCGAAGTCACCGCAGGCGACACGACCGGCCTGGGTTACACCTACGCCCACCAAGGCGCAGTCCCGATCATCGAGCGCAAGCTCGCCGACGCGATCAAGGACCACGACGCGTTCGATGTCGCGTCCGCGACCGCGACGATGATGCACGAGACCCGCAACCTCGGCGTCACCGGTCTGGTCGCCATGGCGATCAGCGCGGTCGACATCGCCTTGTGGGACCTGAAGTCGAGGCTGCTCGACATCCCGCTCGTCGTCGCCCTTGACGCCGTACATCCAGCCACGCCGATCTACGGCAGTGGTGGCTTCACCTCCTACGACGACAAGCAACTCACCGAGCAGCTGGTCGGCTGGGCGGAGGCAGGTATCCCCCGGGTGAAGATGAAGCTTGGCCGCGACCCCGACGCCGACCCTCGACGCCTCGCCGCAGTGCGCGAGGCGATCGGCCCGGATGTCGAGCTGTATGTCGACGCCAACGGCGCGTTCACCCCGCGCGAGGCGATCAAATGGGCCCACCGGTACGCCGAGGAGTTCGACGTCCGGTGGTTCGAGGAACCGGTGAGCTCGGATGACCTCGCCGGGCTACGGCTGGTGCGCGAGTCGACGCCGGGTGGGATCGACATCGCCGCCGGGGAGTATGGCTGGAACCCCTGGTACTTCGAGTCGATGCTCTCGAGCGGCGCAGTCGACTGCCTCCAGGCAGACGCGACCCGGTGCCTGGGAATCACCGGCTTCCTCGCCGTCGCCGGGATGTGCGACGCGCACCAGATCGACCTGTCGGCGCATTGCGCTCCGCAGATCTCGGCGCAGGCAAGCACCGCAGTGCGGCGGCTGCGTCATCTCGAGTACTTCCACGACCACGTGCGGATCGAGTCGATGCTCTTCGACGGCGTGCTCGAGCCGGAGCCGGGTGGGCTGCTTCGCCCCGACCGGTCCCGGCCCGGTCACGGTCTGCACTTCAAACGAGCCGACGCCGAGCGGTTCCGCGTCGCGTAACAGCGCCCACCCACCACGCAACCACGAGAGGGAACCCGATGCAGGTCGCCGAATGGATCCTGAACCGACTGACCGAGTGGGGTATCCACCGGGTCTACGGATACCCGGGTGACGGCATCAATGCCTTCCTCGGTGCGTTCGCGCGGGTCGAGGATCACGACCCGTTCTTCACCCAGACCCGCCACGAAGAGATGGCCGCGTTCATGGCCTGTGCCCACGCAAAGTTCACCGGCGAGATCGGTTGCTGCATCGCGACCAGCGGTCCGGGAGCCATCCACCTGCTCAACGGGCTCTACGACGCCAAGCTCGACCACCAGCCGGTACTCGCCATCGTCGGACAGCAGAAGCGGTTGTCGGTCGGCGCTCACTACCAGCAGGAGATCGACCTGACCACCCTGTTCAAGAACGTGGCGGGCTTCGTCTCGACAATCATGGACGAGCACTCGCCACGACACGTACTCGACCGTGCCATCAAGTCGGCGTACGAAGAACGCCGGCCAGCAGTGGTGATCGTGCCAGAAGACGTCGGCGAGATGGAGTACAGCGACCCGCCGCGCGAGCACGGCTCGGTCTTCACCAGTGTGGGCTGGAACAGGCCACACGCGATCCCGGACGAGACGTTGCTCCGGCAGGCCGCGGACATCCTCAACGCCGGCGAGAAGGTCGCGATCCTCATCGGCGCCGGCGCCCGCGACGCCGCCCGTGAGGTGATCGAGGCTGCCGACATCCTCGGCTGCGGAATAGCCAAGGCGCTCCTCGGTAAGGACGTCGTGCCGGACACGCTCCCGTTCGTGACCGGAGGCATCGGCCTGCTCGGCACCGAGCCGAGCCACAAGATGGTGATGAACTGCGACACCTTGTTCATGATCGGCACCTCATTCCCTTACGCCGAGTGGCTCCCGGAGGAGGGAAAGGCGAAGTGCGTCGAGATCGACCTCGACGGCTCGCTCATCGGGGTCCGCTACCCGAATGACGTGTCACTGGTCGGTGATGCCAAGGACACGCTGCAAGCGCTGCTCCCGATGCTCAAGCACAAGGCTGACCGCTCCTGGCAGGAGCACATCATCTCCGAGCGCAAGGTCTGGGACCGGATCCTCGACGACCGAGCGCATCAAAGTGCTGACCACGTCAACCCGGAGCTGGTCTTCTGGGAGCTCAACCGGCGACTGCCGGACAACGTCATCATGACCTCGGACAGCGGCTCGGCGACCAACTGGTACGCCCGGCACTGCGAGATCCGGGAAGGGATGCGGGGATCGCTGTCGGGCACGTTGGCCACGATGGTGCCCGGAGTGCCGTACGCCATCAGCGCGAAGTTCGCCCACCCTGAGCGACCGGTCATCGGGTTCACCGGCGATGGCGCGTTCACGATGCTGGGAATGAACGAGCTGCTGACCGTGAAGCGGTACCTGCCGCAGCTCACCAGTCACAACCCGACGCTGGTCTTCGTCGTCCTCGCCAACGACGACCTCAACCAGGTGTCCGTCGAACAGCGCGCACTCAGTGGGGACCCGAAGAACCCGGAGACCCAGACCCTCCCCTACCTGCCGGCGGCGGAGTACGCGAGGCTGCTCGGCTTCGAGGGGATCAAGGTCGAACAGCCCGACGAGGTCGGTCCGGCGTGGGACCGCGCGCTTGCCGCGGATAAGCCAGTGTTGATCGAGTTCCGCACCGACCCACAGATCGTCGCGCTTCCGCCGCATGTCAAGCCGACAATGCTGAAGAAGACGATGAAGGGTCTGGCGAGCGGCGACGAGGACGGGGTTGGCATTGCGACGAAGGGGTTCAAGGGCAAGTGGGCGGAGATGGCCGAGCACGTCAAGGAGAAGCTGCCCGGCGACCACACGAGTTAGGACCCCGTTCACCAGTCCGGACTGGCCCTAGCGCACGATCGCATCGGCGACGAGGTGGGCGATTCGGTGGACCAAGGGCCGACTGATTCGTTCGCCGGTGACCAGCAGCCGGGTCCACAGCGGGCCCAGCATGAGATCCATCGCCAGCTCGAGGTCAACATCGTCGGCGAGTTCGCCGCGATCGCGTGCCCGCTCGAGGATCCGGCGCAGCCCGGCGCGACGCAGCCTGGTGGCGGCGCGGACCGCGCGGCTCACCGACTCGTCATTTCCGACCGCGCCGAGCAGCGACGCCAGCAGCTGACCGTGCTCGCCGCTGAAAAACCGATGCAGAGCGGGCACGAAGGCATCAAGATCGCCGCGGAGCGAACCGGTATCGAGCGGCGCAGACGTCCCGATCGTCCCGGCGTAGGCCGCTACCGCGAGCTGGGTCTTGGTCGCCCACCGTCGATACACGGTGCCCGGTGACACCTTCGCGCGTCGCGCCACCTCCTCGATGCTGAGGTGGTGGTAGCCCTCGGTGCGCAACAGCTCACGAGCGGCCGCAAGGATGGCGGCGTCGGCGTCTAGCCGCGGCCGGCCGGCCCCCGGCCTGCGGCCGCCCTGCTGCGTTGGTGCCATCGGTGCGACCCTCTCCCTCGTGCCTTCCGTCGGTGAATATAGAGGAAGGTTTTCTGTATTCAAACACGGGCACCGATTCGCATGTAAGAAGCTCGGAAGGGAGGCAACCATGGCCCGACGCCATGCCGCATCGACAATTGACCTCACACAGGGCTCCGCCCGGAGCCACGGGACCGGCGAGAACGGCGATGCCACGAGCGAATCGGCCGAGTTCGACTCGTGGTTAGACCGAAGCCGGATCGTCCTGTCACCGATCGCGCCGCCCAGCGTTCTCGGCCTGTTCGGATTCTTCACCGCAACGATCATGATGGGCACGAATCTGGCCGGGTGGTGGGGGAACGATCTGTCGACACTGTCGTTCTTTCCACTTGCCTTGATCTTCGGTGGCCTGGTCCAGCTGCTCTCCGCGATGTGGTCCTTCAAGGCCCGGGACGGACTCGCCACGGCCGTGCACGGGACGTGGGGATCGTTTTGGCTCGCGTGGGGAATCCTCCACCTGCTCTACGTCACCGGCGTTCAGTCCCCCGTCCCGCTCGGCACCCCTGACGCCGGGTTTGCCATCTGGTTCGTCCCGCTCTGCGCGATCACCATCTCGGCAGCCCTGGCCTCGCTCACGGAAAGCCTCGGGTTCTTCGGCGTGCTGGCAGCTCTGGCAGGCGGGTCCGGCATCCTCGCGGCCGGGCTGTGGACCGGAAGCCTGGCCGCTGACCGGGTGGCCGGCTGGTTCCTGGTCATCGCGGCGGCAATCGCTTGGTACGTGGCGACCGCGATGATGCTTCTCGCCATCACCGGCCGAACGGTGCTTCCGCTCGGCACCTGGAGCAAGGCCGCGAATCGCCCATTGGCGAAGCCGATCCATCCGATCGAGTACCCCGGCGGATTCCCCGGCGTCAAGATCGGCCAGTAGCTACAGCGCGATTAGGGCCATGGGCAGCGGGGACGATCAGCCCGTGCCGGTGATCATCCGGGTTGGGTTGGAGTGGCTGGCTTGGGCGGCGGCTGCGCTCGGCATCTGGCTGCTGACGTTGTCCTCCGTCGAGACGGCGGACCTCAGCGTCGCGAGCGCTGCCGCCGCGGCCTGCGCGACAGCCGCCGTCGCGGTGCGCCGCGCGCTCGGGCTGCGGCTGCACCCAACCCGGCGTTACTGGCGATGGATCCCACCGTTGCCGGCCGCGATAGCCCAGGACACGGTGGGGGTACTTGCGCTTCCTTGGCGGCGGCGGTTCCGCGGTGAGCGGGAAGGGCGCTGGCAGCGGGTGCCGGTCGCACCGGGGCCCGGCGTGTTGCCGTCGACATCGCGGGCAGCCGCCACCATGTTCGTCTCCTTCACGCCAGGCAGCTTCGTGGTCGATGACGACACCGCCACGGGAGAACTGCTCGTGCACGTGCTCGTCGACAGTCCCGCATCGATGACGAAGGCGGTGCAGAAGTGAATGCTTGGCTGGCTGCGTCGGCTGTCTTGTTGGTCCTTGGGCTCGGCCCGGCACTGATCATCGGTGCTCGCGGTGACGGCGTCTCACGGCTTGTGGGGCTGGAGCTCGCCTCGCCGATCGCCGTCTTCTTCCTGATGGCGTTCGCCGCTGGTGTCGATCAGCCCAGCTACCTCATCGTGCCGCTCGTCCTCGCCGTGCTGAACGTGGTCGGCACGTTGGTCTTCACCCGGCTGCTCGGACCGCGACCATGACCCGCCTCGTCATCTCCGACGCCCTTCTGGCAGCTTCACTGCTCGTCACTGTGCTGTCCGCCATCGGTGCCCTCGCGATGCGGACCACCTACGGGCGGCTGCATTACCTGACGCCGGTGACGACCGTCGCGGGCCCACTGTTCGCAGCCGCGATCGTCGTACACACCGGGTGGGGGATCACCGCCGGTCTGCAGATCCTGATCGTCGCAATCCTCGCCATCTCTGGCCCGATCCTCGAGATGGCTACCGGACGGGTGGAGGCACAGCAGCGCGGCCTGCTGTCGCCCGAAGGTCCGCCGTGACCGGGCGCGCGCGATGACGTTCATCGTCGGCGCGGCGCTGACTCTGGTGCTGGCGGCAGCGATCGCGGTGGTCGCGTCGCAGGACCCGAGCCGGCAGGCCGTAACGCTCTCTGTTTTGGGTGTGAGCCTCACCGTGTTGTTCTTCGCGCTTCAAGCGCCGGATGTCGCGCTCAGTCAGCTCGCGGTGGGCACGGCCATCGTCCCGCTGATGGTGATGCTGACGATCAGCAAGATCCGGGGCGGTCGATGAGCCGCCGCGTCCGCATGTGGATGGTCGCAATCGCCGGCGCCGCGGTCGCCGTCGGAATGGGACTTGCCTTCGTGGACCTGCCGTCGTTCGGCGGCAGCCACCACCCGTATCGGGATGCGGCGATCCACGGTTCCGTGGCGCACCAGACGGCGAACGCGGTCAGCGCAGTCAACTTCGACCAGCGTGGGCTCGACACCTTCGGCGAGGAGAGCATCCTGTTCGCGTCGATCATCGGCGTCTCCGCGCTGCTGCGGCCGTCGAAGGAGGAGCAGGAGGCAGGCCCATCTCAGCCCGGGCGGGTGATGGAGGCCACTCGCATCCTCGGCTACGCGTTCATCCCGCTCGTGCTCATCGTCGGCCTGGACGTCATCAGTCACGGCGTGATCACGCCCGGTGGCGGCTTCCAGGGCGGCATCATCCTGGCCTCCGGCATCCACCTGCTGTACGTCGCGGGCTCCTACGAGACGCTCGGCCGGCTGCGCCCGGTGCGGCTGTTCGAGCACGGCGAGGCAATCGGCGCCGGCGCCTTTGCCTGCCTCGGCATCGCCGGCGCGGCGACCGCCATGGGATTCCTCGCGAACCTGATTCCCCTGGGCAGCTTCGGCCAGTTGTTCTCCGCGGGCACTGTTGAGCTGCTCAATGGTGCCGTCGGCATTGAGGTCGGATCCGGGGTCATCGTGTTGATTGCGAAATTCCTCGATCAGGCGATCCTCCTGGGACCGCAGAAGTCGTGAGCTACTACGGGTACTTCGTCGCCGGCGCCATCATGCTGACCGGCGCAGTCGGTATCGCCCGTAGCCGGAACCTCGTGCACGCAGTGGTCTGTCTGTCGGTGAGCCAGGCCGGTACGTATGTCTTGTTGCTGAGCATCGGCTACCAGCGCCACGCGGCCGCACCGGTGTTCGGCTCGACGATCAAGCCGAGTACGAAGGTTGTCGATCCGGTCGTTCAGGCGTTGTGCCTCACCGACATCGTCGTCTCCGCGACCGTCACCGCGCTGCTGCTGGCGCTGTCCTTGCAGATCGCCAAGCACCACGGCACCACGGATCCGGACGAGCTATCCGCGTTGCGCGGCTGATGCACTTCAACGACGGGCTTGCCCAACTCGCCCCACTGTCCATCGCGATCCCGATCGTTGTCGCCTGCGTGATGCTCTCGATCGGTCAACGGGCGCCGCGCGTGGTCGTCGACACCGTGGCAGTCGCCGGAGCCACCACCGTCGTCGGGCTTGACGCGGCCCTGTTCGCCGGCAGCGGGGGCCGGGTGATCAACTGGGTCGCCAACTGGCTCCCCGGCGGCGGCCATCCGGTGGGAATCGTCCTCGTGGTCGATCGCATCGGCGCGGGCGTCGCGCTGCTCGCGGCGATCCTGATGCTGCTCGCACTGATCTACTCGGCTCGGTACTTCGAGTCGGCGGATGCGCACTTTCAGTGCCTGATGCTGCTCTTCCTGGCCGGAATGAACGGCTTCGCACTTACCGGCGACCTGTTCGACATGTTCGTCTTCTTCGAGTTGATGGGAGCCGCGGCGTATGCGCTGACGGGGTTCAAGGTCGAGGATCGCAGCGCACTTCAGGGCGCGCTGAACTTCGGGATCGTCAACTCACTCGGCGCGTACATCACGCTAATGGGGATCGGCCTGATGTACGCGCGGACCAGCCAGCTCGGGTTGGCGCAGATCGGCGCCAACCTGGACCACCAGCGGCCGAACGCGCTGATCGTCGTCGCGTTCATCTTCATCATGACCGGCTGGCTGGTGAAAGCCGCCGCGGTGCCCTTCCACTTCTGGCTCGACGACGCCCACGCCGCGGCGCCGACACCGGTCTGCGTGCTGTTTTCAGGTGTGATGGTCGAGCTCGGTCTCTACGGCGTCCTTCGGGTGTATTGGACCTCGTTCGCGGGGGTGATCCCGGCCTCGGACATGCGCCGTGCGTTCATCGTCCTCGGCGCCGTAACTGCACTCGTTGGATCAGTCATGTGCCTCGCACAACGGCACCTCAAGCGGCTGCTGGCGTTCTCCACGATCGCTCACATGGGCTTGTTCATGTGCGCTGCCGGAACGATGGATGCGTCCGGCACGACCGGTGCGGCGGTCTACGTCGCCGGGCACGCCGGCGCGAAATGCGCACTCTTCCTGCTCGCCGGGATGGTGCTCAACCGGTACGGCAGTGTCGACGAGGCGGCGCTGCACGGCAAGGCCCGGGATGCCCGGGTGCCCGCCACTCTCTTCGCGATCGCCTCGCTGGCGCTAGCGGGCCTCCCGCCCTTCGCCACCGGGTTGGGCAAGGCGATCGGTGAGGACGCGCTCAGCGCCGACGGCTACTGGTTCGGCCCCGTGCTGTTCGTCGCGGTGTCGGCGATGACCGGCGGGGCGGCGCTGCGAGCCGGCGGACGGATCTTCCTCGGCCTCGGCCCGCGACCTCGGCAGACCGAGGACAGCGCTGCCGAAGAGGAAACGCCGGAGACGACACAACGATTCGGACGGCGCTCAGCCAGCTTGGTCGGACCGATCATCGCCCTGATCGCCGGCTGCCTCGCCCTCGGCCTCGCCCCGTCGTCCATCCACGCGATCGGTGGCGGCGCCACCAGGTTGATCGACCATGCCGGCTATCTCGCGGAGACGCTCCGGCATGCTCACCCGACCGTCGCCCATGACCCGACTGCCATCGACTGGACGACGACTGGCGTCGTCCTCGGCCTGGTCTCGGCGCTGCTGGCGGTCGGCGTCGCGGCGACCGGCTGGTACGCCGAGGCGGTACGGCGGCGGTTGCGCTCGGTCCTCGCGCCGTTCCAGCGCGGGCTGTCCGGCATGCGGGCGCTGCACTCCGGTCATGTCGGCGACTACGTCGCGTGGCTCATGGTCGGGGTCGTCGTACTCGGTGCGCTGGTGGGTCTGCCGCTTCGTTGAGCGTCGCTCGTCAGTCGCGCCGCGCACTTCGACCGCCCGGAACCGGCTCCGCGGGCACGACGTAGCCGTTCGCGCGAAGCAGCACGGGATCGTGGGGGCTGGGTTGCAGCGGCGCCCAGCGTGCGGTGGTCTGCAGTCGGCCGCACCACGACCAGGTAAGGAGGAAGACGACGAGGACGATCCAGAAGCTCGTGCGATGAGTAGTCGCGGGTCAGCCAGCGTTCGAGGAACGGATACACGTCCATCGCGAGGAAGGCGCCTAGCGGTAGGGCTACCGCCGGGACGACGACGTTCCAGTCGAGGGTGTGGCCGATGAAACGGCTCTCCCGGCGAGGCATCAGCCGCAGCGAGCCCTCGAGCCAGAACATGTACCAGTCCGGCTGGGAGCCGGCCGAGACCTTCTCCGGATCGTACGGCCCGAACAACCAGATCGGATTGACCTGAGCGAAGGTCGCCAGATACGCAAGTGCTGCGACGACCGCGAACAGCAGGCCGATGCTCTTCGCGCTGTAGGTCGGGTACATCCGGGAGCCGACGACGTTGCGCTCGGTGTAACCCGGTTGCGCGAACTGGGTGTGCTTCTGCCGCCACACGATCATCAGGTGCGCCGTGACGAGCCCGAGGATCAGCCCAGGGATGAGCAGTGACGGATCTGCCGGATCAGCAGGCCGCCGCGTACGTCGAACGAGATGTGCAGTACGGAGGCGTAGGCATCGCTGACCTTCACACCCTTCAGTGGCACGTACGAGCCGCGATAGATCACCGGCGTGTCGGACGCCTTGAAGAACGCATCGCCTTACGGACGCCGCGCTCGGTACCGCCGGTCACGGGCGCTCCTAGATGTCCGGGCCGAGCGGCTGGTTGAAGCCGCGCTTGGCGCGCACCGGCGTCGCGGGCACGACCCTGATCGTCACCCTCGCCGGCTCACCCGGAGCCGTCCGGGACGGGATCGAAGCGCTCGCACCGGTGGTCGGCCATGCGGTCGAGCAACTGCAGGGAGCCGACCATTAGCGGTCGAGTGGCGCTGGCGAGGGTGAGCGCGCAACCGATATCGCCGCAGACCTGCCTCGACCTCGTCGGTGACCCGAGCGCGGGTGGCATTGGCTGCTTCGTGGGCACGGTCCGCTCGGCCGACCAGGGCCGGGCGGTGACCGCTTTGTGTTACGAAGCGCATCCGAGGGCCGAGACCAGGCTCGAGGAAGTCTGCGAGCAGATCGCAGGCCGTGACGTCGTCGTCGTCGCCGCCGAGCACCGGAGCGGTCACCTCGAGATCGGTGACCTCGCCCTCGTCGTCGCGGTGTCGGCCATTCACCGCGACGAAGCCCTCGCGGCGGCTACCGACCTGATCGACAGCCTCAAGGCCCAGGTCCCGATCTGGAAGGAGCAGCAATTCGCGGACGGGACCAGCGAGTGGGTTGGCTGCCCGTGATCGCGGCCATACTCTTGCCGTGGGCCGCCGTACCGTCAGCCACCGCGTCACCAAGTGGTGCCCGCCAGAGACGGTGCTGACCCAGCCGGACACCCTCGCCGCCGAGGAGCCGCTGGAGATCCGCATCGACGGGGAGCCGCTGACCGTGACGATGCGCACGCCGGGTGACGACATCGACCTGGTTCTCGGATTCCTCGTCAGTGAGGGCGTCGTCCGCCATCGAGAGGAGGTGCGCGCCGCGGCGTACTGCGCCGGCGCGGTAGCCGACGACGTCAACAGCTACAACGTGATTGACGTCGTGCTCGCGCCGGAGGCGGCTGCCGCCCGGCCGGCGCGGCAGGTGCTCATGACGAGCGCTTGCGGACTGTGCGGACGGACCACGATCGAGGAGGTCCGGACCCGTTCGCCGTACGACGTGGCCGCCGACTGCGCGGAATGGTCCTCCGGAGTCGTCGCGGCACTCCCCGATGCGCTGCGGGCCGCGCAGCCGGTCTTCGACCGGACCGGCGGCTTACACGCGGCCGGATTGTTTGGCTCCCCTGCCGAGGCGCCGCTCGTCGTACGCGAGGACGTCGGCCGGCACAACGCCGTCGACAAGGTCATCGGCTGGGCACTGCGGGAGGACCGGCTGCCGGCGACCGGGTGCCTGCTGGCTGTGTCGGGACGTGCGTCATTCGAACTCGTGCAGAAGGCGGTCGTGGCGGGAATCCCGGCACTGGTCGCTGTGTCAGCGCCGTCAAGTCTCGCCGTCGAGCTTGCTTCCGAAGCCGGCCTGACGCTGGTCGGCTTCGCCCGCGGCGGCGCCATGAATGTCTACGCCGGCGCCCACCGCCTCCGGCTGACCGGCTGACCGGCTGACCGGGTTGTCGGCTGACCGGGTTGTCGGCTGACCGGGTTGTCAGCAGCAGCGGGTGCTAGAGCACCCGCTGCTGCTGACAACTGCGGTATTCGCTAGGTCACGCCGGGCTCGGGCGGCAGGAGCGTTCGCACCCGATCCATCAGCGCCGGCAGGTCGTCGCTGCTGTTGGCGGCGAGCCCGACGAGCAGCGCAGTCAGCGGTGCGGCGGGCCGGTCGACCCGGTGGGCAACGTCGCGCGTGAAGTCGAGCACTGCCTTCGAATCTGGTGCATCGATCTGAAGTGCGTCGCAGACCGTAGCGATCCATTCCGGCAGCGTCACCGCTTGCGTCATCTCCAGCTCCTCGCTTGTGCCAGCTGAATCGGGGTGTCGCAGTCCCACCACGGCGGAGGCGACCCGTCGAGGGTCACCCGCCGCAGCGCCATCCCACTGACAACGGTCCGCATGGAGGCGCCGGCCGG
Organism: Frankiales bacterium; assembly: GCA_025980465.1. GTDB lineage: Bacteria > Actinomycetota > Actinomycetes > JAFAQI01 > JAFAQI01 > JAICXJ01. The sequence goes on along the minus strand of JAICXJ010000002.1, from coordinate 107,541 downwards.
GTCAGCCGGGAGGGCCAGCCGCAGCTCGTCGGTCCGGTACGCCGCAAGCAATAGCTGCGGCCTTCCGGCATCGTCGATCGCGACGGCCGGTGCGTGACGGACCAACGTCTCGATGGCGGCAGCGGTGACGAACGGTAGATCAGCCGCGAGAACGACGACCACCCCAGCCGACAGCAGCGGTAGGCCGGCCGCAACTGCGGCGACCGGTCCGCCGTACGGCGGCTCCTCCTGCACGTCGCCTCCGGGTCCGACGACGATCACCTCGCCGGCATTCCTCAGCGCCCCGACGGCGCTGCTCAACAGCGTCCGGCCGGCGACGGCCAGCGCCGGCTTCGGCTGGCCCATCCGGGCGGCGCGGCCGCCGGCGAGGACCAGACCGTCGAAGCCGATCGTCATGCGCTGCTCATACCACGGTTGAAGGGCGCCCAACCGACGCCGTGGTCCGCAGTTGCGGACCGAGCAAGCAGTTTACCTTCCGCATCCGCGGAGATAGCCTCTGGCATGCCGACTTACGCGATCCGCGAGGCTGCCGAGCTGCTGCACGTGAGCGACGACACCGTCCGGCGGTGGGCGGAAAGTGGCCGGCTCGAACTACTCGGCGAGACCGACGGGCCCAATCGGATCGACGGTCGCGAGCTGGCCCGAGTCGCGGCATCACTGGCGGCCGAGGGTGAGGTCCCGCCCACCGCGTCGGCCTCCAGCCGCAACCGCTTCCTCGGGATCGTCACCGGGATCACGACCGATTCGGTGATGGCGCAGGTCAACATGCAGTGCGGCCGGTATCGCGTGGTGAGCCTGCTCAGCCGCGAGGCGGCCGACGAGCTCGGGCTCGAGGCCGGCGTTCGGGTCGTCGCATCGATCAAGGCAACCAATGTGGTCGTGGAGCGTCCAGTCGGCGACGCGCCGTGACCGGGTCCCGGCGGTCGTTGGCCGGCGCGTTGGTGCTGATGCTCTGCCTCGCCGGTTGCCGTTCGAGCGGCGGGTCGGGCGCGGCAGGCAGGCGAACGGTTCACGTTCTGTACGCCGGTTCGCTGGTGAACCTGATGGAGAAGCAGATCGGACCGCGGTATTCACGAGCCACCGGCGACGGCTACCAGGGATACGGCTCCGACTCGCAGTCGGTCGCGAATGCGATCAAGGGCCACGTGAAGCGCGGCGACGTCTTCATCTGCGCCGACCCGGCCGTCGACGCGACCTTGATCGGATCGGGCAATGGCGACTGGGTGCGTTGGTACGCCCGCTTCGCTACCGCGCCCCTGGTCCTCGGGTACTCCCCGAAGAGCCGCTTCGCCGCTGCGCTGCGTACCACTCCCTGGTACGACGTCCTGCAGCAACCCGGAATCCGGGTCGGGGTCACCGACCCCACACTCGATCCGAAGGGGAAGCTCACCGTCGCAGCGCTGCACACCGCCCAGCAGGTCTACCGCCTCCGTCCCGACTTCGCCGCGTCGACGCTGAAGCACACCGCCGTCTTCCCTGAGCAGGACCTGCTCGGCCGAGTCGAATCCGGACAGCTTGATGTCGGCTTCTTCTACCCGACTGAGGCGATTCCCGCCCAGTTGCCCACCGTGTCGCTGGGGCGTGTCCACGAAGCCGCGACCTTCACCGTCACGGTCCTGGACCATGCGCGTGACCCCGCCGCGGGCAGCGCATTCGTGCACTACCTCCTCACCACGGGACGGTCGGCGCTCGCTGCCGGCGGCTTGCACCTGCAGCACCCGGTGGTGAGCGGCAGCGCGGCGGCGGTGCCGGCGAGCCTGCGGTCACTGCTGCAGTGACGATGGCCCGGAGCTGGTGGCGCTCGCCGCTTCCGTGGCTCGGCGGCCTGCTGGCCCTCTACCTGCTCAGCCCGATCGGCGACTTCCTGGGCCGACTTGCCACGACCAACCGGGTCGCCTCGCCGGGCACCGGGTCCGCGCTCGCGGTGTCCGCCGAGACCGCCACCATCGCGACTGCAGTGCTCGCGGTTCTCGGCGTACCCCTCGCGTATCTCCTGGCTCAGGGGAGATCGCGGCGCTCAGCGATCGTCGGGGTCGCAATCCAGCTGCCGATCGCGTTGCCGCCATTGATCAGCGGCATCCTGCTGCTCTACCTGGTCGGGCCGTATTCGACGGTCGGCAGGTTCTTCGGCGGCGGCCTTACCGACGACCGTGCCGGCATCGTTCTCGCCCAGCTCTTCGTCTCCGCACCCTTTCTGGTCATCGCGGCGCGGTCGGCGTTCGCGGCGCTGGATCCCGCCATTGATGACGTCGCGGCGACCCTCGGCCACGGCAGATCGGCCCGGTTCCTCAAGGTCGCTATCCCGGCTGCACTGCCCGGCATCGCTGCGGGCCTGCTGTTGGCGTGGCTGCGCGGCTTCGGCGAGTTCGGCGCCACGGTCGTCCTCGCCTACCACCCTTACTCACTGCCGGTCTTCACCTACGTGCAGTTCGGCTCGACCGGCTTGAGCGCGACCGTGCTTCCCACCGCAGCCGCGCTCGGCGCAGCCTTCCTGGTCCTCGCCGGTTCGGCCGCCGCAACCCGCTGGACGCCGGCGTTGCTGGTGCGACGCCGGGCAGTGGCCGTCCTGGCGGATCGCGGCCGTCCGCACCCAGCGCGACGGCCACTCGAGTTCGACGTGCGGGCGTCGGTCGGCGACTTCGCCGTGCACGCGGTGGCAAGCACCCGCCGGTGCCTCGCCGTGATCGGGGCCAGCGGTGCCGGCAAGACGCTGACGATGCGAGCGCTGGCCGGGCTGGTCGACATCGATCGCGGCGCGGTCACGCTCGGCAACCAGGACCTCACGTCACTGCCCGTGCAGCGCCGCGGCGTCGGTTATCTCCCGCAGGACCCGAGCCTGCTGCCGCACCTCCCAGTCGGCGATCAGGTGAGCTTCGCGGTCGGCACCGACCCCGCCGTCGCGGCGTACTGGATGGACCGCCTCGAACTCCGCACGCTGGCTGACCGTCGACCCGATCAGCTCTCAGGTGGCCAGCGACGCCGGGTGGCACTGGCCCGCGCGCTTGCGGCCGAGCCCGATCTCCTGCTGCTTGATGAGCCGCTGACCGGTCTCGATACACCCGGCCGGATGGAGTTGCGCCGGCTGTTGCGGACGCTGCTCGCCGACATCGGTACGACGACGGTCGTCGTCACCCACGACCCGGCGGACATCGCGATGCTCGCGGACGATGTCGCCGTCCTGGCCGAAGGCACAACCGTGCAGCACGGCTCGGTCACCGACGTGTACCGACACCCGGCAAGCCCGCTCGTCGGTCAGCTGCTCGGAATCCCGAATGTCCTGGCGATGAAGGTGGCCGGCAAGAACCGGGTGGTTGCGGCCGACGGCGTCCTGCTACCGGCTGACACCGCCGGCCTGCCACCGGGTATCCCGGTCATCGCCATGGTGGAACCCACCGTTATCCGCATCGATGGCCGGGGACGGCTGCCCGCGAGGTTGGTCGATGTCGTGGAGTTCCCGACTCATCGATCCGTCGAGGTGCGTCTCGGCCCGACGACGAGACTCGTCCTGCATTCGCCCGTCACCACGCAGATGACCGGCCGGCTGACCTCAGGCGATCGGGTGCGCCTGAGCGTCGCCGCTGCCGCGGTGCGGCTGTCAGTTGCCGACAGCTGAGCCAGCGGACACCCGGGCCCGCTGCGGCTCGACGGTCGCTGCCGGGTCCTCCGCGGACGCCATCCCGGCATGGAAGACGCCAAACCGGGTGCATGCCGACGCCGCCAACAACGCTGCGCCGGATGCGATTCGCAGTTGCCGGTTGTTCCGGCCCGCGGCCGCGCCGACAGCGCCGAGCGCAGTGAGCACGCGGGCCGCGCGAAGCAGCGTGCCGGCCTTGCCCTCGTGGTAGGCCTTCGCCACCACCGGATCCATCCGTCGTTCCATCAGCCGGTCGGTGGCGAGCTCAGCCGCCGCCGCACCGATCGCCAACCGCCGCAGCGGCGCCTCGTCAGCGTCGGAGGCCGCCAGCAACCCCACGCCTGCGGCGGCCGACGCGGCCGAGGAGACAAATACGAAGGGCATCTCGTGCCGGCCGTCATGCCACGCGGGTACGGCGGTGTCGCAGATCAAGGCGGCCGTGTACGACGCCACTGCGGGTCCGAGCGCGGCGGCAGCTGCGGACGCAGCCATTCCCACAGCCGGATACAGGCCGGTTGTCTCGGTAGCCGCAGCCACGATCGCGGCCGGCGCGTAACCACTGAGCAGCCAGGTGCCCACGCTCATCGGTGAAGTGGGTTTGAAGACCCGCAACATGTTGAGCGCACGCGTCGGCCGGCCGAGATCCGTCACCAACGCCACGAGCGAGAGCATCGCGCCGCCCGCTGCGGCAAGCTTGGCGGGCTTCACCACGGAGTCCCGGCCACTGCGCTGCGCGACGGCCGCGACCACCGACGACGCGCCCGCCATCCCACCGAGGAAGAAGTAGCCGGCGATCTCGCGCGACTCCCACACCGGCGAGTTGAGCACCGGCAGGCCGTAGTAGGAGCGCGGCTGCTCAATCGGCCGTCGGCGTCGTCCGCCGCGACTGCGTTCGGCGCTGGCAGAGCCGGTCGGTCGACCGGAGCCGGGCGGAGCCTCACGTCCGGGCCGGGTGTCGACCAGGCCGTTCTGGGTGACCCGACTGCTGTTCACCGCTGCCCACCGATGAAGGCGCCGCCGACCGCCATCGCCAGCCCGACCGCGGCGACTGCGACGGCCCGCCACATCTCGCCGAGGTGACGCGTGGTGACGACCGGATCCGGGGGCAGACCGTACACCTCGGGCTCGTCGAGCAGCAGGAAGAAGGCTCCCGCGCCGCCAACCCCGTCGCTGGGGTCCTGCCCGTACAGTCGGGCTCCGGTGACGCCGGCCTCGACCAGTTGGTCGAGCTTGCCTTGGGCGCGGTCACGAAGCTCGTCGAGCGGGCCGAATTGGATCGAATCGGTCGGGCAGGCCTTGGCACAGGCTGGTTCCTGGCCGGCGCCGAGCCGGTCGTAACACAACGTGCACTTGAAGATCCGGCCGTCGTCCTCTCGCTTGTCGAGGACGCCGTACGGGCAGGCCGGAACGCAGTAACCGCACCCGTTGCACACGTCCTCCTGCACGACGACGGTGCCGAACTCGGTACGGAAGATCGCTCCGGTCGGGCAGACGTCCAGACATGCGGCCTCGGTGCAGTGCTTGCACACATCGGAGGACATCAGCCAGCGGAACCCGTGGTCGCTGCCGGCCTCGGGGCGCTCGATGAACGCGACGTGGCGCCAGGTGTCGGCGCCGAGACCGGAGGTGTTGTCGAACGACATCCCGGTGAGGTTCAGGCCGTCCTCCGGGACCTGGTTCCACTCCTTGCAGGCAACCTCGCAGGCCTTGCAGCCGATGCAGACCGACGTGTCGGTGAAGAAGCCCATCCGAGGCGGGTGGTCCAGCCATCCGGAGACCGCGGCGGGGTCTTGCATCGCACCCTGGATGCCGACGTCGACGGCCATCAGATCTGGTGCCCGGTCTCGAGTGTGACGCCGGCTCGGCGTCGTTGTGCCTCGACGAGCGCCTGCCGGGCCGGTCCCCGCGGGCGCCGGCCAGGTTGGATATCGACGACGAGCACTTTGCTCTCCTGGATGTGCACGTTCGGATCCATCGCCATCGCGACCAGCTCGTTCACCGCGTCGCCTTTCGCGTACCCATTCGGACCCCAGTGGAAGGGCATGCCGATCTGGTGGACGGTGCGGCCGTTGACGACGAGTGGCGACATGCGGTCGGTCACGTGGACCCGCGCCTCGATGACGTTGCGGGCACTGATCACCGTCGCCCAGCCGTTGTGCTCGAGGTTGCGCTCCTCGGCAAGTTCGGGTGAGACCTCGCAGAACAGCTCCGGTTGCAGCTCAGCGAGGTAGGGCTGCCACCGGCTCATCCCGCCCGCGGTGAAGTGCTCGGTCAGCCGATAGGTGGTGAGGACGTAGGGGTAGACCTCGGCGCCAGGTGCGCTGCCCGAAGGGCTGAACTGGTTGTCCTCGTGCTTCATCATCTTGCGGCTCGGGCTGGACTGCTGGGAGTACAGCGCGTTGTCCAGCGGCGACTCCTGCGGCTCGTAGTGGGTCGGCAAGGGTCCGTCGAGGAGACCCGACGGCACGTACAGCCAGCCCTTGCCATCGGCCTGCATGACGAACGGATCGTCACCGGCGAGGCCCTCCGGGCCTTCCGCATCGTCATCGGGTGTGTAGTCGGGCGCCTTGTCCGGCGAGAAGTCCGGCACGTCGTGTCCGTCCCACTTCCCGGCGTCCTCGTCCCACCAGACCAGCGCCTTTCGATCGCTCCATGGCCTGCCGTCCGGGTCGGCTGAGGCGCGGTTGTAAAGGATGCGACGATCGGCCGGCCACGCCCAGCCCCACTGCGGTCCGAGCCAGTTCTGATCGCGCCACGGCTTACGGCGGGCGGCGTGGTTGACGCCGTCGGCGTACACCCCGCAGTAGATCCAACAGCCACATGCCGTCGACCCGTCGTGCTTCAGGTCCTGGTAGGACGACACCGGCTCGCCGTCCGCCGTGAAGCCGTTGATCTCAGCAAGGATGCAGTCGGCGCTCGGCTCGTCATGGGAACCCTCGACCGGGTAGTCCCAGGTGAGGTCGAGAACCGGCGTATCCATCGGATCGGTTGAGCCGGCCAGCTTGGCGCGGATGCGTTCGCCGAGGTGGTACATGAACCAAAGGTCGCTTCGAGCGTCGCCGTCCGGCTCCTTCGCGGCGTGATGCCACTGCAACAACCGGTTGGTGTTGGTGAACGTTCCGTCCTTCTCGGTGTGCGACGCGGCCGGAAGGAAGAAGATCTCGGTCGGGACCTGATCGGTGACCATTTCACCGGTTTCGATCTCGGGGCCGTCCTTCCACCAAGTCGCGCTCTCGATCAGCGAGAAGTCACGCACGACCAGCCAATCGAGCTTCGACATCCCGAGCCGCTGCATCCGCGCGTTGGCCGAGCCGACCGCGGGGTTCTCACCCATGAGGAAGTAGCCCTTGCAGTTGCCGTCGATCTGCTCGACCACGGTCTGGTACGTCGAGTGGTCGCCGGTGAGACGCGGCAGGTAGTCGAAGCAAAACTCGTTGGCGGGCGTTGCGGCCGGGCCCCACCAGGCCTTGAGCAGGCTCACCATGTAGTCGTCCATGTTCGCCCAGAAGCCCTTGTCGTGCTGGTCGGCCTCGAGATAGTCGTCGAGGCTCTGGTGCTCGTCGGCGTGGGGCATGGCGAGGTAGCCGGGCAGCAGGTTGAACAGCGTCGGGATGTCGCTGGAGCCCTGGATGCTGGCGTGTCCGCGAAGCGCCTGGATGCCGCCGCCCGGCCGGCCGATGTTGCCGAGCAGCAACTGGAGGATCGACGCCGCGCGGATGTACTGCGCGCCGACGGTGTGCTGGGTCCAGCCGACGGCATAGGCGAAGGCCGTGGTCCGGTCACGCCCTGAGTTGTCGGTGATCAGCCGGCACGCCTCGAGAAAGACGTCCTGCGGTGTACCGCAGACCCGCTCGACCATCTCCGGGGTGTAGCGCTGGAAGTGGCGACGCAGGATCTGGAAGACGCATCGTTTGTCCTGCAGCGTCTCGTCGCGTTCCGGCTGGCTCGTGGAGATCGCCGCGCCGCCGGAGCCGTGTGATTCGGCACGGCCCGAGCTGCGAACCGCCGACGTGGACCGCTTGTGGACGGTGCCCTCGGCGCGGCTGCCGGAGGCGGCGTTGACATCGCCTGCGACGTACTCCCAGGTCTGGAAGTCGTACTTTCGTTCCTCAGCATCGAAACCCGAGAACAGGCCGTCGAGATCCTCGGTATCGACGAAGTCGTCCTCGATGAGCGTCGCCGCGTTGGTGTAGCGCACGACGTAGTCGCGGAACCACTTGTCGTGCTCGAGCACGTAGTTGATCACGCCGCCGAGGAAGGCGATGTCAGTGCCGGCCCGAATCGGCACGAACAGATCGGCCAGCGCGCTGGTGCGGCTGTAGTGCGGGTCGACGTGGATCATCTTGGCGCCGCGAGCGCGTGCCTCCATCACCCACTGGAAGCCGACCGGATGCGCCTCAGCGAAGTTGGAGCCCTCGATGACGATGCAGTCGGAGTTCTGCAGGTCCTGCATGCAGGTCGTCGCGCCGCCGCGACCGAATGACGTGCCGAGACCGGCCACCGTCGAGGAGTGACAGACCCGGGCCTGGTTCTCGATCTGGACGATCCCGAGAGCGGTCCACAGCTTCTTGATCAGGTAGTTCTCTTCGTTGTCGAGCGTCGCTCCGCCGAGGTGAGCGATGCCCATCGTGCGGCGGGTGCGCCGGCCCTCGTTCTCCCACTCCCACGTGTCGCGGCGGGTCTGGATCACCCGGTCGGCAATCATGTCCATCGCGGCGTCGAGGTCCAGCGGCTCCCAGTCGGTCCCGTAGGGCTTGCGGTACAGCACCTGATGCAGGCGCGAATCCCCTGTCGTCAGCTGCAGGCTGGCGGAGCCCTTCGGACAGAGCCGGCCGCGGCTCACCGCCGAGTCGGGATCGCCCTCGATCTGAACGACCTCGCCGTCCTTGACGTAGACGTTCTGCCCGCAGCCCACCCCGCAGTACGGGCACACCGACTTGACGACCTTGTCCGCCGTCGCGGTGCGTGCCTGAAGTGATTGGGTTCGCCGCGAGGCAACCGCCGCGCCACGCCCGGACTTGTCCGGACCGAGAAGCTGGCGCAGCACCGGCCAGCCGAGATCGGTCATGACTGACTACCGGCGGCTTGCATCTGCGGGTCCGCCGCTGCGCGCGCCGCCAGGAACTCCCGCACGTGACGGGAACGATCGGGCTGCTCGGTCCGGGGACAGGCGAGGTGCTGGGCGGAGGTCATCATTCCTGGCCGCTCATATTCCTCGGCCGACAACCCGTCGCTGCTATCCGCCGGGACGCCGGTGGCGAGCAGGTACGCCTTGCCGGCAGGAATGCCGAGCCGTTGGGCCGCCTCCTGGTAGGAATTGTTCTCCTGGATCAGCCGCCTTACGGCATCAGCTATCGCCATCGCGTCGCTTCCCTTCCCGTCGGGCGCCTACCCGCGGGCACCGGAGGAAAACGCAGCTTGGATCGCCTCCAGAGCCGACCGTGAACGCCCGCCTGTCGCTCAGTTCCCTGTGGGGGTGGTCTGACGTTGGCCGATTTGCTCGGCATCGCGCACCTCCTGATCGTGGCTGCTGAAGATGGTTACCGGTCGACCGAGCATTCGACTAGGGCTCAGCACGCGGGCGCGGTGAGGCGTGCCGCTCCGGGTCCAACCGGTCACTCGGAATGATCTCGCCGAGGCGGACCCGAAGCGCATAGGTCGCCATGAACTCCACGACCTCGCCGAGATCGGCTGTGGCGGTACTGACATACACGGCGGCGTCGCGTGCCTGGACTATCTCCGCGATCACGTCCGCAGCCGCGAAAGAGGGGAATTCGGCAACGAGGCGCTCGGTGAGCGCGCCCCAATCAGGTTCGGGCGAGGGCGCCGCCCCGAGGCCGGGCTCGGGGTTCTGCAAAGTGGTCACCTCAGGCACTCCCCACGCGCGGGTCCGCACCGCGGCGTTCCACGTCGCTGCGGGTGGCCGCTGCCACCGCGACGACGAATGCCGGCAGGTCGGGCAGGACGTCCGCCGCGGCCTCACCGGCCGTCTGTACGGCGGAGGCCAACTCCTGCGACGAGACCTCTGGGAACTCGCACTGCAGCCGGGCAAAGACGCCGCGCAAGACGTCGTCGATCGGCTCTGCTGGGGGCGGTGCGGTGAGCATGTGACTCTCCTCGGACGAGGGGCGCCACGGCAGGTGCGAGCGCCCGTTCTTCAAGGCATCTCACGGCTGAGTTAAGGCAACTCACTGCTGAATTGACGTCGACGATCTTCCCCGAGGACGCAGATACCCAAACCCCGCGGAAGATCTTCCTGAACCCTGCGCTCTCGGGGCGGTTGGGTCATGGCGGTCGTGGCTCGTTTACCCCGAAGCACCCCGGGCATCGGATCTATCGCAGCAGCGAAAGGGAGTGAAATGGCATCCGCACGCGACATCATGACCACGATCGGGATGGTCAGCCACGCCGACCTCGCTCGTGCCTGGGCGCCGAAGAAGGTCGGCAAGCTGGTCGGCGCGATCAGCCAGGACTGAACGACCCAATGGCGACAGCTAGCAGCCTCACCTCCGCTCCGGCGGAGGTCAAGCGTCGGTACGAGGGCTCGCAGGACCGGCCGCTTGGCTCGTTCCTCGGTTTGCTCGGCGGGTACGGCGCCCTGGTGTCGGCGTCCGCCGGCGTGCTGCGCTGGCGCCGAAAAGCGCTTCCCGACCGGGTGCCCGTGCAGGATCTGATCCTGGGCGCTGTCGCCACCCACAAGCTGTCCCGGTTGGTGGCGAAGGACCCGGTGTCGAGCCCGTTCCGGGCGCCGTTCACCAAGTTCGAGGGGCAAAGCGGCGAGGCTGAGGTCGCGGAGACGGTCGTCGGCACCGGCCCGCAGCACGCGATCGGCGAACTCCTCACCTGTCCGTTCTGCCTCGACGTGTGGGTCGCGACCGCGTTCATCCTCGGCTACATCGCCAACCCGCGCCTCGCCCGGACGATAGCGGCGGGGCTGGCCATCGTGGCCGGCGCAGACGTGCTGCAGTTCGGCTACGACGCGCTTCAGAAGACCGACTGAGCGACTCGAGTTAGGACTCGAGCCGCTTTCTGGTCTCTCGGTCATATGCGCACGCCGCGTTGATGAGCGCCAAATGGCTCAAGCCCTGCGGGAAGTTGCCGAGGTGCGAGCGGCTCGACGGGTCGATCTGCTCGGCTAGCAAACCGACGTCGTTCCTCAGCTCGAGCACCTCGTCCATCAGCTGTTTGGCGGCCGCGAAGTCGCCCGCAAGAGCCAACGCGTTGACCAGCCAGAAGGAGCACGCGATGAACGCGCCTTCCTCGGACCTCGCACCGGTGTAGCGGTACACGCACGGCCCCTCGCTGAGTTCGGCGCGTATCGCGTCGATCGTGCCGGCCAGCCGTTCGCCGCGGTCGAATCCGATCCGTCCGGCCAGCAAGGTGGCGGCGTCGAGATCGTCGCTCCCGGCGTAACCGGCGTAGGCGCCGTTGCGCTGTGACCAGCAGTTGGTGTCAACCCAGTCCCGGATCTCCTCGGCGACGTCTGCCCAACGCTGTGCGTTGTCGGCGGGGAGCTGTCCTGCCGCGGCAAGCTTGGTCGCGCGGTCGAGGGCCGCCCAGCAGCCCATCTTTGACACTGTGTAGTGGCGCCGGGTGTCGAGTTCCCACAGGCCCGAGTCCTCGAGCATCCACACGGCGCAACAACGGTCGGCAAGCGTTGCGAGCATTTCCCCATTGCGGGGGTCGAGGCGGTGTCCGGCGACGACGTACTGCGAGATGGTGTCGAAGAGGTCTCCGAAGTTGCCCAGTTGGAGCTGGTCAGCGGCGGCGTTGCCGCAACGCACCGGGCGGCTGCCCCGGTAGCCGGGGAGTGGAACGACGATCTCGGGCTCCGGCGGGTCACCCGACAACCGATAGAGGGTCTTCATCTCGGGGGCGGTCGAGCGTACGGCGCCGAGCAGCCACTCCACGGCTGCCTGAGCTTCGGCATGCAGCCCGAGGCTGAGAAAGGCGTCGATGGTGAACGACGAATCGCGAACCCACATGTAGCGGTAGTCCCAGTTCTTCTTACCGCCTACCTGCTCGGGCAGTGAGGTTGTCGGAGCGGCCAAGATGGCGCCGGTCTGGATCGAAGTGAGCAACTTGAGGGCAAGAGCAGATCGCAGCACATGATCAGCCCACGGACCGTGGTACCTCACCGAGGCGGTCCAGTCACGCCAGCGCTCGGTGCTCAGCGTGACGTGCCCGTCGATCTCGTCGCGGCCGGCAAGGAACACCGGCGAGTCACGAGTCGCGATGATGCCCAACGTGCCGCTCGACTGCGGACCGGTCGCGAACTCGCCGGTGACCGCGCCGTCGCTGATCAACGGCTCGCCGACATCAAAGGCGCGGACGGCAAGCAGCTCGTCTCCGGCAGTGATGATCGGGCCCGAGTCGTCCATCGTGATCGATGGCGTGACCGTCTTGAACCGGTTTCCCGGCCGGACAGTCCAACGAAACCGGACCGATCCGCGGACGCCATCGATCTGGCGGACCAGCTCGCTCCAGGCCAGATTTCCGTTCTGCCCGAAGGGGATCACGTCGCGGACGACCGCACTTCCCGACGCCGTTGTGAACGTGGTCTCGACGATGTTGGTGTCCGCCAGGTAGTGACGCCGACTCTGATGGACCTCAGTCGGCTCGATGGCCAAATACCCCCCGGCCTGCGGATCGAGCAGCGCCGCGAAGCAGGGCGGCCGATCCGGGTCGACCGCCGGCCACCAGTCGATCCGCCCGTCGTTCGCCACCAGCGCGACCGTGCGGGAGTCGCCGATTGCGGCGTAGCTCTCGATGCTCGCGAACCCGTCGTCGGTTCGGCTCATTGCCTCGGCCGTCGAAGGCGGGAGACCGCGCGTGCCATCACCATCGCCGTCGCCGACCAGGGGTCATGCGGATGCGCCTTCGCGCTGAACATCCCCTCTGCGCCACGGTCGGCATCGTCATCGCGGGCCTGGTAGAGGTTCGCGCCGTACCGCGGCCCATCCTGATCCGAAAGCTGACCCTTGACCCCGTTCCGACCCAGGTACCAGTCGAGAATGCGCGGCGCCACCCGGTTGCCGAGGATGGTGTACGCCGTTGACGCACCGACCCACATGTTCGTCCGCGGAGTCTCGAGAAGAAACCTGATCGCACGGCCGGCAACTTCAGGCTGGAAGATCGGGGGGACCGGCTGAGGGTGTTGGTCGAAGGCGTTGTCGTTCCAGTCGAACTGCGGGGTGTTCAACCCAGGCAGTTGGACGGTGCAGATGCGTATTGCGCTTTGCTCGCTCTTCAGCTCAGCCCGAACCGACTCGGTGAAGCCTTGGATGGCGTGTTTCGCGCCGCAGTACGCGGACTGCAGCGGAATCCCGCGGAAGCCGAGGGCTGAGCCGACGTTGACGATGACGCCACGGTTCCTGGGACGCATCAACCGCAGCGCCTCGCGGGTGCCGTTGACCTGACCGAAGTAGGTCACCGACGTGATCCGCTCGTAGTCCTCGGCAGTGGTGTCCCAGAAGTAGCGCAGCGCTCCCACGAAGGCGACGTTGACCCAGCCTTGGATCGGACCGAGCTCAGCCTCGACCTTGTCTGCTGCCGCGCTGAGCGCCGGGATGTCCGTGACGTCGACCGTCAGACCGAGTGACCGGCGACCGAGCTGCTGCACGTCGGCTGCGGCGGCGTCGGTCCCGGCGCGCCCTCGGGCGAATATCGCGACATCCCAGCCGTTGCGGGCAAGCTCGCGCACCGCCGCGCGGCCGACTCCGGCGCTTCCGCCGGTGACGACGACGACCCCTGGCCGATCACTGTTCGTCATGCTGGATTCCCATCAAGCCCCGACCGGATTACGCCGCAGCGACCGTGGCTCGGGCCGGCGGACCTGGACCCGACCCGCCTCCACCCGCACCTCGTACGCGGGCTGCGGACGCGACGCTGGTCCACGCAGCACCGCACCACTGCGAAGCGAGAAGCTGCTGCCATGCCAGGGACAGGCCACACAGTCACCCTCGCGTGATCCCTCGCTCAACGGGCCGCCGCGGTGCGTGCAGCGGTCAGCGATCGCCACGATCGTGCCGTCGACCCGGGTCAGCAGAAGCTGCAGGCCGTCGACGTCAACCTGCCGGAGGTCATCGGTGATGTCGGTGTCGGCAGCAATCTCTCGCCAGTCGGTCGGCCCGGCCTGAAACGCGGTGGTGTCCACGCCGACGCCTTCGCCGAAGCTGAGGTGGCCACCCAACCAGCCACCGGCGCCGAGTGCCGTCGCGCCCAGCAGCGCACTGCCAAGACCCCGCTTGCCGCGGTGGCGAGCCCGCCACGATCGGTAGTAGGCGTACAGCGCCGTCACGTTCATCGCGGCATGAACGACTCCGGTGCGGCTCTCGGCGTCCTCGGTGTCGAGCCAGTCCGCCCATCCGGCAAGTGCGGTGGGTACGGCGGTCAACAGTCCGAGCCCGATCAGCCGGCGCGACGCCGGACGCATCGTTGTGCCGCCGGTCAGATCCAAGGCGGTGGCGCTGAGGAACGCACCGGCCGGAACCATCACCAGTGCCGGATGCAGAGGGTGGCCGATTGGTCGACCGGAAAGGAGGTCTCGGGTCGAGTCGTGTTTCAGCGCGAGGCGGCCGAGCGCCCGAAGCCGATTACCGGCGAAGTCGAGAGCAGTGGCTGCTTCGATTCGACGGGTAATCTCCTCCAACCCGGCACTGACTGACATGTCCGCGCCGTACCCGCTGCCGTTACGACCATGCCGTTGTAGTGGCCGGCGCTCACTCACGTGCCGGGAACGAGCGGAAAGACCTCTTCGGTGAGGAAGGTGATCGCTCCGGTTTGGTCCGGACCCATCTGTGAGATGTAGACCTCGTCGTAGCCGGCATCGATGTAGGCCTTGATGGACTCGGCTGCCCGCTGCGGATCCGGACCGCACGGAACCGTCTTCGCGATCTGCTCGGGGGAACTGGCCTCAGCGAGCTCCTCGAACTCGGTCCATGACGGGAGATCCTGGGCGCTCTGCCCCCCTACCGTTTCGTGGCCCCACAACCGGTAAGCGGTCTTCGCGGCGTCATCAGCCGATGGTGCCCAGCAGATCTTCAGCCCGCCTTGAGTAAGGCCGCGGCCGCCCGCGTCGCGGTAGGTCTTGAGCAGCTCGGCGTCCGGTTGCACGTTGATGTAGCCGTCGCCGATCCGGGCCGCGAGCTTCGTCGCCAGCGGGCCGAAACCGGACACCAGGATCGGTGGCGGCTGCTGCGGCAGCGAAAAGATTCGCGCCGCGTCCACCGTGTAGTGCTCGCCGCGATGGGTGACCGTCTCACCCGTCCACAGCTTGCGGATGACCTCGACCGCCTCGGCGAGGCGTTCCAGCCGGACCGGCGCCGGCGGCCAGAACCCGCCGAGGATGTGTTCATTCAGCCGCTCGCCGGACCCGACTCCGAAACGGAACCGGTCCGGCGCGAGCGACGCGACCGTGGCGGTGGCTTGGGCGAGTACGGCCGGATGGATCCGATCGGTCGGGCAGGTCACCGCGGTCGTCATCGTCAGGTCGGTGGTGGTGGCGATCGCACCGAGGACGGCCCATACGAACGCGCTCTCACCCTGCTCGCGCGTCCACGGGTGGTAGTGGTCGGAGATCCAGATCCGGTCGAACCCAGCGGCTTCGGCCGCCTTCGCCGTTCGCACCAGCTCCTCAGGCGACAACTCTTCCGCGGAGAGGAAGTATCCGAACTTAGTCATGAGTTTCGACTACCCGCCGTCGTGCGGATAACGCGTCGCGGCGTTCGAGAAGCTCGCGAAGCTGCCGGGCATCGACAATCGCCGCGCCGCCCGGGTCGTTGTTGGCGTAGACATAGCCGCTGTCGGCGTCGGCGAGACGGTTGGCCCATCGACGCAGATCGGCACGGTCATAGCCCCACCCGGACCGGCCGTGATGGAGTCGCAGGTAACGCCAGCTAGCGGTAGCCCACAGCGGCCCGACAGCGCGGGCATCCCGGTCGGCCCACACCAGTGGGGTGTCGTACTCGGTGAGAATGCTCCGCACCTCCGAGGAGAACCACGACGGATCCCGCAGCTCGACCGCGAGACGAGCCCGGCCCGCAAAGCACTCGAGAGTCGTCGCAAGCCGACCCGGCTCGGCGGAGAATGCCGGCGGCAGCTGAAGCAGGATCGGGCCGAGTAAGCCTCGGTCACGCAACGGAACGATCCGGTCGAGCAGGCGCTGCACCGGTTCCTCGGGATCGACCAGGCGTTTGACGTGAGTCAGATATCGGCTGGCCTTGACCGCCATGACGAATCCGTCAGGCAACGTGTCGGCCCATCGCTGCACCGCGTCCCGGCTCGGCAGCCGATAGAACGTGGCGTTCACCTCGACGGTGTCGAAGGCCGCGGCGTAGAACTCGAGCCAGCGGCGCTGCGGCAACCCGGCCGGGTAGAACCGCTCGCGCCAGTCGGCGTACTGCCAGCCGCTGGTCCCGACCCGGAACATCGGACCGTCGCTAGCGTTTCGCAGTTGAGCCATAGACGCGCGCGATCGCGGCAATGTCCTCCTCGCCGAGGTCCCGGGATACGGCCTCGTCGTACCGCTCGCTCGCAGCGAGCGTGAGCGGTACGTCGGCGGCGGCGTCGCGGCCGAGCGCCAGCGCAAGCTGCGCGTCCTTGCGCCCTAGCTGGATCGTCCACCAGGTGGGTCCGTCCCCGTCGAGCACCGCGCCCAACCGGTTGCGCACTCCGGGCGCGACCATCGCACTGTCCTCGAACAGCTCGCGAATCTGCTGGTCGGACAGGCCCCCGGCTCGACCGAGCACGACGCTTTCGGCCAGCGTGGCGAGGCCGATCAACAACAGGTTGTTGTTCGCGATCTTGGCGACTGCCGCCTGCTCCGCTCGTGGATAGATGTGCTGTGCGCTCGACAGCGCCTTGAGTACGCCGGCCGCCTCATCGATGAGTTCAGCGGGCCCGCCGGCCAGGCACACCGCCGTCCCCTCCCGCACCGTACTGGGAGCACCCGCTAGCGGCATCGCGACGAAGCGGGAGATCGCGTCGGCAAGCTCGACACACAGCGTCGGTGAGATCGTCGAGGCGTCGATGTACAGCCGATCGTCGAGGAGGGCGGCGAGCCCGCCGTCCGCGAGCACAACATCGCGCACCGCATCATCGTCAGCCAGGATCGTGATCACTATCTCGGCCGCGTCGACCGTGGCAGCCAGATTCGCGGGTGCGTGCGCTCCGGCCGTCACCACCTCGCTGGTGCGACCGAGACTGCGATTCCACACGAACACCTCGTGGTCCTCCTCGAGCAGTCGGTGGGCCACGGCCTGTCCCATCCGGCCCATACCGACGACCGCGATCGGAGTCACACGACCACCTCCGGCCTGCTCACTTCAGCCTCCGGGACAGCTCGCCGATCAACGAATTGCTGAGCCGGTCGGCGAGCGTCGCCACGTCCGGATAGATCTCGGCGGCGCCGGCCGCCCGGAGCGCACACTCGTCGATCCCGCCCGTGAGCACACAGATGCACGACAGCCCGGCCCGCTCGGCGGCTTCGACGTCCCAGACGCTGTCACCGACGAACACGCAGTTGGCGGCGTCGAGGTCGCCACTGCGCAGAGCCGCATCAACGATGTCCGGATCGGGCTTTGACGTGTCGACGTCGTCGTTGGTGATGACGACATCGACGGCGTCGGCCGCGTCGATCGCCTCGACCAGGTACTGCGCGTCGGCCTTGGACGCGCTGGTCGCGAGCACCACTGTTGCGCCGGTCGCCTTCACCTTGCGGATCAGGTCGGCGGCCCCGGTGAAGGCACGAAGGTGATGCAGGTGCGGTCGGTAGAAATCGCTGTGAGCCTCGGACACCGCACGGTCGTCCGCGCCGAGGACCGAGGACACCAGCCGGTCTGAGCCTTGTCCGATCAGATGGTGAAGCTGACTCGTCGCCACGTCGTATCCACATGAGCGAAATGCGTCCGCCCAGCTGACAGCATGCAGATAGTTGGTGTCGACGAGCGTGCCGTCGATGTCGAACAGGACTCCGAATCCGCCCAGATCCGGGGTACTCATTGCGCTGTGATTCCGCCCCGCTGACCGGTGATCAACCGATCCGCTGCACGAGCGGCCAACGCCATGATGGTCAACGCCGGATTTGCCGAGCCCTGCGTCGGCAGCACACTGCCGTCGACGAGGTACAAGTTGGGGATCGACCAGCTTCGAAGGTCACGGTCGACCACGCCGGCTTCCGGCGTCGCGCTCATCCGAGCACCACCGACCAGATGCGCCGTCCGGTCAATAACGATCACCTCGGTGGCACCCGCGGCCTCGAGGATCTCGCGCTGTCGCTGCCGGGCGGCGTCGATCAGCTGGTTGTCGTTGTCGCAGTAGGAGTAGGTGAAACGGGCCACCGGCAATCCGTAGCGATCCGCCTCCTCGTCGAGAGTCACTCGGTTCTCGGCCAACGGGAGCAGCTCGCACAGTGCTCCGAGGGTGGCCCAGTGCACGTAGTCGCGCATGTACTCCCGCAGCACGGGTCCCCAGTGGCCTTGCGCGGCGACATGCTCCGCCCACGTGATCGGCAGCGGCGAGACGGTCTGGATCGAGAACCCTCGCTGATACGGCTTCGTCGGGTCGGTCTCGTAAAAGGCTTCGGTGGTGACCTCGGGCGGCGGCGCCTTGTACATCCGGATCTCGTCATCGAAGCGCCCGGCCGCCTGCGGCGCGCCCTGCACCATGACGTAACGGCCCACTTGGTCGTGATCGTTGGCCAACCCCTGCGGCCAGCGTTTCGTCGCGGAGTTCAGCAACAGTCGCGGAGTCTCGATCGCGTAACCGCACACCGCGACCATCGCGGCTCGCTGAAATCGCTCGACCCCGCCCTGGAAGTAGCGAACTCCGGTGACGCGGCCGCTGTCGTCGTCGACGACAACGGCGCTCACCATCGCTTTCGCCCGGATCTCGGCACCATGCGCGAGCGCGTCCGGGACGTGTGTGATCAGCGGTGATGCCTTGGCGTTGACCTTGCAGCCCTGCAGGCAGAACCCCCGGTAGATGCAATGCGGGCGGTTGCCGAACCGGCCGTTCGTGATCGCAACCGGTCCGACGCGTACCGGGATGCCGAGCTCGAGCGCGCCGCGCTGGAAGACCATGCCGTTGCCGCTGATCGGATGGGCCTGGTGCGGATACGAATGCGGCTCCCCCCACGGCCAGTCTTCGCCCGCTACCGGCAGCTCCTCCTCGATCAGCTGGTAGTACGGCGCCAGCTCCCGGTAGCTGATCGGCCAGTCCGCGCCCACTCCGTCGTTGGAATAGGTCGAGAAGTCGGAGGGGTGCAGCCGGGGCGCGTAGCCGGCGAAGTGCACCATCGAGCCGCCGACGCCGCGGCCCGAGTTGTTCGATCCCAGGACCACGGGGTTCTCGCCCGCCGTCACCCGCGGGTCAGTCCAGTACAGATCGTGTGACCCGGCCTCGTCGCTCACCCAGTCGTCGTCGGGATCCCAGAACGGGCCGGCGTCGAAGCCGACGACTCGCCAGCCGGCCCGGGCCAGCCGCTGCATCAGCACCGACCCACCGGCGCCACACCCGACGACCACCAGGTCGACCTCGTCGGTGTCGTCGAAACGGCGCATGTCGCGTCGTAGTTGGTGATTGGTGCGGGTGCCGTCGTTAGGAATCAGCCAGGCCGAGGAGTTTCGCCGCCGGACGTGGGTGAGCGAGCTCATTTGTCGCTGCTCAGCCGGTCGCCGACCCCGTCGGGCCCAGTGGGGTCCTTCGAACGCAACTCGCGGGTCCGCGCCTCGGCATGCCGTCGCCGAGCCTGTTCGATCTCCTCGCCGCGGCCGACCGGATCCTGGTCGGACTGGTCAGCGGCCTCCCAGGGTTCGAGTGCGTTGATGCCGAGGTTCTTGTAACCCCGCGGATACGCCGGCCCCCCGAACCCGATCTCGTTCCAGGCCCACGGATGGCTGTAGAACGCAGTGCAGGCATATCGAGACCACAGATCCCAGATATCGCCGGCCGCCAGACCGTGCCAGTCGCCGTCGCGGTCCTGGACGGTCTGGACCAGATCGGTCTGGTCGTACCAGGGAAGGCTGGCAAACCGCACGCCGTACGCGTCGACGGCGTCCTCGTCGAGGGCAGCAAAACTTCGCTTGAACGCCTCGCCGTCCTCCGGCAGGTCGGCGTAGTGCCAGCCGTCGGTCTGTCCCTCGGCGAGTCGTGCGTCGACCATGTCCAGAATCGGGATCTTCGGCTCTGCCCGCTGGTCGAGGATCTGGTCGAACAAGGCCCGTCCCACCGCCTCCTCGTCGGGCGAGAAGAACCGCAGCGCGGGAGGCTGGGTCAGCCGCGACAGCACCGTGCCGACGGTGGCGGCGTCCCAGTGGTCGACCTCCGCCAGGACATCGAAACCGGGAAACCGGGACGGCAGGCCGCCGGGGGTGTTCGCACCACTCTCGGCAGGTCGGCGCAGGATGCCGCGGCCCACCTACTCGCCCTCGCGCCGCAGGATGGCCGCGAGCAGGCCCATTCCACCGACCATCGTCATCAACAACGGGGCGAGCAACGGTGGGCCCATCTCGATGTTGTAGGTGCCGAGTCCCCACCCACCGGGTCGCTGCGAGACACCGCGAGCATGGAGATACGTGCCCTGCAGGCCATTGGCGACGATCGCAGCGGATGCGAGCGGCAACGCGGTCTTCGCAGCGCGCTTGCTGAAGAAGCCTGCTACTCCGGCCGCGAACCCGACCGGCCCCAGCGCCACCGGCAGCCACATCATCGAGTTACCGAAACTGGCCCGGTCGTGTTCGAAGTAGATCTCGGCCGAGGTGATGACCGAGCCAACCGCGGTGAGCGCCGAAAGCATGCGCTCGAAGTGACCCGTGCGGATGTTGCCGACCATCCGGTCGATTCCGTGGACGGCGCTCGCCGTCGCCGAGCTAGTTGCGGCCACCGGGCAGGTACTCCTGAGCCTTGAGCTTGACGCCTTCCTTGATCATGTCCCAGCGGTCGGAATCGCCCCGGACCACCGCGGAGATCATGTTCTCGATCTGCTCGAGCGTCGCGTGCGGGGGGATCGGCGGCACGGCCGGGTCGGTGATGAACTCGAGTACGGCGGGACGATCGGCGGCCAACGCCTTGCGCCACGCCGTACCGATCTCATCCGGATTGTCGACGAGGATCCCTTCCAGGCCGAGGCTTCGCGCGTAATGGGCGTACGGGAACGTCGGCAGGTGCTGTGACGGCAGGAACTGCGGCGCCCCTTCCATCGCGCGCATCTCCCACGTCACCTGGTTGAGGTCGTCGTTGTGCAGGACCGCAATCACGAGTCTGGGGTCGGCCCAGTCCTTCCAGTATTTGGAGATCGTGATCAGCTCATTGATGCCGTTCATCTGCATCGCGCCGTCGCCGACGAAGGCGATGGCGGGCCGGCCCGGGTTTCCGAACTTCGCACCGATCACATACGGCACGCCGTTGCCCATGGTGGCGAGGGTGCCGGACAGCGAGCCCCGCATCCCGGGGCGGATCTTGATCTGACGCGCGTACCAGTTCGCCGCCGAGCCTGAGTCGGCGGCCAGGATCACGTCATCCGGCAGGACCTCCGACGCCTCGGCGAACACCCGCTGCGGGTTGAGCGGGTCGGCGTCGACGAGTGCGGAGCGCTCCATCACCTGCCACCACCGAGCGACGTTGGCCTCGGTCGACTCCCGCCACTTGCGGTCGGTCTTCCGCTCGACCATCGGAAGCAGGTGTTTCAACGTCGCCGCCGCGCCACCGACCAGGTTGAGCTCGTAGGGGTAGCGCATCCCGATGAACCGCGGGTCGATATCGATCTGGATCGCCCGCGCCTGGCCGAATTCGGGAAGGAACTGGGTGTACGGGAAATTCGAGCCGATGGTGATCAGCGTGTCGCAGCCCATCATGAGCTCGTACGACGGACGGGTGCCGAGCAGTCCAATCGCTCCGGTGACGAACGGCAGCTCGTCGGAGAGCACGTCTTTGCCGAGCAGCGCCTTCGCGACGCCGGCTCCGGTCAGGTCGGCGAGCTCGATGACCTGCTCCGCCGCCTCCCGGGCACCCTGCCCGATCAGGATCGCGACCTTCGAGCCGGCATTGAGGATCTCGGCCGCGTGTGCCAGCTCATGTTCCGGCGGAAGAAGCTCCGGCTTCACGATGCCCAGGCTGGAAGGAACCATCTTGAACTCGTGCGTCGGCGGTGAGTACTCCAGTTCCTGCACGTCGGCCGGCAGGATGACCGCGGCGACGCAGCGTTGGGTCACCGCCGTGCGGATCGCCCGGTCGATGACATTGGGCAGCTGCTCGGGGACCGTGACCATCTGGCAGTACTCGTTGGCGACGTCCTTGAACAGGCTCAGCAGGTCGACCTCCTGCTGGTAGGACCCACCCATCGCGCTGCGGTTCGTCTGTCCCACGATCGCCACGACGGGCGCGTGGTCGAGCTTCGCGTCGTACAGACCGTTGAGCAGGTGGATCGCTCCTGGCCCGGAGGTGGCCACGCAGACACCGACCCGACCGGTGAACTTGGCGTACCCGGTCGCCGCAAAGGCGGCCATCTCCTCGTGACGGTGCTGGATGAAGGTGGGGTCGTTGTCGGCCCTCCCCCAGGCGGCGAGCAGACCGTTGATGCCGTCGCCGGGATAGCCGAAGACGCAGTCGATGTCCCACTCGCGCAACCGCGCGAGTACCTGATCAGCAACAGTCGTCATGAAACGTGCTCCTCACCGGCGGCATGACGTCTCCACGATCGGACGACGCCGTGTGGATGACTTACCCGCCGCCTGCCCGGGCATGCAGAACGGAGGCGTCACTGAGCGAGAACATAGGGAGTGCGAAATGCCCAGAGCGTGGTCGAAGAAGCGGGAACGGCAATATGGGCACATCAAGGACAGCCTCACCTCGCGAGGCCGCGATGAAGGCACCGCCGAGGAGATCGCGGCTCGTACCGTCAACAAGGACCGAGCGCAGGCCGGCGAGTCCCGCATCGCGAGTCGGACCTCTGTCGAGGACCTGTCCCCGCAGCGGCGAGGCGGGTTGCGGTCTCATAGCGGGTCGGGTGGACGCACCAAAGACCAGCTCTACGCCGAGGCGCAGCGCAAGAAGATCAAAGGTCGCTCGACCATGACGAAGGCCGAGTTGGAGCGAGCTGTCGGTGGTCGCTAGGCGCTGATCCCCTCGGCGCCCGGCTCGCCCGATCGAACCGGTGTGGTAGACCGCATCGTCGGGCGTTGATTCAAGAAGGTGGGCAACCCGAGTGGTCTCAGACGCCGAGTCGCGCGTTGCTGCGCAGTTCCGCTGGCAGGCGGATGCCTGCCGGGCGCTCGGCAGCGGTCTCTATGGTGCGCTCCTCGAGCAGTGCGCGGACGATCTGGAGCACGGCGGCCCGACCGCCGAGGTGGTGGCCGACCATCTCGAGCTGCGCCGCCGCGACGCCCTCCCGCTGCGGCTGATGGCGGGTGTCCACTCGATCGTGTTGTCAGGTGGCGCTGTCGACCTCGCGGCGTACTACCCCTCGGCGGGCGGCACCGCAGTTGATGAGGAGGCTGCGTGGCGGTTGCTCTGCGATGTGCTCGTCGAGCACCGCGACGCTGTCCGCGGCTGGCTCGATCATCCACCCCAGACCAACGAGGTCGGGCGGGCCGCTGCCCTCGCCGGCGGCTTGCGCTACCTGGCCGCAGCGGCGCCGAGCCCGATCCGACTGGTCGAGATCGGCGCGAGCGCTGGACTGAACCTGCGGGCCGACCAGTTCCGCATCGACGGCAGCGCCTCCAACGGCCCGCCATCCTCGCCGCTGGTCATGTCGGACGTCTGGCGTGGCGGTGCGCCACCGGCCGCGAACGTCGAGGTCGTCTCCCGACTCGGCATCGATCTCGCACCGATCGATCCGACAACCGAGGAGGGAGCGCTGCGTCTGAAGGCATTCGTGTGGGCCGACCAGGCTGACCGATTCGTGCGGCTGGAAGCCGCTCTCGCCGTCGCCCAGCGGATCCCTGCGGACCTTCGGGCCGGCGACGCTGTCGAGGCGGTCCGCCGTCTGGTTCCCGCTGACGACACCTGGACGGTGCTGTGGCACTCCGTGTTTCGCCAGTACCTCGACGATGACGGCCTCGCCGCTCTCGGCGAGGCGATCGCGGCGCTGGGCGAAACGGCGACGCAACGGGCCCGGTTCGCTCATCTCATGCTCGAGCCGGAGCCGACCTCGACGCCCGGGGCGTTCCCCGTCGTACTCACCACGTGGCCCGGTGAGCGCCGTGAGGTCCTCGGCACCGCGCCGGCCCACGGCATCCCGGTGACCTGGAACTGCTCACCTGAGTCGCTGAAATCAGGAGGTACGACGTGACCGAGCATCCGGGCCAGCGACCGGCCGCCTGGCGCGAGGGGTACGCCGCGAGTCCGGCATTCCGCGACCGCGAGCATGCTGACGCCGACATCGACTACGCGACCCTCACCTACGAGCGCGATGATCGCGTCGCGCGCATCACGTTCAACCGGCCGGCGGCGGGAAACGCGATCACGAGTGATACCCCGCTCGATCTGGCAGCTGCGGTCGAGCGCGCCGATCTCGATCCCCGGGTCCACGTGATCGTGCTGTCGGGCCGTGGCAAGGGGTTCTGCGGCGGCTACGACCTGTCGATCTTCGCCGAGCGGCAAGGCGGTGCCGCGCCGACGAGCGACCCGACCGGGACCGCTATCGACCCCGTCGTGCAGGCGCGCAACCACAACCCGTTCGCCAGCGGGCCCGACGCGGTGTGGGACCCCATGCTCGACTACGCGATGATGAGCCGCTTCAACCGTGGCTTCGCCTCGTTGTTGTACGCGAACAAGCCGACAGTGGCCAAGCTGCACGGGTTCTGCGTCGCCGGCGGTACCGACATCGCGTTGTACTGCGACCAGATCATCTGCGCCGACGACACGAAGATCGGCTACCCGCCGACGCGGGTCTGGGGAGTCCCCGCGGCCGGGATGTGGGCGCATCGGCTCGGCGACCAACGGGCCAAGCGGTTGTTGCTCACCGGCGACTGCCTGTCCGGCCGGCAGGCCGCCGAGTGGGGACTGGCGATCGAGTCCTGCCCTGCCGACGAGCTCGACGAGCGGACCGAGGAGCTGGTGCAACGCATTGCCCGGATGCCGGTCAACCAGCTGATGATGGTCAAGCTGGCGCTGAACTCGGTGCTCGTCAACCAAGGGGTGCAGAACTCCGCGATGATCAGCACCGTCTTCGACGGCGTGTCACGTCACTCCCCGGAGGGCTTCGCGTTCCAGCTTCGCGCCGCGACGGTGGGGTTCCGGGAAGCGGTGCGTGAAAGGGACGAGCCGTTCGGGGACTACAAGCGGGCGCAGTTCGACGCCAAGCAGGCATCCGCGCCGGACTGACGGCTTCGGTACCTGCTAGTACCATCCCCGGCATGTCCGAGCACCTCAACGTCGTCATCGTCGGCGCGGGCCTTTCCGGGATCGGCGCGGCGTGTCATCTCAAGCGGGAGTGCCCGGCCAAGTCGGTCGCCATCCTCGAGGGGCGAAGCGCGATCGGTGGCACCTGGGACCTGTTCCGCTACCCCGGCGTGCGCTCGGATTCGGACATGTTCACCTTGAGCTACGACTTCCGGCCCTGGGCGGGAGACGACGCGATCGGCGACGGCCGGGACATCTGGCGCTACATCCACGACGCCGCCACCGAGAACGAGGTACTGGATCTGGTCCGGCTCGAGCACCGGGTGGCGGCCGCGGCGTGGGACTCCGCCACCGCCCGGTGGACCCTCACGGTGGAGCGAGGACGGGACGACGCCCCGATCACGATGACCTGCGACTACCTGTGGATGTGCACCGGCTACTACCGGTACGACGAGGGCCATCAGCCGACCTTCGCCGGCATCGAGCAGTTCACCGGTGCAGTCGTCCATCCGCAGTTGTGGCCGGAGGACCTCGACTACTCCGGCAAGCGCGTCGTCGTCATCGGTAGCGGGGCAACCGCCATCACGCTGGTGCCGGCCATGGCCGACACCGCCGAGCACGTGACGATGCTGCAGCGATCGCCGACGTACCTCGTTGCGGCGCCCGGCCACAACCGGCTCGCGAACGTACTTCGGGACAAGCTGCCCGACCGCGTCGCCGGGCCGTTCCTGCGATGGCTGTTCGCAGTCTTCGGAGTACTCGGCTACCAGTTGTGCCGTCGCCGGCCCGCGATGATGAAGTCGTTCCTGCTGAAGGCGGCCGTTCGCCAACTGCCGGCGGGCTACGACATCGAGTCTCACCTGACCCCGCGCTACAACCCGTGGGATCAGCGCATGTGCCTGGTGAAAGACGGTGACATGTTCACCGCCATCCGCGACGGTCGGGTCGAGATCGTGACGGACACGATCGAGAGCTTCACGCCCAGCGGCATCGCCCTGACCTCGGGCGAGGAACTCGCGGCAGACGTCGTCGTCACCGCAACCGGCCTACAACTGCTTCCGCTCGGCGGCACCGAGCTGTCCATCGACGGCAACCGGGTCGACGTCGGCTCCTCGGTCTCCTACAAGGGAATGATGCTGACCGGCGTACCCAACCTGTCGTTGACGTTCGGCTACACCAACGCGTCGTGGACCCTGAAGGCGGACCTCGTCGCGCACTACACCTGCCGGTTGCTCAACTACCTCGACGCTCACGGCTACGACTCGGTGACCCCGCTGCCGCCCCCGACCGCTGAGCGCACGTCGTTCCTCGACCTGACGTCCGGATACGTGCAGCGCAGCATGGACATCTTCCCGAAGCAAGGTACGACGCCGCCGTGGCGGCTTTATCAGAACTACCTGCTCGACTATCGGGTACTCGCTCGTGGACCACTCGACGACCAGGTGCGGTTCGGGCAGCGGAGCGCCGTGCGCCGACCCACTGAGGTTTCCGCGTAGTGCCCGATGCCAACGCCGCCGCGGCGACCGGAGCCGATTCGGTCGCGCATTTCCTCTCGGTCCTCGACATCGAATGCCTCGAAGCGGACCTCTTTCGTGCCTGGAACCCGCCGGTGCCGGTCAACCGGTTCCAGCAGACGCTGTTCGGCGGCCAGGTCGCAGCGCACGCGATGCGCGCTGCCATCGCGACCGTGGATGCTTCCCATCGCCCGCACTCTCTGCATGGCTACTTCCTGCGACCCGGGAAGAACGACGCCCCGACGATGTTGCGGGTGGACCGAATCCGTGACGGCAAGTCCTTCAGCACCCGTACCGTCGTCGCGCTTCAGGACGACGAGCCGATCTTCAGCCTCACCGCGTCGTTTCACAAGGACGAACCGGGCGGCGAGTTCGCGACCCCGATCGCAGCCGACATCCCGCTCCCGGACGAGCTGAGGGATCAGGAACGGATGCACGAGCTGTGGGGCGGCATCGAGTTCCCCTTCGAGCGGTTGGAAGTCCCGGAGTACTCCCACACCCGGATGAGTCCAGCGCCCCGACGGGCGATGTGGATCAAGCTTCGAGAGCAGTTGCCGGACGACCCCGGTCTTCACACCTGCGTGCTGACGTTCCTGTCCGACATGGGAGTACTCGCCGCGGTGCGCTCGGCGCACGGACCGTGGGACCGCGTCGGCATGGCAGCGAGCCTCGACCACGCGGTGTGGTTCCATCAGCCGGCGCGCGCCGACGTGTGGCTGCTGTTCGATGTCTCAGCGCGCTCCGGAATGGGCTCGCGGGGGCTCGGCGTCGGCACCCTGCACACCGCGGACGGTGACCATGTGGCAACGATCGGCCAGGAAGGCCTGGTTCGGTTAGCACCGTCGGAGAACGCGAGGCGATGATGCGGATTGGACTGCCGGGGGCGGGCGCCTCTGCTGACGCGATCGTCAAGCAGGCTGAGCGCGCCGAAGCCGACGGCTTCAGCACGCTGTGGTACGCCAGCGCGATCGCGGGAGATCCGCTCACGGCGATCGCGCTGGCAGGTCGTGCCACCAGCCGCATCGAGCTCGGCACGTCGGTCCTGCAGAGCTACGCCTGCCACCCGGTCCTGCAGGCCACCCGCTGCGCCGCCAGCGTCGCTGCGATTGGTAAGCCGGGCCGTTTCACCCTCGGCATCGGCCCGTCACATCAACCGGTCGTCGAGGGGATGCTCGGCCTGTCCTACGCCACCCCCGGCCGCCACACCGAGGAGTACGTGAGCATCCTCACCACGCTTCTCCGGGGAGAGCCGGCGAGGTACGACGGTGCCGAGTATCACGTCAATGTGGGCGCACCGGCACTCGTTGACGATGCCGAGATTCCGGTCCTGGTGGCCGCACTCGGTCCGCGACTGCTGCGGGTGGCGGGCGAACGAGCCGCCGGCACCATCCTGTGGATGGCGAACGCTACCGCCCTCGAGTCTCACGTCGTGCCTCGGATCCGCGCCGCCGCCGACGCTGCCGGCCGGCCCTCGCCGCGGATCGTCGCCGGCCTGCCGGTCGCGGTCCATGACGACGTCGCCGAAGCCCGCGAGGTCGCCGCGACCCAGTTCGCCCTGTACGGCACGCTGCCGAACTACCAGCGGATCCTCGCGCACGGCGAGGCGGCAGGGCCGGCGGATGCCGCGATCGTCGGCGACGAGGCAACTGTCACCAGCCGGGTCAGGGAGTTGTTCGAGGCGGGAGCGACCGACGTCTGGGCGGCGCCGTTCCCGGTGGGTGAGGACCGCTCCGGCTCCCGGGCTCGCACCCGCGCGCTGTTGCAGGAGCTCGCGAACTCCGACTGACTGACGCCTCCTTGCCCGCAGTCATTAACTCAGATAATCTGATGTCGTGAAAGAGGTCACCGCGACTGATGCTGCAAGAGGCTTCTCGGCATTGCTCACCGCAGTCGAGAAGGATGGCGAGACGTTCTTCGTCACGCGCGGCGGCCGCGTGATCGCCCGTATCGAGCCTGCGGCCGGAACCTCCGGCGCTGCGGTCAAGGCGCTGCTCGGACACTTCCGTCCGGACAACGAATGGGCGGCCGACCTGAGCGAGGTTCGCGAACTGCTGACGACGCAGGAACGTCAGTGGCCCGCCTGATTCTCGACACCACCATCTTCATCGATGCCGAACGGCGCGGACGGCGACTCGACCGCTTGATCGCTGATGAAGACGATGTCGCAATTGCCGCGGTGACGGCAGCAGAACTGCTCGTGGGTGTCGAGCTCGCCGACGACGCCCGACGTCCCGCGCGTGCCGCCTTCGTGCGCAGCGTGTTGCACACCGTTCCCGTTGAGGACTACGACGTGCAAGTCGCCCGGATGCACGCCACCCTGTTGGCACACGTCCGGCGCAGCGGCAGGCCGCGTGGCGCCCATGACCTCATCATCGCGGCGACCGCCGCGTCGAGCGACCGGCTCGTTGTGTCGACGGACATGACGGCCTTCGCCGATCTGCCAGGAGTTCCGGTCCGCGCCTAACCGCGAGGTAGGCCGGTTATAGCTTCTTCAACTGCGATCCGCAGCGGCAGCGATCGCGGCCCGCGGACCTGACCCGGCGCCCACGTCACGGCGTCTGGATCTGCCAGCGTGAAGTCCGGAATCCGCTCGAGCCAGACCTCGAGCGCGACTCGCAGCTCCATCCGGGCGAGATGGGACCCGACGCAGCGGTGGATGCCGAGACCGAACGCGGCGTGCTTGTTGACCTCCCGGTCGATGACGACCTCGTCGGCACGTTCGAACTTCTCCGGATCACGGTTGGCGGCGGGGAAGGACAGCAGGATCCAGTCGTCGGCCTTCATGTCGACGCCTCGCCACGACATATCGTCCTTCACCAGCCGCGCCATCGTCACCGGCGCGAAGGCGCGCAGGAACTCTTCCATCGCTGTGGGCAGCAGCTCGGGCTCCGCGACAAGTCGCTTGCGGTCGGCCTCGGTCGTGGACAGGTGCCAGAGCGAGGCGCCGATCGCGCTCCACGTCGTGTCGATCCCGGCAATCAGCAACAGCACCATCGTGCCCGTGACGTGGAAGGGGTCGAGTTTCTCGCCGAAGAGCTCGCAGTTGAGCAGGTAGGACGTGAGGTCGTCCCGCGGGTTGGCGATGTGGTCGTTGACTTGGCGCAGCATGTAGTCGGACAGCCGCTTCATCGCCTCGATCTGCTGCTCGATCGGCGCGCTGACGCTTTCGATTCCGTTCTCGACGAAGCCACGGAACTCGTCGTGGTCCTGCGGTGGGAAGCCGAGCATGTCGGCGATCACTCGCATCGGGATGTGTTGTGCATACTCGTGCGCGGCGTCGACGACATCGCGGTCTTCGAAGCTGTCGATGAGCGAGTGGCAGAACGCGCGGGTGGCCGGCTCGAGCTTCGCGACGTTGTGCTTGGTGAACGCCGGAAGCAGCAGCTTGCGAGCCTCGTGATGGAACGGCGGGTCGGAGGAGATCGGCGGCACGACGCCCACCGGGGCAAGATCGCGGGACGGCCGCATGTTGCCGATGATGATCGCGCGTGAGCTGAAGTGCTCGGTGTCGTAGGCGATGTCGGCGACGTCGTCGTGACGGGTCGGAAGCCAGGCCCCACCAAACCGCTCGGTGCGCGCGATCGGGCACCGCTGCCGGAGCTCGTCCTGGATCGGATACGGGTCGGCCGCCCACTCCGGCTCGGTGTGCGACCAGTCGGTGGTCCAGTCGCTGACCGGGCCGGTGATCTCCTTGCTGATCGTCGCCTGAGACAGCCGCTCCAGGCGCATCGCCTCGAGCTCCTCGGGCCGACTGAACCTGTCGTCCTGCGTCACGCCCCGGAACCTCCGTTGCAGCGATCAGACCAATAGCGATGAGCGGTACTGATGAGTACCATGGCACCGTACCGCCTCGCATCCGGATCGACAAGCAGCGAGGCCGAGAGGCGAGGACCCGGTGACCAAGGCCGTCGTAACCGACCAGCCGGGGACAGCCGTCTCCTCCCGCGACCGGCTGCTGGCCGGCCTCGCCGAGTCGATCAAGGCACGGGGCTACCGCGACACCAAGATCGCCGACATCGTCGCCCACGCGCGCACCTCCCGTCGGACCTTCTATGAGGTGTTCCAGACCAAGGACGACTGCTTCTTCGCACTGCTGCACGAACAAAACCGCCAGACGATGGCCAGCATCGCCGCCGCCATCTCCGCCGCCGGCACGTGGGACGAGCAGGTGCGCGCCGGCGTGACCGCCTGGATCGACTCGATCGCCGCCGAGCCTGAGCTCGGCATCAGCTGGGTCCGCGAGTTCACCTCGCTCGGCGGCCGAGCAGCTCAGGCGCAGCGGTCATCGATGCGGGCGTTCACCTCACTGATCACCACGCTGACCAGCACCGCCGAGATGCGCCGCGCCGGCGTCGAGCCGGCGTCGGAGGCTCGCGCCGCGATCCTCCTCGGCGGACTTCGTGAGCTCGCTGTCGCCGTCCTCGAGGAAGGAGGCGACCTGCACGCCATCACCGAGGAGGCGGTCGGCGCCGCCCTGGCCCTCCTCGGCCCTCGCGGCGAGTCGGCCGGCTAGCCACCGGGCCCTGTTGACAACGGCGTAGCCCCGATCCATCCTTCCACTAACTTATTAGTGGAAAGATGGAAGTGATCGAGTTCCACCTGGATCCCTCCTCGGGTGTCGCGACCTACCTCCAGCTGGTGCAGCAGGTCCATCAAGCGCTGCAGCTCGGCCTGCTCGAGCCCGGCGATCGGCTCCCGACAGCGGCTCAGGTCGTCGCATCCCTCGCGATCAACCCCAACACCGTGTTGAAGGCGTATCGCGACCTGGAACGCGAGGGACTGGTGCGGGCCCGGCCGGGCCTCGGCACCTTCGTCGTCGGGCAACTGCCGCGGACCGATCCCGCCGCGCAGGAGAAGTTCCGCAGGTCGATGTCGACCTGGCTGCGCTCGGCGCGCGAGGCCGGCCTGGCTATCGAGGAGATCGAGGCGATCTACCGCACGGCGGTCCGAAACTGCCTCACGGAGGGCGTGGCATGACCGCGGCGCTGGAAGCCAGCCGGCTGGGCAAGCGATACGGCGGGAAATGGGCGTTGAGCGACTGCTCGCTGTCGATCCCCACCGGCCGGGTGGTCGGGCTGGTCGGGCCGAACGGCGCCGGAAAGTCCACCTTGTTGCACCTCGCCGTTGGGCTGCTGGCACCGAGCGCCGGCACCATCTCGGTGCTCGGCGCCCGACCGGGCTCGGGGCCGGAGGCGCTGGCCCGCGTCGGCTTTCTGGCCCAGGACAGTCCGACTTACGACCGGCTGACGGTCGCCGCACATTTGCAGATGGGTCGATGGCTCAACCCGGCCTGGGATGACGAATTCGCCTCCAGCCGGATCAGCGAGCTGGAGCTCGACGTGAGGCAACGGGCGGGCACCCTCTCAGGCGGACAGCGGGCCCAGCTCGCCCTCACCCTGGCCGTGGCGAAGCGGCCGGAGCTGCTGCTCCTCGACGAGCCGGTCGCCAGTCTCGATCCGCTCGCTCGGCGGGAGTTTCTTTCCACGCTGATGGAGATCGTGGCCAGCCGGCAGGTCAGCGTGGTGCTGTCGTCGCATCTCATTGCCGACCTCGAGCGGGTCTGTGACTATCTGGTCCTCCTCGTCTCGGGACGGGTTGCGGTCAGCGGTGACGTCGACTCGCTGCTCGCGTCGCATCGAAGGCTCAGTGGGCCACGACGAGATCCCTCGACGATGCCCGGCAACCTGATGGTGATCGAGGCGAGCCACGCCGTGCGCCAGAGCACGATCGTGGTCCGCACCGACGGCCCGATCATCGATCCGGCCTGGACCGTGACGCCGCTGACTCTCGATGACCTGGTGCTCGCCTACATGCGCCAAGCACGCGACGGCGCCGGCGCACCTGTCAGCCGACTCGCGATGGCACCATGACCCGCTTCGCGTGGGTGCAGACCCGGCCCCAGACCCTGTTCGCGGCCGCGGCGTTGGCCGCCTTCGCACTTGTCGCCGCCATCACAGGGGTCCACCTCTCGCACCTGTTCCACAGCCTTGTCGCGCATTGCCACATCGGGTGCGCGCTGGCCAACCAGCAATTCCTGTCCCACGACCACTTCATGGACCGGACGCTTTCGATAGTTGCGCGGGTCGTCCCGGCCCTGCTCGGCATGTTCTGGGGCGCGCCGCTGCTGACCCGCGAACTGGAGACCGGCACGTTCCGGCTGGTGTGGACCCAAACGGTCTCACGCACCCGATGGACGATCACGAAGCTCGTAATGGGAGCGCTCGGCACTGTGCTGATCGCCGGGCTGCTGACACTCACGATCACGTGGTGGTACCGGGCTCTCGACCCGCTCGCGAGCAACCAGTACGGGGTGTTCGACCGCAGAGACGTCGTTCCCATCGGATACGCGCTGTTCGGGTTCGCGGCCGGCGCACTGATCGGAGCGATCGTCCGGCGTACCGTCCCGGCGATGGCCACCACGCTGGGGGTGTTCATCTTCGCGCGGGTGGCCGTCCAGAGCTGGGTTCGACCGCACCTGCTCACGCCGGTCACCCACAGCGAGTCGCTCGGGAGCGCCGACCAGTTCGGCATCGCGTCGCTGAACGGCGGCGCGCCAACCGTCGTCGCCCAAGGCAGCGGGCCGCCGAGCTCCTGGACGCTGTCGACCCACCTCCTCACAGCAGCCGGGCAGCCGGCGAGCCTGGCGCAGCGCAGCGCCTTCGTTCGTGACTACTGCCCGAGCCTCGCCAACCGGCCAGTCGGGTCGATCCCCGGACCCGGGCTGCACCACGCGGTCGCCGTCCCCACGCCCGCCAACGGCGCCAGCCAAGCCTGCATGGACAAGGCGGCACACGCCTTCCGGCTCGCGGTCAGCTACCTCCCCGGGGATCGGTACTGGACGCTGCAGTGGCTCGAAGCTGCAGTCTTCGTCGGCCTCGCACTGCTATCTGGCATCGGCTGCTTCTGGTGGGTCACCCGCCGCACCAACTGACCCGTGGGAACACTCGCCTACTGCGAGAGAATGTTCGCCACTGCGGCCTGGCGGGCCGGGGCGGAGGCACCGCGGAGGTGCCGGAGTGCGAAGGCGGCTGGGACGAGGGCGAGCCAGAGGTTGACCAGCCGATAGACGAACACCGCCACGAGCGCCGCCACGAGCGGCCGCGACACCCCGCTCATCGCGAACGGCAGCAACGCCTCGACCGCGCCGGCGCCGGCGAGCGGCAGGCTTCGTCGGGTCAGCGCATACTCGGTCGCGTAGCCGACGGTCAGCACGGCAATCGGAAGCCCGCGATGGTTGACCATGACCAGACACCCTCCGAACGACGCGATGTCAGCCGCCCAGTACGAGGTCATACCGGCGAAGGCAGCGACATCGCGACGGGTACGAAGCAACTGCCAGGTGCTCACGACACCCGCTAGCCCGCGCCGAAGCGCGTCGCACTCGCGGCGCCTCGGGAACCGGTGCCGCACGCCGAGTAGGGACAGCGCGACCACCGTGCCCGCCGGTAGCCGATGACCCATGACGGGAGCAGCCCGGGCTGCGCGCGCTAGCCCTCGAGCAGCAGCACAAGCGCCGCACCGAACGTGGCGGAGCGAGGACGGCGTACTCCACCATTCCCAGCAGCAGGATCCGCTCGACCGCAGCCAACTCGCCGAGACCTTCGTCGCGCCAAACCCCTCGGTCGAGGGTGAAGGCGGGCCGCGCTGACAGCCCCGGCACGCCGCCCGGCCCGGTGACCCCACCCGCGGGCATGGGCTGCTATTGCGGCGCGCCAGTGCCGAGGGTGGCGGTCACCGAGGACCGCGCGCCGCCGGTGCTGAGGAAGGTGACGGTGACGCGGTCGTCCGGCGCGAGGGTCGCGATCACGTCGCTGAGGTCGTTAGGCGACGACACCGGGGTGCCGTTGATAGAGGTGATCACCTCGCCGGGCTGCAGCCCGGCCGCCGCCGCGGGGCTGCCATTTTCGAGCTGCACGATCTGGGCGCCGGGCGCACCGCTGTCGGCGCTACTGACGTACACGCCGAGTTTCGCAGTCGGCCCGATGTGCACCGTGTCTGAGGCCTGGCGGCTCTCGATCTGCCGAGCGATCTGCAACGCCGTCACGATCGGGATTGCGTAGCCGCGGTCCGTCGCGCCGCCGGGACCGACGATGCCGAAGCCGTTGATGCCGTCTCCCTCCGTCGCGGCGGTGTCCATCCCGACCACCTCGCCCGACGTGTTGACCAGCGGGCCGCCGGAGTCGCCCGACTCGATGGCGGCGTCAGTCGCGAGCAACCCGCTCAGCTGCTCGGAGGTCCCGTCGTACTGGTCGGAGGCGGTGATCGTGGCGCCGGTGTGGGTGATCGACCCACCGGCGTAGCTCGGCGTCCCACCGACGCCGCCGGCGTTACCGATCCCGACGACCGCAGCACCACTCGCCGGCTCCGAGCTCGCCGGCGTGATGGTCGAGAGCCCGCTCGCTGCGCTCAGCTGCAGGATCGCGATGTCCTGGGTGCGGTCGTAGCCGACGACGGTCGCGTTGTAGGTCCGGCCGTTGCCGACATCCCGGACGCTGATGCTGTTCGCCCCGTCGATGACGTGGTTGTTCGTCAGCACCTCACCGGACGGGGTGATCACCATCCCGGTGCCGGCAGCCTGACCGTTCGACAGGGTGGTCGTGATGTCGACGATGCCCGGATCGACGTCGCGCGCGATCGCCGCCGCATCCGTCGGCCCGTCACTGGTGTTGCTGTTTCCGGACCCACCGTTGCCGAGGAAGCCGCCGCCGAACGGGAAGCCGTCACCGTTGCTCCCGTTGGGAGCGAACCCACCGTTGCTCGACCCCGACGTCGGCCTCGCCTCGACCGCGCGCCACGCCGCATGACCGATCAGCGCGCCGCCGGTCGCGCCGAGCGCGAGGACGACGAGGGCGGATGCTAGCCGCCGGCCCGGCTTCGGCTCGGGCGGCGGAGGAAGTGCCCACCCATCGTCGGGCCGGACCTCGCCGAACGGCGTCGCGTCCGGGTCGAATTCCATCTGCTCAGTCTCCTCGCCCTGTGGCTGCCCTCCACCATGCTCAGCAACCCTGACCTGAATCTGAATTCCCGCTGGGAGGCTGCTGGCTGACCTGCCAGGATGTGTGACTCATGGAGATGTGGTTCAACCCTCGTTGCTCGAAATGCCGGATCGCGAAGGAAGCGCTCGACGAAGCCGGCCTCACTTACCACCTGCGCTACTACCTCGAGGAACCGCCGTCGGCGGCGGACCTCCGCGACGTTGTCACCCGACTGGGCCTCGAGCCGTGGGACATCTGCCGCAGCGGGGACTCCGCGGGAGCCGGCGTCACGCTCCCGACCGCACGTGATGCCGCGCACCGCGACGAGTGGATCGAGGTGCTCGCCGCGAACCCCGCGCTGATCCAGCGGCCATTGGTGGTCACCGACGACGGGACCGCCTACGTGGCGCGCGACCCTGATGCGCTCGACGCGGTCATCCGTACCTCAACCGGCTGACGGGTGGTGAGCCGGCCGGTCTGAACCGTCGCGATGCGACGGTGCGGGTCATACCGCCATGCCACCGGATCGCCGTTGACCGTCGCCGCCGTGGGGCGAGCCACCCCGACGAACCGAACCGTCCAGCTTCGGGTCCGACGCATTCCCGCGAAGTGGCCACGCGCCGCGGCGATCCGCAGCGTCGTCTCGCGGCCGATCACCCGATGAACGAGGCGGGTCCACACCTCGGCACGGTGGCGGTAGCCGAAGCCGGTCCCGTGATCGTCGTAGAGCCGGAAGCTGCCATCTGCGCCGGGATAAACGCTGAGCGCGAGCTGCGCCGGCTCCGACAGCGAGGTGGGTATCAGCGCCGACTCGGTGGGCAGGACCCCACCCGCACGGACGAACACCGGCATCTGATCGAGGGGCACCGACAACCGACGGGTCGACGGCCCGGCGTAGGTGGTGCCGGTGAAGTAGTCCACCCACCGGCCCGGGGGGAACCATACCGTCGCGAGCGCCGGGTTGCCGGCGGCGGTCACCGGCCGGACCAGCACGTCTGTTCCCAGCGTGTACTCACTCGGATGGTGGTACGCCGCCTGCAGCCGCGGCCACTGCAGGTACAGGCTGCGGGTGATCGGCAGGCCGGTGTCGTAGGCAGTCCGCGCCACCGTGTACAGATAGGGCACCAGCGACACGCGCAGCCGAAGCGCCCGGGTCGCGGCACGATCGGCCGGCTTCGGGTATTGCCAGGGCAACCGGTTGCCGTGATTGGAGTGCAACCGCAGGATCGGTTGCAGCGCGCCGAACTGCACCCAGCGGGCATAGAGCTGCGGTGGGTCCTTCGCGCCGCTCGCAGCAGCGGTCGGGCTGCACTGACCGTGGTGCGGTGCCCCGTTGAAGCTGCCGATGTCATGCGACACGTAGGGCAGACCGACGTTGCCTTCCTCGGCGGTCAAGCGGGCCTCGAACGCCAGCATCTGCCACGTCGCGCAGGTGTCACCGGTGAAGTGGATGGCGTACCGGTGTTCGGCGTAGATGCCGGGCCCCGGTCCGCTTCTGGTGTCGCCGCCCTGGTGTGATCCACCGACGCGCGACAGCACCAGCCAGCGATCTCCCAGGACGTCGATGTGCTTGGTGTACTGAAGGTTGAGCCAGGTGTCGGGGGTGAGCCCGGGCGCGCTCGCAGTCGTCGCGTCGCAGCACCAGTCGAGCCACCACTCGTCGACTCCGTCAGCCTTGATCGGCGCGTGCAGTGCGAAGTACGCCGCGAGCTGGCGAGCCTGGGTGAGATCGAAGACATGGCACGTGCCGGCCGGGTCGACCTGCTCGACGGTGCAACTGAGATCGGTGGGCAGCGGTCCGGTCTTCGCGATGGTCGCGGCGTACTGCGGGTCGGAGCTATCGATCGAAGGATGGATGTTCAGCGCGACCTCGACCCCTTGACGGTGCAGCCACGCGAGCGTCTGGTGCGGGTGGGGGAACAGTGTGCGGTTCCACTCCCATCCGTTCCATGAGTAAGCCCGACGGCTACCGACGACGGAGCCGGCGAGCACCGCCGACAGCGGGCTCGGTTGCCGCTTCCAGTCGGTGTCGATGGACAGCGTGTCGAGTGGCACCCGGTGCGAGCGGAACTGCCTCAGCAACCGGTGGTAGTCGCTGGCGCGGTACGGAAAGTACCGCGAGAACCAGACGCCGAACGCCGAGCGCGGCAGCAGTGGAGCCGGCCCACTGAGCCGTCGCAGGTCGGCGAGCGCAAGTCGGAAGTCACGGCCATAACCGAAGAAGTAGCCGTCCTGATACCTCGACGTCGCCGGCCGGGCGGCGAAGCCCGGCGCGCTGCTCGTTAGGAGGGCGTCGTGCGTGTCGTTGAGCAGCGACCAACCGGAACGACTGAGTAGCCCGGGATGCAGTGCAACCGGCCCGGTGTCGTTGTCCAGCGCGCGGGTCCAACCGCCGAGGTTGCGGCGGTCGGTCGTCGGTCGCCATCGCGGATGCCCGGTCCACCCCCCGCCTACCGGCCGGACCGTCAGTGACTTCGCGGTGAACGCACCGGCGCTCACCCGATAACGAAGCACCAGCGCTGAGGTGCGGACGGTCAGTACGCCGCGGCGCCTCGTCGTCGTGTACCCCGGGATCGGCGAGCGGTCCTGGGCGACCATGGTCGGCCGGTTTTCGAAGCGGTCATCGCTGGAGTACTCGAGCCGGATCAGCGTCGGCGACAGCACCTCGATCCGAGCATGACCGGCGCGGATCTGATCTGTCGCCGCGCCACTCCCCCGGCTGGTCCCGGACTGAGCGCTGCCGGCTGACGCGGCACCTCCGGCAACCGACAACGCCGCGCTGAGTACGACGACACCGGCCATGCGCAACCCGGCCGCCCACCTCACCGCGCGAGTGTCCCACCCGTCGGTTGATAGATCAGATAGCCGCCACCGCTGAACGCCGGCGCGGCACTCACGCAGTCGGCGCGGGTATAGGTGACGAACCGATAGGGCCCGGACCGCACCGTGAACGACTTCGCTAACACGAGCCAGTCGGCTCGGTTGAGTTGCTGCACTTCGGCGCACGTCGCCGTCTGTGGCACGAGCACCAGTTGATGTGACAGCCGCGGACCGGCTAGCAGCGCGTCCAGGATCGGACCGGCGGCCACCGGCTGGTGACCGTGCACCCAGTCCGGCTGCTGATCGAGCCAACCGATCACGGTCGACACACTGAACGGATCATCGGAGCCGCGTTGGTGCTGGCTGATCTCACGACGGAGGTAGCCCGCCGCGCCCGCAGCGAGCAAGGCCGTCACCATGACGAAGACGGTGGCAGTGGCGAAGCCGAGGTGACGCCGGATTCGCGATGGCGGTCTCAGCGTCGAGGTTTCCGACCGCGTCGACAGCCAGGCTCCCAGCGCCGCCCCCAGCAGCAGCCCGCCGACGATATAGACCGCCGGTGGGCGCAGCGGCGGCGGCCAGTGCCGAAGTTCGTAGATGTTGACGGCGATGACGCCCAGCAGACCCACCACGACCAGATCGTGAAGCCACCGGCGTCGCTGACTCGCAACGGCTATCGGCAAC
Organism: Frankiales bacterium; assembly: GCA_025980465.1. Classification (GTDB taxonomy): domain Bacteria; phylum Actinomycetota; class Actinomycetes; order JAFAQI01; family JAFAQI01; genus JAICXJ01. Next base: position 68,575 of record JAICXJ010000002.1, on the reverse strand, counting down.
ATCACGATCGGCATCGACGGCAACAGGTAGCGGGTGCCGTTCAACGGGAACCAGCTGGTGCCGGCGATATCGGGATAGCCAGTGAACGGGCCGATCGCCCAGACCGTCAACGCCGCGGCAGCGCAACCGACGCAGATCGCGTGCACCCGCCGGTCGCGAGCGCGCAGCACCGGCACGAGTGCAACCGAGGCGAGGGCTCCGAGGACCAGGAACGGCCCGCCGCCGAACCACCGCAGGTAGCCGTGGAACGTCCCGGCGCGCAACGCAGCGATCGGGTGCTGCGCGAACGAGGTGTTGAAATCGGTGATGGATTGCGGCAGCACCGGACCCGACGGCACCCGCGAGAACGGGTAGAGCGGAGCGCCGTACACGACCCAGTCCTGCAGGTACCACAGCGCCGCGAGTCCGATGCCGAGCACCGCACCGGTTGCGAGCTTCGCGCCGCCGGCGCGCAGCCGGTCACGCAGCAGCCACAGCGTCACCGCGACACCGACCGCGACCGGCACGGCGGCGGACGCCTTCGTGCCGAGCGCGAGCCCGCCGGCAACAACGACGACCGGCAACAATGCGGTCTCGGACAAGGCAGCGAAGCACAGCGCCGCGGTGGCCACGATCCACGCCAGGGTGGCGACGTCGGTGCTCGCTCCGGCCAGTTGGAGCACCGAGACGGGCAGGGTCACAACGGCCAGCGCGATGAGCACACCGACCCGGCGCCCGACGCCGAGTGCCGCCAATGCGCTGACCGTGGAGACGAGGGCGAGGGCGACCAGGCCGAACATCAGCAGCGTGCCGACTTCGAACGAATGCGACAGGCCGAGCAGCCAGCCGACTAACACCTCGGTGTTGCGCGGGTAGGCCTGCAGCGGCGTCTGAATGTTGACGACATGCAGCGACCCGGGGTGTCCGTCGTGCAGCCACAGGACCGGCTCCGCCAGGTGGTACTGCAACCCGTCGTACGGCGAGTAGGGCCGCCACAGCAGATCGACCAGCGCAGCCAGCCCGCCGATGGCCAGCGCACCGACGCCGGCGGCATCCCACCGCCGCAGCGCTCGCAGGTTCACGGCCAGCTGGGCGCCGAGTCGCGGACCTGTCGCAGCGGGGACCGTCACGCGAACGACCGCGAACAGGACGATCGTGCTGACCAGCAGCGCGACGCCGTTCTCGCCGATGCCGAGCAGGCCGAGCAGGAGTGCCTCGGCGATCGCCGCGAAGCAGCCGACCGTCGCCGCCGAGATGATTCGTAGCTCCGGTCGGATCGTGAGCCGACTCGAGATCCTGATGGCCGCTGCGCCGAGGCCAACGAGGGCGACCGTCATCGCCAGCATCCGCGCGCCGAGCGCGACGTCGCCGCTCACGGCGATCCGACCGCCCGCAACACGGCCCACTGCGAGATTCCGGCCTTGATCTGGTAATCCACCACCTCGAAGCCCGGCAGCTCGCGGAGGCTGATCAGGTGCGTGTGAGGGCTGGTACGCCGTTGAAGCAGACCCACCCGCTCGAGCGCGTGACAGACCGGATCCATCGCGGGCACCGGCGTCGTCGCGAACAACAGCCCACCGGGCCTCAACAACTGGTGAAACACCGGCGCGAAGTCGCCGTGCTCGAGCACTTCGAAGGCGGTGATCGCATCCCATGACCCGGCGAGCAGGCCCAGCTGCGGCCAGCTGAAGACGTCACCGACGATGTCGGCCGGCGGTGCCAGATCAAGCCCGGTCACGTTCGTCCAGCCCTGGTCGTTGGCCGACCGCTTGAACCAGTTCGTCGAGCAACCGACGTCAAGGATCGAGGCGTCGGGTGCGACGTACGGCAGGAAGTAGCGCAGCTTCCCGCGTCGAGCCAGCCAGCTCAGCGGACCAGGACGGGGCGGCGGCGCGGTAGCGGCGGTCACGCCGCGTGACGGGTCAGTGCGTCCGAGCCGGCCGGGGTCGCGATCGCGTACATGTCGTTGCCGAGCAGCAGTCGAAGCGGCCATGAGCCGGCGATGACGCCGAGCAGGCGGACCAGCCACTGCGGCCACCGCGCCGTCCACTCGCTGGAACCCGAGCGAAGCACATCGGCGTCGACCCACACCTCGCTCGGCATGCCACTGCCTCGCATCAACCGACGGAAGGTCGACGGGCTCAGCTCGTTCGGATGCATCAGGTCGCGCAGCCGGTCGTACTCGGCAAACCGCTGCAGCGCCGACTGCCGCCGCGTCAGCCGGAGCAGCAGGACGAGTGGCCGCTTCACCACGCTGATGAACCACAGATTTGGCGCCGTGTGCACGACGACCCGACCACCGGGCGCGAGGATCCGGCGTACCTCTCGGAGCAGTTGTTCGGCCATCGGCCACGGCACGTGCTCGACGACATCGGAGAGCAGCACGCGATCGAAGGAGCGGTCTCGAAACGGCAGCGCCACGGCGTTCGCCTGGGCAACCGATCCGTTGCCGTCGAGCCGCTCGGAGGTCAGCACCACCGCATCCCAGGAGTAGTCGATAGCGACCACCTCGGCGCCGCGCTCGCGAATCTCGGCTGCGGTCTCGCCGCGTCCGCATCCGACGTCAAGTGCCCGATGGCCGGGTGCGACATCGAGCAGCTCGACCTCACGCCGTCGCACCACTGACAGGCCACCCGCCTCATAGTCAGCAATGCCGTCCAGTGCGTTCGAGAGCAGGTAGGCGCGGTCATACAGGCGCGAGTCCGGAAGCTGGTGACCGCCGCGGCGACGGGCTACCGCGACGGTTCGGCGCACCGGCGGAGTATATGAGTCGCGCCGCAACGGCCCGGCCGCCAAACCTCGGTTGTCCGGTCGTGATCTTCGCCGATACGGTCGGTCCTCCGAGGGGGTAAGGCAGCACGGCCGGGGGTCACAACGTCCACGACGCGATCGACACGTGCCGCCTGGCCGATCGCCGGGGTGATCGCTGCAGTCATGGCCGCCCTCGCGCCGCCGGTGCTGGCGGCACGGACCGCCGAAACGCCCCGGATCTTCGTTGTCGCACCGACCGGCACCGGCAGTGCCTGCACCACCAAGCAGCCGTGCTCGCTTGAAACCGCGCAGCTCGCGGTCCGGCGGCTGGCACCGGCGATGGGCTCGAATCTCGACGTCGTACTCAGCGGCGGCACCTACCGATTGACCCACCCATTTCGGCTGACCGCGGCCGACTCCGGCCGCAACGGCTACCGGGTCATCTACCGGGCAGCGGCCGGCGCGACTCCGCTGCTCAGCGGCGGCCGCGAGATCACCGGCTGGCGACCGGTACCCGGAATGTCGCATGTCTGGTCCGCTCAGCTACCGGCGAGCGTCGACACGCGCCAGCTCTACGTCAACGGTCGTCGGCTGCCCATCGCCTCCGGCCTGCCGCGAGCGACGACTCTGCTGCAGACCCCGACCGGCCTGCTCGCGTCGTCCATGGCGATGGCCCGATGGCCCGACCCGCGAAACATCGCGGTGGCGTTCAAGGGCGGCAACGGGCCGTGGACCGAGACCTTCTGCAACATCGCGGCGATCCACGGCCGCGCCATCACGATGGCGCAGCCATGCTGGGACAACCTGCACCTGAAGGCGCTGGGCGTGCAGGAGCTGGCCTGGTTCGACGACCCGATGGGCGGCTTCGGCGGCCTCGCACTGTGGAAGACGCCGACCGCACTCCAGAACGCGGTCCCGCTGCTCAGCCCGCACCACTGGGCGATCGACCGCACCACCCACACCATTTATTACGCACCGGCGACGGGCCACGCTCCCGCGGAGCAGTCGATCGTCGCTCCGGCGCTGCAGACCCTGATCAGTGTCATCGGCTCTCACAACGTCACGTTGCAGGGGCTGACGTTCGCCTACGCCGGTTGGACCGCACCGGACAGCAACGACGGCTTCCCGCAGATGCAGGCCGACTGGTACCTCCACGGCCGACACGCGAACTCCATGGAGGGCACCTGCCAGTTCTCGATCCCCCGAGGAAGCTGCCCGTTCGCATCCTGGACCCGGACCCCGGCGAACGTCGTACTGCGCTCGACCCGCAACGTCGAGCTTGAGGGCAACACCTTCACTCACCTCGGCGGCGTCGGACTGGACATGTACGACGGAGCTCACGGCGATCTGATCAAGGGAAACGAGTTCACCGACATCTCGGCGTCGGCGATCCAGCTGGGCAGCACCGACGATCCGCTGCCGGGCACTCGTGGCGTTCTGGAAAGCCACAACACGCTGGTCGACAATTACATCCACCAGGTCGCTATCCAGTACCTCGGCGGGGTCGGCATCTGGCTCGGGTACACGCAGTACTCCCGAGTCGTTCACAACCAGGTCGACCACGTGCCCTACACCGGGATCTCGGTGGGCTGGGGCGGCTGGCACGCGAACGTCGTGAACAACAACGACCCGAACCTGAACGCGCACAACGTGGTGGCGGACAACCTGCTCTTCGATTACATGACGAAGCTGGGCGATGGCGGCGCGATCTACACCAACGGCTCGCAAGCCGCCTCCTGGCCCGCTGCGCTACAGATCCGCGGCAACGTCGCGTACAACGGCGTCAACACCGACTTCAGCCTCTACACGGACGCCGCCAGCCAGTACGTGCTGATCAGCCGCAACTTCGTCTACTTCCAGCCGTTCGACTCGTTCAACTCCGGCGGCTGCCGAACCGTCGGTCACATCCGGCTGTACGACAACGTCTTCGCGCCGGGCGGGCCGGCGTACCCGTGCTTTGCGTATGTCGACATCAACCACTGGCGCAACGCCACCGTCTGCGAGAACCCGCCGCCGGATCAGACGCCGCAGGCGATCGTTGCACACGCCGGCCTCGAACCCGCCTTCCGTTACCTGCTCCGATCCCGCCGGCCCGCCGTCAACCTGGTCGCGCCGACCAGCATCTCCTCGCAAGGCGATCAGGTCGTCATCAGCGGCAGCGGCTTCGGGCCTGACACCGAGGTGCGGTTCGGCGAACTGCCCGCGACCTCGGTGCGGGTGCTGTCGGCGAACTACCTCCTGGCCCGAGCCCCGCGCGGTTCGGGCGAGGTGAACGTGACGGTCAGCACCGCGGCGGGAGCCAGCCGGGCCAGCAAGGCGACGCGGGTCGTCTACAGCGCCCATCCGGCCGCCTGCGTCAACGACCTCGGCACCGGGTTCACCACCGGCCTGCTGTCCTAGTCGTTCTCGCAGCCACCCGACCGATGGCATCGACTGCCCCGTCGTTACGTCGGCGGCATAGGAGACGATCAGTGCGACCAGCGTCGCGCCCTTCACGACTGCGTTGTATTCCGTCGACATCGACAGGCAAGGGAGCAGCCAGAGTCCGGCCAGGCCGACTCCGAGCCGCCGAGCCGGCCGGCCGTTCGCGAGGTCCGCGCATGCGATGGCGAGCAAGACCGTCGAGGCGTAATAGGGACTGCTACCCGGATCGAGCAACAGCCGCGCACACAGCCCCGCGGCGACCGCATCCGCGCATCCGTGTCGCCGGGCGACCAGCGCCGCCAGCACGATGCCGGCCAGCTGAGCGGAGCGCAGCCATGCCGGCGCGGCGCTTCCCGGATGCAGAAACAGCGCAACCGGGACGACCTTCATGACGACGAACGGCCTGGCGGCGGCGTGAATCGTCGCCGGCGCGGCGATCACGAACGGAAGCCAGGCCCCGACCACGACGACGCCGGCCACCAACAGGTCCCGGACGACCTGGCCCGGCCGACCGCGGCGCAACAGCACCGCAATGCCTGCAACCGCCCACGGCTTGAAACCGATCGCGAGGCCGACCAGCAGCGCGGCCGGTAGCGAGTTCCCTCGTTCCGCCTCACGCACTGAGCAGATCAAGAGTGCAGCAGCGCAGGCATCCTCGAGGTGGGCCGACCCTGAAGCGAGCATCGCCCACATGCCGATCAGCAGCAGGCCGAGCCACTGCGCGTCGGTCAGCGCAACCGTGCGGCGCAGCCATCGTCCGGTCGAGGGCAGTGCCAACGCAGTGCCGAACACTGCGGCGCAGGACAGCCACAGCAGCTGCTCACCCCGACCGAAGGGAGGCAGATGCCAGGTGAGCAGGGGAAGCGCGCCGATTGCCGCAACTACCCAGTACGGCACCCGCCGCCGGTCGGCCGTTTCGCATACTGCCGGCGCGCCTGCTGCGCGGTTGGAGCGAGCGGCCCAGCGCAAGGCACATCCGAGTGCGGCCCACATCGCGACATGGACGACGAGCATGCCGACCGTCGGGGCGAGCAGCTGGAGCACGCCGAAGGTGACCAGCGCGATCGGGCCGGCTTGCAAGGCACCGTCGCGGACATACACGTGCAAGTGCGCCGAGCCGAACAGGAGATGTCCGCCGCCCGCCAGTAGACCCCAGTCGGTGTCGGCCCAGACCGGGACCGAGGCGATAGCAACGAGCAGGGCCAGCCCCACCAGCCGTCCCGGCCTGGTCAGCGTCTCCACCTGGTGATCCTCGCCCCGATCCGAACGCACCTTTAGCCCTTGTGAGACGGGTCGACGATGCGGGGGAGCTGAATGACACGCGCGGGTCGTATCTCGTACTCGACGGGCGCGATCGTCCGGAACGGAGCCTTCTCAGGCCACCACCTGGCCTGATCGGACGTGCCAAGGCGTGACGCGATCCGCGAACTCGACGACGAACTGCTCCCATGACCGCGGTGGTACGACGGGCCGGACCACGAACTTGCTGACGCCGGCGGCGACGAACTTCTCGATCGCTCGCTCCATCCCGTCCCAGCCGGACGGGACCAGCGCACTCGGGTCCAGGTCCGGACGGCGGGCGCGGATCGCCTCGTGCATGCTCGCCGGGACCTCGCCGAGCGCCACCGGGAGGCTGACGCCGTAGTGCTCGTCGTCAACCGCCCGTCCGGCCTCGGCCGCCGCCTGCCGGATCACGGTGATCCCGGCGGCGGCTTCATCGGGAGTGAGAAAGCTAGCGAGCCAGCCATCGCCGAGCCGCCCGATCCGCCGCAACGCGGCTGGCGCGCGGCCACCGAGCCACAGATCCAGCGGCGGATCGGGGATGAACCCGACCGACGCGTCGGTCAGCGTGAAATACCTGCCGGCCACGTTCACCCGCGGTTCGGTGAGCAGCCGGCGGACCACCGCGAGCGCCTCGTCGAAGACCTCGGCCCGCGGCCCGGTCACCGGGAAGTGGGCGCGCTCCTCCGGGCGGGCCGGGTGTAGGCCGAACACCGGCAGGATCCGTTTCGGCGCCAGCCGGGCGAGGCTCGCCAGCTCCTTGGCCACGTGCACCGGTTGACGTCCGGGAAGGATCATCACCCCGGTGCCGACCTTCAGCCGCCGAGTCCGACCCGCGACGTACGCCATGCCGACGACCGGATCGGGAAACGGTTGATGGACGACCTCGGACAGCCAGAGCGAGTCGATGCCGTTGTCTTCCAGCGCGGCCAGGACGGCGTCGAGCTCGTCACCTGGCCGCAGCGCGCCGAGGCCCATCCCGATTCGCACCTTCATCCCTGCAGCCTTGCAGGTCCGGCGGGATACTGAGGCGGTGCCAGACGATGTGATCACCGAAGCGGTGGCCAAGGTCGGCAAGGACGGCTACGCAGTCATCGAGGACGCGTTCCCGACTGACCTCGCCGACGCCCTCCGCGCCGACCTCGACCGGCTCGAACGCGACCTCGGCGTCGTACCGGCGGACAACGACTTCGAGGGCGCCCGCACGTTGCGGGTCTACAACCTGCTGGTCCACGGCGAGCTCTACCAGCAGATCCCGATCTGGGAGTCGGTGCTGCCCGTGGTGGAAGGCGTCCTCGACCCGGGATGTCTGATCTCCTCGCTGTCCTCCATCGTGATCTGCCCCGACGAGAAGGCACAGCCGATCCACAGCGACGACATCTTGATCCCGCTGCCGAAACCGCATCCGCCGCTGGTCTGCAACACGATGTGGGCGATCACCGACTTCACCGACGCCAACGGCGCCACCCGGCTGGTGCCCGGCTCACATCGGTTGGAGAACCCGCAGTACGGCGGCGACTACGAAACGATTCCGGCCGAGATGTCCAAGGGCAGCGTGCTGGTCTGGGACGGCGCACTCTGGCACAGCGGCGGAGCGAACCGCACCGCCGAGCGGCGCTACGGCATCGCGATGAACTACTGCGCCGGCTTCATGCGTCAGCAGGAAAACCAGCAGCTCGGGGTGCCCGGCGATCTCGTGCGTCGCTTCCCGCCACGGCTGCAGGAACTCCTCGGATACGACGTCTACCACGGGCTGATCGGTCACATCGACAAGCAGCGGCCACTCGACCTGCTCGTTGGTGACCGGCTGGCAAGCACGATGGTCTGGGACAACTGACGGCGATGAAGGTCGACCTGATGGTGACCGGCATGGGGCTACGCGACGTGCAGCGGCTGGCCACCGACGCGGCGCGAGTCGGCTTCGACGGGTTGGTGGTGACCGAAGCCGGTCGGACGGCGTTTCTCGCCTGTGCGGCCGCCGCCCTTGCTGCCGACCTTGATCTGGCAACCGGCATAGCCGTGGCGTTCCCGCGCAGCCCGATGGTCACTGCCCAACTTGCCTGGGAGCTCGCCGAGTTGACCGGCGGCCGCTTCCGCCTCGGTCTCGGCACCCAGGTCCGCGCCCACATCGAGCGCCGGTACGGGGTCGACTTCGACCCTCCCGGACCGCGGCTGCGGGACTACGTCGAGACGCTGCGCGACTGTTTCCAGGCCTTTCGCGGCAGTGCACCGTTGGCCCACCAGGGCGCGTTCTACGACCTGTCCCTCCTTCCCGCGCTGTGGTCCCCCGGCCCGATCGAGGCGCCTGACCCGCCGATCGACATCGCGGCGGTCAACCCGTGGATGCTGGAAATGGCCGGCGCGGTTGCCGACGGAGTGCACGTCCATCCTCTCAACAACCCGACCTACCTGCGCGAGACGGTGCTGCCCGGCCTCGCGGCGGGGGCGGCGAGGGCGGGCAGAGATCCGGCCGCGCTCGCCCTGATCGCACCGGCGTTCACAGCACTCGGCGCCGCCAAAGATGAGCAACGGGAGTGGCGCGAACTGGCCCGGATCCAGGTCGCCTTCTACGGCTCGACACCGAACTACGCATTCCTGTTCGAACAGCTCGGCCACCCGGGCACGACGGAAGCGATCCGGGTGAAGCAGCGCGCCGGCGACATCCCTGGGATGGCCGCCGAGGTGCCGGACGACCTGCTCGACCATTTCATCGTGATGGGAGACGTCGAGGAGGTCGCTGCCGGCCTGGCTGATCGGTACGGCGGAATCGCAACCCGGGGTGTGCTGTATTTCGCCTGCGCCGCCTGGCAGCGCGATGCCGGATCGCTGGATCGCTGGGGCGCGGTGGCCCGCGCCCTGCACGCCGAGACGGCCCGATGAGGCGGCGTCGCGGCCCCGTCACACGACGGCACTACAGCGATGTTGCCGCGGCTGCGACCAAGGTCGGGTGTGCTCGCGAGTTCGCCGCCCGGCCGGGTCCGGTGATGATCGCGGTCGCGCTCGCCGGTGTCGCCCGATTGCGGATCCGGCTGGGCCGGTTCCGGCGCGCCGACCTCGCGGTGGCGACGGGAGTGGTGGCGGTGCATCCGATCGCCGAGTGGGCACTGCACGTCTTCGTCCTGCATCACTCGCGGCTTGGCAGCGACGGCCGTCGCCGCGAGTCGTTCGCGGCGAACACCCACCGTCGCCACCACGAGGACCCGAAGGACCTCGATCTGGTGCTACTCCCGGTGCCGGTGACCGCCGGTCTGGTCGGCGGCACACTCGCCCTCGCGATGACCGCCCCGGACCGCCGTCGGGCGACCACCGCTGCGGCGGCCGGCCTGGGCTCGCTGCTCGCCGACGAATGGATCCACTTCCTCATCCACTCGCCGTACCAGCCCCGGAGCGGGTGGTACCGGTCGCGCTGGCGCGCGCATCGGCTGCACCACTATCGAAACGAGCACTACTGGTTCGGGGTGGTGTCGACCTCGGCCGACCGGCTGCTCGGCACCGCCCCCGACCGCATCGAGGTCCCGGTCTCCCCGACCGCGCTCACCCTCTCCGGCCAGGGCTGACGGCCGTCGCGAAACCGAACCGGGTTCGGCATACTGCCGAGGTGAGCCGGGCCGAGCTGCGTGACGTGAGTGCGGCCCTGTCCGAGTCAATCGGCGCCGACGTCGCCGCCGTCGAGGAAGCCACGGTCGCGGGTGACGTCGCGCTCAGCCCCGGCGAGCTGCGGGCCCGGCCGGGTACGGCGCGATCCGCGCTGCGGTCCCGCGACTTCCGGCGGATCTGGATCGCGACGTTCGCCTCCAATGTCGGCACCTGGATGCAGAACATCGCGCTCGGGGCGTTCGCCTACCGGTTGTCGCACTCGGCGAACTTCGTCGCCCTGGTCGGCTTCGCCCAGCTGGGGCCGCTGCTCGTACTCGCGCCGGTCGGCGGCCTGCTTGCCGACCTCGTCGACCGTCGGCGCCTGTTGGTGCTCACCAACCTCGAGCAGCTGGCGTTCTCCGCGATCCTCGCCTGGGTGGCGACGACCTCGCATCCGTCGCGCGTCCTACTTCTTGCCGTCGTGCTGGCGATTGGGGTCGGCAACGCGCTGACCGGGCCACCGCTGTCGAGCCTGATGCCCAACCTGGTTCCGCGCCCCGACCTGCCGGGTGCGATCTCACTGCAGTCGGTGCAGATGAACCTCTCGCGGGTGGTGGGACCGGCGATCGGCGGCGTGTTGCTACCGAGCATTCATGCCAGCGGCGTGTTCGCGATCAACGCCGGCACATATCTGTTCGCGGTCCTCGGCGCCATCCTGATCGGTGGCGTCCCACAGCCGCCCGCCACCGGGGAGGTCGGGCTGCGTCGCCTGCTCGGCGGCGTCGCGGTCGCGCGCCGCGACCCGCTGGTCCGATCAGTTTTGCTGACGATCGCGGCAATCTCGTTGTTCTGCCTGCCGTTCATCGGACTGATGCCGGTCATCGCGGCCCGTAATCTCGGCCTCGACGTCACCGGGCTCGCCTACGGGCTGCTCTACGCCTGCTTCGGCCTCGGCGCCGCCACCGGCGCGATTGCGGTCGGCTCAGTCCTGGTCGGATACCGCCGGGACGTCATCATCGCCATCGCGCTGACAATGTTCGGTGCGGCGCTGGTCGGGTTCTCGCTGCTGCGAACCCCCGGGCCGTCGTACCCGGTCGTGTTCCTGGTCGGGTTCTTCTACTTCGCGGCGGTCACGTCGCTGTCGACCCGGCTCCAGGAGCACCTGGACGACGCGGTGCGCGGGCGGGTGATGGCGCTGTACATGATGGGTTTTGGTGGCACCGTCCCACTCGGCCTGCTCGCCGCCGGGCCGATCACGACGGCAACCTCGGTCAGTGATGTGCTGGCCGGTGGAGGCGCCATCGCCATCGTCATCGCGATCGTCGTCCGGCCGGCGCGCCCGATCTGGCGAAGTGTTAGTACGGCGATCCCGCGGCAACCCGTAGAGGAGAACGGATGACCGAGAGCCCGATCGAGAGGGCGATGCGCACCGGCACGATCAACTCGCTGTGGGCGCAGCTGCAGCCAGACGTGCCGGCGGTCATCTCCGAGTACGGCAGCCGAACGTACGGCGAGCTCAACTCCCGGGCCAACCAGATCGCCCGCCTGCTTCGGGCCCACGGCATCGCTGCGGGCGACGGTGTCGCGCTGCTGTGCGCGAACCGTCCCGAGTTCGTCGAAGTGCTGCAGGCAACCAACCGCTCCGGACTGCGTCTCACGCCGATCAACTGGCATGTGACCGCCGACGAGGCGGCCTACGTCGTCGCCGACTCCGGCGCGAAGGCGTTCATTGCTGACGCGCGGTTTGCCGCAGTCGCAGCGAAGGCCGCCGCCGAAGCGAACCCCGGCCTGAAGCTCTCGGTCGGAGGCGAGATCGACGGGTTCAGCGACCTCTACCGCGCCCTCGACGGAGTCGACGGCTCCGATCTGGCGGACCCGAGTCTGGGCGGGACGATGCTCTACACCTCCGGCACCACCGGCCGGCCGAAGGGCGTCCACCGCAAGATGACCGGCACGATGAGCCCCAACGCAATGGCCCAGATGGAGACGCTCAAGGCCGCCTCCGGCTTCCAGGCCGGGACTGACCGGACGCTGGTGACCGGCCCGGCGTACCACGCGGCGCCGCTGACCTTCACGATCGGACTGCCGCTGACCTTCGGCACCACGCTCGTGCTGATGGACGACTGGGAGGCCGAGGAGACGCTACGGCTCATCCAGGAGCACAAGATCACCCACACCCACATGGTCCCCACGATGTTCCACCGGCTGCTGTCGTTGCCGGAGGATGTCCGGTCGAGCTACGACGTCAGCTCGATGCGGGTGATCTGGCACGGTGCCGCTCCCTGCCCGGTGCCGGTGAAGCAGAACTTCATCGACTGGTTCGGTCCGGTGGTGTGGGAGTACTACGGCGCAACTGAGGGCCTCACGACCATCGTCTCGCCAACGGAGTGGCTGGCCCGGCCCGGCACGGTCGGCCGGCCGGCGGACGGCCTGGTCCAGATTCGGGATGAGGAGGGCGACCTCCTCGGTCCGGGCGAGACCGGCACGCTTTACCTGAGGGCGCCGGAGGAGGGCCGGTTCAGCTATCACCACGATGAGGAGAAAACCGCCAACTCCTACGACGGCGACTACTACTTCCTCGGCGACGTCGGTTACCTCGACGCAGACGGCTGGTTGTTTCTCACCGACCGCAGCGCGAACCTCATCATCTCCGGCGGCGTGAACATCTACCCGGCCGAGGTGGAGGCCTGCCTGATCAGCCATCCGGCAGTCGGAGACGTCGCTGTCATCGGTGTGCCGAACCGGGAGTGGGGCGAGGAGGTCAAGGCGGTCGTCGAGCTGCAACCGGGACTGTCGCCGAGCCCGGCGCTCGCCCAGGAGATGATCGACTTCGCCCGCGGCAACCTTCCGTCGTACAAGTGCCCGCGGTCCGTCGACTTCGTCGACCGGCTCCCTCGCGAGGACAACGGCAAGCTGTACAAGCGCAAGCTGCGCGAGGAATACCGAGCCCGCGCTGCCGCAACCGGCTAGCACATGTCAGGGCGCCGGTTGGGTAGCACAACCGGGATGAGCGAAAGCGGCCTGACTGTCGCGGTCACCGGCCCGACCGGAACGTTCGGCGCCGGACTGATGCCGTTGTTACAGCGTGATGACCGCATCGCCAAGATCGTCGGGATCGCTCGACGCCCGTTCGATCCATCCTCACGGGGTTGGACGAAGATGGAGTATCGCCGCGGGGACGTCCGTGACCCGGCCGCCCTGAGCGACGCGCTGAACGCCGCCGACGTCGTCGTGCACCTCGCCTTTCTGATCGTGGGCGGCAGTGCGCAGAGCACCCGATCGATCAATGTCGACGGCACCCTGAACGTCTTCGAAGCGAGCGTCGCGAGCGGAGCCAAGCGGTTTGTCTACTCCTCGTCGGTGGCAGCGTACGGGTTTCACCGCGACAACCCGGTAGGGATGACCGAGACCTGGCCGACCCGGCCCGCCAATCGGTTGTTCTATGCCCGAGAGAAGGCCGAGATCGAGGAGCTCCTGCACGACGCGTCGAGCCGTCATCCCGAGCTCGAGGTGTATCTCCTGCGCCCGCCCGTCGTCCTGGGACCGAACGCGGTAGGTGCCAAGGCCCTGCTGCCGGGCCCGCTGGGGCCGCTCGGCCGACCGTTACAGACTCGGCTGCGCCGCTCGCCGCTTCCGCTCCCGGTCGTGGTGCCGGACATTCCGATTCAGTTCATCCACGAAGACGATGTCGGTGATGCGCTCCTGCAATGCATCGTCGGCGCCGGCCCGTCAGGTGCCTACAACATCGCCGGAGACGGCGTACTCAGTGCAGTCGATGTCGTCCGCGAACTCGGCTTCTGGCCGCTTCCCCTGCCCGGCCGCCCGGCGCGGGCCCTCGCGCGCCGGTTGGCGCAACTGCCCTACCTGCCCTCATTCGCGCAGTGGGTCGAGGCAATCAGCCAGCCCGCGATCATGGACACCACGCGCGCCCGGACCCAACTGGGATGGACGCCGAGGTACACCGGCCTCGAGGCGCTGCAGGCGACGATTCGCGGCTAGCCGGCGCCGTGGGCGACAGCACTCAGAGGCGGGGTACAGCGAGCTCAGCGGCCGGCTCGAGAGTGGCCGGAGACAGCGCAACGGCTTCACGTCGGCGTGCCGGGTGGGCGGCCCGCCACTGGCGGTTGGCTTCCAGGCGTTCACAGATCATGCAGTAGAGCGCAATGCCGACGCCCGAGATGACAGCGAGGAGCACCAGCAGATTCATCATGCGAGAAATGTCCCCCTAGTCGCGCGCAGTAAGCCCGCGAGTGGCAGGTCGCAGCCAGAAGGCGAACCTGCGCTGCGCTGCGCTCCTCAGCTCGGAAGCCTGACCAGGGCTTCCTGGCCGATCGTCGCGGCATGTACGCCGTCGACGGTGTGCAGCGAGCCGACCCCGAGACCTCGCGCGCCGCTGTTCGACCGGGACGACACGTCGAACAGCAGCCAGTCATCAAGCCGGACCTTTCGGTGCAACCACACCGAGTGGTCGAGGCTGGCGCCCATCCCGTGGTCGTTGCGGCGACCGAGCGCCGCCCGCACGGCACTCACCACCCCCATGTCCGAGATGAAGGTGAGGACACAGGCATGCAGGTTGGGGTCATCCGGCAACCCGTCACGAGTTCGGATCCACATTGCACGACGCGGCGTATCGCTCTGCTCGAAATGCCCGTAACCGGGAACCTCGAGCCGCTCGAACGGCGACTCGTTCCCGCGGAATGTGGGCATCACCGACGTCCCGTCCATGGCGAGCAGCTCCTCCGGAAGCGGGATGTCGTCAGCGATGGGTGTCGCGAACTCGCCGCCCGGCTCCTCCTTGTGAAATGAAGCGGTGAGGCTGAAGATCGCCTCCCCGTCCTGCTGGGCCACCACCGTGCGAGTCGTGAACGAGCGACCGTCGCGGATCCGGTCCACCCGCAGGATCGTCGGTGCAGCGGCCTTTCCGGGCCGCAAGAAGTAGCCGTGCAGCGAATGCGGGTAGTGGTCGGGATCGACCGTCAGCGTCGCCGCCCGCAGGGCGTGGGCAGCGACCTGGCCTCCGAACAACGCCCGCTCCCGGCCGCTCGGATCGGGCGGGTTCGAGCCACGGAACAGGTCACGGTCGAGCCGCTCCAGCTCCAGCAGTGACAACAGCTGCTCGACGGCCGCGATCATCCACCTAGTGTGCCGAACCCGGTCCGACCCCGATACGGTGCCGCCATGCAGGGTTCCGTCACGGTCCACATGAATGCCACCCCCGCCGCCGTCTGGTCGATCGTCAGCGATGTGACCAGGATCGGAGAGTTCAGCCCCGAGACCTTCGAAGCGAGGTGGGTCGACGGCGCGAACGGGCCGGCCGTCGGCGCCCGCTTCCGCGGCCACGTCAAGCGCAACGAGATCGGTCCCGTCTACTGGACGACCTGCGAAGTCACCTCTTGCGAGCCCGAACGCGACTTCGGCTTCGCCGTCGTCTTCGGTGACCGCCCGGTGAACACCTGGCGCTATCAGCTCGAGCCACGCGACGGCGGCACCGACGTCACCGAGTCCTTCCAGCTGACCGGCAACGCCGCGCTGAAGTTCTACGCCGCGACCCTTGGCAAGCTCCGCCGGCGGCGCAACCTGCGCGACATGCAACGCACCCTCGAGCGGATCAAGGCGGTAGCCGAGGCAGCTGCCTAGCATCGGTCCTGACCTCACCCAGACGCCACAGGTCGGCTACCTCAGCGGCTACCCGTCGTACGGCACCGGCCGCGGGCCGTCTAGGGCGCGAGGCCATCGCCGGAGGCGTCGTACACCCACGACAGGTCGGCGTTCGCCAGCCGGTCGTGCCACGTCGCGGGCGCCGCCTGCATCAATGTCGCGTAGTCCCAGTAGTCCTTCCACAGCGTGATCACACCGTCCGCGACCGTCATCACGCTGACAAACGGCAGTGAGGCGGTCTCCCCGCTGGACCAGTGCCAGACCTCGCGATGCTCGGTCATCACCACCCCGTTGTTGGCGACGACCGGCCCCTCGAACTGTTCGTATTCGCTGAGTCCGTCGAGTCCCAGCTTCAACCGCGACACGATGTCGGCCGGCCCGCGCGCGGCAGCACTGGGGCCGACCGGAACGTCCCAGTAGACAGATGTCGGGCCGAAGAAGGAGGCGATCCGCTCCCAGTCCCGGTCGTAGAGTGCGTTCCAGAATCCACGCACCACATCCAGATCGGCTTCAGTCGTCACACCGGTCACCCGCGGACCAGTTGCCCCGGTCGGGCACCGGTCGAGGTGCCATTGCGATAGGTGACGACACCGCGCTTCACGGTCGCGACGTAGCCGGCGGCCCGCTGCACGATCCGGGTACCCCCCGCGGGGAGGTCGTTGATCACTTCCGGCGGCTGCAGTCGGAGGTTGTCGTAGTCGATGACGTTGACGTCCGCCAGCATCCCGGGCTCGATCGTGCCGCGGTCGGTCATCCCATAAAGCCGTGCGGTGTCATGGGTCTGCTTCCTGACGACGAATTCCAGCGGCAACGTCTCGCCACGACAGCGATCGCGGGTCCAGTGAGTGAGCATGTACGTGGGCATCGATGCATCGCAGATGACACCGCAGTGCGCACCTCCGTCGGCAAGCCCGACCGCGGCGCGCGGGTGCAGCAGCATCTCGCGAACGTGGTCGAGGTTGCCGTTGCTGTAGCTGAGGATCGGCACGTAGAGCAGGCCCTCGCAGTCGACCTCCAGCATCGCGTCGTACGCGATGTCGAGCGGCGCACGGCCGGTGGCCTCGGCGAGGCCCGCGAGTGACTTCTCGTATCCCGGTTCGTAGTCCGGCGGATCGCCGAGCACGAAGGTCCTCGCGAATGCATCCGACAGTTGTTGGGCAGTCGCGCCGTCCGGCCGGTAGCCGACGATCGTCGCGCGGAACGCCGGGTCGCGCACCGTCGCCTTGAACTCCTCCCATGGCAACCGCCGCGCCTTCAGCGCAGCGAACTCAGGGATGTTGTCGAACAGGCAGTACGTCGTGCGGAAGCCGGACAACAGGCCGGTCGGGCGACCCGCAACCTGCGGCCGAAGATCCGCACCGTCCTCCAGCGCCTGTCGCGAGGTCTCCATCAGCTCCCGCCACAACTCGGGAGCGGAGTCGACCTGAAGCAGTGCGAAAGTCACCGGCCGCCCGGTCGCCGCGGACAACCGACGCATCCAGTCGACCTCTCTTGCCGGGCTGATGAGGTCCTCGCCTGCAACCCCCGTGGGCGCGAGCTCGACGATCCCCTTGCCGAGCTCGCCGAGCGCCGCACCGATCCCGAAGATCTCGTCCTCGGCCGCGAAAGTGCCGGGCACCGGCTCACCGTCGATCGCGATGTGGGCAATGGTCCGCGACATCGAGAAGCCGAGGGCGCCCGCGCCGATCGCGTCCTTCACGATCTGCTTCATTTGCTCGATCTCGGCCGCCGTCGCCGGCTCGTTGCGCGCCCCTCGCTCGCCCATCACATATGCCCGCACCGGGCCGTGGGCGATCTGAGCGCCGACATCGACGGGCCAGCGTCGTCGTTCGAGGACGTCGAGGTACTCCGGGAAGGTCTCCCACTCCCAGTTGATGCCTTCGGCGAGCGCCGTACCGGGGATGTCCTCCACCCCCTCCATCAGCCCGATCAACCAGTCCTGCTTGCCGTCCTCGACCGGCGCGAAGCCCACCCCGCAGTTACCCATCACGATCGTGGTGACGCCGTGCCAGGCAGAGGGGGCTAGTTCGTCGTCCCAGGTCGCCTGGCCGTCGAAATGCGTGTGGATGTCCACGAACCCCGGTGTCACGAGTAGCCCGGACGCGTCGAGCGTGTCGATCGCATCCGTCACCGTGCCGGGGTCGACGACCGCTGTGATGAGTCCGTCGTCGACGACGATGTCGACCCGGCAGGCAGGCTCGCCGGTGCCGTCGACAACGGTGCCACCGGCGATCAGCAGGTCGTGGGCCATGCCGCCATCCTCGCGGGCCGTCGTACCGCCCGGCAAGGGCGAGCCCGGCTACCTCGTGGTGGCGGCTGCGAACACGCGCTCGCGCAGAAACATCCCGAGGCCGGTCACCAACATGGCGACGTAGCCGAGCGTCGCTGGGCGCACCCCCGCGACCGGGACGAGCGCAGCGAGCGTCACGGTGGCGCAGAGACTGAGCGCCATGACGGCGGTGGCAAGACTGCGAGTCGGCGTGAAGCGCTTCATGTGGGTCTCCGATTCTCCGTCGAGTCTTGAACGTCGACCGCAAGGACCGGCCGGTCGAGAGTGCATCGAAACGGACTGTCCCGGTGCACTTCCGCTGCGAGGCGCTACGGCAAACGGAGTAACGCCGTCACTCCTGGTCGCCGCCGACCAACGTGCCGGCGGCCACGATGCCGAGCTCCGCGTGCGGCATCGACCGCCGCCGTTCCTCGGTGGTCACGGCTCGCCGCACCCTTGGAACCAACAGCGTGGCCGCGGCGGCGGCGGCGGTCGCAATGGTCATGACGAAGAAGGCGTGGGTGTAGCCCGACTTCGCCGGATACCCGCGTCCATGCGCACTCGCCGCGACGATGCTGCTCACGACGGCCGCGCCGATCGACCCGCCGATGGTGCGGATGTTGGCGTTCATCCCGCTCGCAACGCCGGTCTGGGTCGCCGGGACACCCTCGACGATCAGGCTGGACATCGCCGCGAAGGCGAGGCCGAAACCGACGCCCTGCACGCCCATCGCGACGAGCAACTCCCACTCCTGACCGTTCGCGACGGTGAGCATCACAAACGTGGCGATGCTGACCGTCGATCCGGTCAGCAGGAGCGACTTCGAGCCGAACCGGGCGGTGAGCCGGCCGGACATCAGCGAGAACGCGAACATCGCCGTGCCCATCGGAAGCAGCACGAGCCCGGACCGCGTGATACTGGCACCGAAGCCGTAGCCGGTCGAGGTCGGAGCCTGCAAGAACTCCGGGACGAATGTGAACGTCGAGTACAGACCGATGCCGAACAGGAACGCCACCAGGTTGGTGGTCCACACAACCGGGACCCGCATCATCCTCATGTCGATGAGGGGGTGCGACGATCGCGTCTCGACCACGATCCAGGCGAGCCCGAGCACAGCCGCTGCCACGAACATCGCGCGCACCCGGCCGGAACCCCAGCCCCACGACGGCGCCTCGCTCACCGCCAACAGCAACGCGATCAGCCAACCCGAGAGCAGCCAGATCGCCCACCAGTTCAGCCGTCCCGGCGAGCGGTTCGTCGAACGCGGGACGACCAAATGCGCAGCGGCGGCAGCGACGATCAACACGATCATCGGAAGCCAGAACAGCCAGCGGTAATCGAACACCTTCACGATCACACCGGCGAGGACGACCCCGATCCCGCCACCTGCCGCTGCGAGGCCGGCGATGATGCCGACCACTCCGGGCAACCGGTCATCGTCGTAGATGTCACGAACTATTCCGAACGCCAGCGGCAGCACACCGCCGCCGATTCCCTGGATCGCGCGCGCGACGATCATCACTCCGATCGACTGCGCGAGCGCGGCGAGTAGTGCTCCCACCGCGAGCGCGACAAGCGCGAAGACCAGGATTCGCTCCTTGCCGAACATGTCGCCGAGCCGGCCGAGGATCGGCGTGAAGACCGACGCCGACAGCAGGTAGGCGGTCAGCACCCACGTCACGGTGTTCTGGCTGGTGTGCAGGCTGACCTGGATCGTCGGGAGAACCGGCAAGACGAGCGACTGCAGCAACGAGTACGCCGTGACGGCGGTGGCGAGAACGAGAAAAGTGGCACGCGGCGAGCGAGCCTGAGTTGCCGTTGTCACCGCTCCAGCCTGCCGTGGCTCTCACTGGTGAAATGTGCCAGCACCTCGGAGGCGAGGAGATCGAGTGTCTCCGGCTCACCGCGGTCATGGACGAAGAACTCGAAGTCGGTGAAGCCGGTCGCGACCAGCTCACCGATGCGATCCGTCACCTGGGCCGGCGTACCGACGAACCCGCCGGCGTCGAGGCCGAACGCGTCCGACCCGAACCGCCGCCGCGCCAGTTCGGTCGCGGACTGCAGCCGATCGGCTGCCGCGACCACCACCACGCCCTCGACGGAACGCCGAACCGTGGCCGGATCCCGGCCCGCGTCCTCACACGCGGCAGCGAACAGCTCGGCGGCTTCCCCGAGTCTGGCGAGACCGTACGTCGGAATGTTCCAGACATCGGCGTGCCGCGCGGCGAGCCGCACCGTGCGCGGACCGATCCCGCCGATGTGAATCGGTGGCCGCGGCGATTGGACCGGCCCAGGGCTGTTCGGCATGTCAGCGACCGAATAATGCTTGCCGGTAAAGGTGGTCCGGCCGCCGGCGAACATCGCGGTGAGGATCTCGAGGGTCTCGCCGAGACGCTCTGACCGCTCGGCGAAGCTCCCCCACCACAGCCCGGCCTCACGATGCTCCTGCTGGTAGGAGCCGCTGCCGAGGCCGATCTCGAGCCGACCGTTGGAGATCACGTCGAGCGTGGTGGCCATCCGGCCGAGCAGAGCGGGATGGCGAAAGTTGTTGCACAGCACGAGGTGGCCGACCCGCAGCGTCGTGGTCCGGGCGAGCAGCGCGGTGGCGAGCGTCCATCCTTCGAACGCCGGTGCGTCCGGCATGCCCGGCGCGTAGAGGTGATCGAAGATCCAGAACCGGTCGATCCCAAGTCGCTCGCAGTGCTCGGCCCGGCTCAACAAGTCATCGAAGCTGAACGCGATCTGTGGGATGTAGATGCCGAATCCGATCGTCCGATCGATCGATCGACCTTGGCCCGACACCGATTCATTCGACATCAAGAAGCCTGTCTATCAATCGCATCGCGCATAGTGAAAGATGAAGCCATGGCTGATGGCGGAATGCTCCTGGTCTTCTCCAACCCGAGTGAGGGTCAGGACGAAGAGTTCAACCGGTGGTACGACGAGAAGCACGTGGTCGATGTGCTCGCAATCCCGGGAATCACATCCGGGCAGCGCTTCGCGTTGCACCAGCATGACGATCCGTTGGGGGCCCCCGCGCCGAAGCACCGTTACGTCGCGGCCTACTCGCTCGAGGTCGAGCCAGAGACGGTCATGAAGGAGTTCAGCACCCGGTTGTCGACCGGCGAGCTCGATGTCTCGCCGGCACTCGACGTCCGAAGCGTCAGCATGACGTTCTGGTCACCGCTCGGGTCACCTCGCACAAGTTGACCTGGGCGGCCGACGCCGACCTCGTTCTCACTGCACCGCCAGATGTCCCGGAGTGGAGCGAGAACCTCCTGTTTGCACCGTACGACGCCTCTACCGGCATCGGGATGTGGCTGCACCTCGGCACCGTGCCCGGCGACTGGCAGACGTGGGAGGACCGGGTCCTCATCGCGATGCCCCAGGAGCAGGGTGCCCTGACGCTGTGGTCCTACCACCGCACCGACCCGTCGCGTCGGCCAGCCGGCGCCAACCAGACCTTCCGTTGCCTCGAGCCGTTCCGCAGCTGGGAGGTCGAGGTCGACGGCTACTTCCTGCGGACGCCGTACGAGAAGATGCGCACCGGCCTGGTCAAGGACGGCACGAAACTGCCGGTGTCGGTCCGGCTGGCTTTTGACTGCGTCGGCCCGGTCTGGGATGCCGCGGCGGCAGCGGTCGAGGAGACCGGCCGCGGCAGCATGGCCGAGCAGTCCTGGGCCAATGAGCACTATCAGCAGCTGTATCGGGCCACCGGGTCGATCACCGTCGACGGCGTTGACCTCCCGTTCAACGGGACCGGCTGGCGCGACCATTCCCGCGGGCCGCGCGGCGTTGGGCACGGCGCGGACTTCGGCGGTCACGCGATCGTCGGCTGCCTGCTGGAATCAGGTCGGGGCTTCGGGCTCCACCGCTACTGGTCACCTGACGGCAGCGTCACCCTCGAGGGCGGCTACCTCGTCGACGGCTCCGCCCTCACGCCGGCCCAGGTCGTCGAGGTCCCCCGGCTCGGCCACCTGCAATGGTCGGGCGAAAAGGTGCGGATCGGGCTGACCTCCAGCGCCGGCGACGTCGCAGTCACCGCCACGACCGCCAGCACGCTGTGGATGACGATGGGCCCGAGCATGCCCTACGGCGCCCGGCCGGGCTGGCCAGGTCCGACCTACGCGGTCGGTTGGGCCCGCTGCGAGTGGGATGGGGAGCCCGCCACGGTCTACCTCGAGCGGTCGGATCCGCTGCCGACGATTGCTGACACGGGCGTCACATAACGGTAGAAGTAAATGGTGACTGAGACCGAATCCGCGCCCGAGAACCGATCACTGATGAGCTCGGCGCCGTCCGAGGACATGAGCGTGCTGCTCGACATGTCCGCACCGCAACAACGCTTCCTCTCCCTGATCGCGGACGGCGGCTACATCGAGCCGATGCCAGGTGCCGCGGTTCACTTCGACCGGGCGAGCATCGAGCACATCCTGCACAACCCTCAGTTGTTCTCCTCGGTGGTCGAGATGAACCTCGGCAACGTCCGGCCGTTGATCCCGCTGAACGTCGACCCGCCGCAGCACTCCAAGTACCGCCGACTGCTCGACCCGCTCTTCTCGCCGCGCCGGATGGACGAACAGGAGCCGGACATCACGCGACGCGCCAACGCGCTGATCGACACCGTCATCGACAACGGGTCATGCAACTTCAGCGAGGAGTTCGCCGAGCTGTTTCCGACCTCGGTGTTCCTCGGGCTGACCGGCCTGCCGGAAGATGAGCTTCCGGAGTTCATGCGGCTGCGTGACGGCATCCTGCATCCGGAGAAGCACGACCCGAACGCGATGTTCCTCCCTGAGGCACGTACGGCGGTACTCAACAAGGCCGGCGGCGAGATCTACGCGCTGTTCAGCGACCTCATCGACAAGCGAACCGCTGAGCCGCACGACGATGTGGTCTCACAGTTCCTCGCTGCGGAGATCGAAGGCGAGCGGCTGACCCACGACGACATCCTCGACATCATGTTCCTGTTCTTGATCGCGGGCCTCGACACCGTCAGTGACGCACTGACCTGCTTCTTCGCGTTCCTGGCTCAGAACCCATCCCATCGGCAGATGATCGTCGACGATCCCTCCTGCATTGACGGCGCGGTCGAGGAGCTCCTGCGTTGGGAGTCACCGGTGCCGCTCGGGTCGCCACGAGTCGCCACCGAGGACGTGACCGTTCCGAACGGCTGCCGGATGGCGGCCGGGTCGATGGTGATGGTGTCTTACGGCTCGGGCAACGTCGATCAGGCCGAGTTCCCGAACCCGACCGACGTGCGGTTCGACCGCACGCCCAACCGGCACATGGCCTTCGGCAAGGGACCACACCGTTGCCTCGGCTCTCACCTCGCCCGTCGTGAGCTGCGCATCACGCTGCGCGAATGGCACCGTCGAATCCCCGACTACTGGCTGACCCCCGGCCACGAGAACCTCGTGTACCCCCCTGGCCTACGCCACGTCAAAGACCTGATGCTCAGCTGGAAGTAGTCAGCGGTCTCCGAGTGAGAAAGGCGCCAGCGTGGCCTGGGATTTTCGTACCGACCCGCAGTACCAGGAGAAGCTCGACTGGGCGGCTCAGTTCGTCAAGGAGAAGGTCGATCCGCTCGACCTTGCCTGGCCGCACCTGCAGTACCACCCGCTGACAGCGCAGCGTCGATCCGTCGTACTTCCGCTGAAGCAACAGGTGCGGGACCAGGGGCTCTGGGCCTGTCATCTCGGGGCGGATCTCGGTGGTCAGGGCTACGGCCAGCTCAAGCTCGCGTTGCTCAACGAGATACTCGGTCAGTCGAGCTGGGCGCCGATCGTGTTCGGCTGCCAGGCGCCCGACACGGGCAACGCGGAGATCATCGCCCACTACGGCACCGAGGAACAGAAGGCGAAATATCTGCAGCCGCTGCTCGATGGCGAGCTGTTCTCCTGCTACTCGATGACCGAGCCACACGCCGGCGCCGACCCGACCGAGTTCACGACCACCGCCCGCAAGGACGGTGACGAGTGGGTCATCGACGGCTGGAAGTTCTTCTCCTCAAACGCCCAGACCGCCGAGTTCTTCATCGTCATGGCCTACACCGACCGGGACATCGGGCCGTATCGCGGGATGTCGATGTTCATCGTGCCGCGCGAGTCCGACGGCCTGACGATCGAGCGAAACTTCGCGTTGTTCAACGAGGCGTCGGGCGAAGGGTCGCACGCCCTCATCCACTACGACGGCGTCCGAGTGCCCTCCGAGAACCTGCTCGGTGGTGAAGGCCAGGCTTTTGCCGTGGCCCAGACCCGGCTCGGCGGAGGTCGGGTGCATCACGCGATGCGCACGGTCGGTGTCGCCCAACGGGCGCTCGACATGATGTGCGAGCGGGCGCTGTCCCGCACGACGAAGGGCCAGCTCCTCGCTCGCAAGCAGATGGTGCAGGCCATGATCGCCGACTCCTGGATCGACCTCCAGCAGTTCCGGCTGCTCGTCCTTCGCACGGCATGGCTGATCGACGAGACGAAGGACTACATGAAGGTCCGCAAGGACATCGCAGCCATCAAGGTGCTGACGCCGCGTGTGCTGGAAGGGATTGCCCGCCGAGCGATCCAGGTGCACGGCGCACTCGGGTTGACCCGTGACATGCCGCTGGGCGGGATGCTCGTCGGCGGCATTGCGCTTGGCCTCGCCGACGGGCCGACCGAGGTCCATCAGCAGACGGTCGCCAAAGAGCTGCTGAAGCTCTACCAGCCGGCGGACGGGATCTGGCCTTCGGCGTACCTGCCGCCCCGCCGCGAGGACGCCGAACGAGCCCTCGCCAGCCTCATCGAGCACGAGGTCGGCTCGCTGTAGTCGCGCGCATACGGTGTCGGTATGCGAATCCAGTCCGCGATGCTCTGCGACGCCACCGTCATCACCGGTAACAAGCTCTATGTGATCGGCGCCGGTCTCGCGACGTGGGTGGTGGCGTCGTTCCCCGCGCAGGTGTCGCTGACGGTCGCGATGGTGCTCGAGACCGATCCGGATCTCGGCGCCTCCGGCGAGATCGAGCTCGGGGTGGCGAACGGCGCCGGCCCGGCCATGCCGACCGCGACGATGCACGCCGAAATCACTGACCCCGGAGCGCCGATGGCCCCGTGGGTCTCGCCGTGCTGGGCGCGCATCGATGTACCGGTCGAGCATCCCGGCCTCGTCGAGGTGCTGCTGGGCATCGGCGGCTCCATCGAGATCCGGCTGCCGATCGCCATTCTCACGCCCAGCTAGTGCACGACACTAGTCACCGCGGCTCACCGACTTTTGCGATCACCTGTTCGCCGAAGGCGGCGAGCGCGTCCCGGTTCCGGGCTGGATCCGAGGAGCTGGCACCGGTGTTGATCCAGTTCACACCGATCTCGGCCATGCGGCCGATCCAGTCCAGCGAGCGCTCCGCCTCGAACCGAGCGCCGGCGTGGTTCAGCACGCTGCCCGCCTCGCCGTCACCACCGCACACGTCGATCGACGCCGGATCGCGCCCCTCGGCAGCCACCCGCTCGTGCAGGTCGCGGATGTGCGCGGCGAGATCCTCGACCGAGGTGATGGCCGGAGTACGGGAGGTACTCGCGACCGTCGCGTCGGCCAGCATCGGCGCCCAGCCGACGCCGTACCTCGCGACCCGGGACTTGGCGATCGCGCTGTTGCCGCCGACCCAGATCGGCGCCCGGGGCTGAATCGGCGCCGGCCGGTAGGACTGCTCCTTCGCGGCGAAGTGCCGGCCCTGATACGCGACGCCGTCCGGGTCGGCCCAGGCCAGGCTGAGCACTTCCAGCGCCTCGTCGAACAGCTCGTTGCGCTCGTCGAAGTCCACGCCAAGCGCGCCGAACTCGGAGCGCAGATAGCCGGTCCCACAGGTCAGCGTCAGCCGACCGCCGGAGAGCACGTCGACGCTGATCGCCGACTTGGCGGTGAGCATCGGATTGCGATACGGCAGTACGACGAGAAAGGAGACCAGCCGGATCCGGGTCGTCACGGCGGCGACATAGGACATCGCGGCGTACGGGTCGAGAGACGAGTGACCGCCGCCTTCCATCCACTTCCGTGACGGTGCCGGGTGCTCGGTGAAGGCGACGCCGTCGAAGCCGGCGTCCTCCGCCGCCTTGGCGTATGCAGCGATGTCAGCGGGTAGCTGCTCGGCCGACAGCCCGCCCGTGGCGGGCATGGGATACTGCGCGACGAACCGCATCCGAAAATCTCCCGCGCTAGGTGATGACACCCGAGTCTTTCAGGGCGCCGAGGTCGCGGGTGCGGGCGAGCAGCGCGGCGACGTCGTCGAGGGTGCGAAGCGCGTCGTTGAGATGAGTGCAGGTGTGTGCGCCCTTGAACCGGGCGCGGACCAGCTCGTCGATGGCACCGACCGGCTCGCCGATCAGCCAGGCCGCGCTGACCACCGCGCCGGGGCATTCGTCCCACGGCAACGTGCCGGGCGTGACGTCGATGGACCGCACGACGAGGCCCTCGTCCAGCTCGGCGGCAAACCCGTACTCGTGAATCG
Organism: Frankiales bacterium; assembly: GCA_025980465.1. Taxonomy (GTDB): domain Bacteria; phylum Actinomycetota; class Actinomycetes; order JAFAQI01; family JAFAQI01; genus JAICXJ01. The sequence continues at coordinate 42,158 of JAICXJ010000002.1, read as the reverse complement.
ACGTCGGCGCGTCATCGCCGAAATAGACGTCGCGGAAGAACCCGTCGACCGCGACGTGGCCGTCGATCGGGCGGACGTCCATCCGGCGGTGACGGCGAAAGGACATCGGAGGCAGTGGTGACAGCTCGTGGAAGGCGAGCGGATCACCGTCAAGGCCGACGACAGGGGCTGGCGGCCCGAGCCGAAGGCCGAGCTCGCCCGCGCGCGCGTTCTGCATCATCTGACCGTCGCTGACCCAACCTGCGCACAGGTCGGCCCGACCTTCGATCGTTGCGGCGCTACGGCGGGTGTCGAGCCCGGCAATCGCGTAGGCGTAGCCCGAGACCAGGTTCGCGCCCGGGACGTCGTCAAGCAGCCGGTGCAGCGTCGTACGGTCGGCGACCTCCTCGGGCAGCAGCTCGCTGACCGCGGCGCGGAACTTGCTTGCCGCCGAACAACCGACCAGGCCGGACAGATCAAGGCTCCTCGAGGATTCGACCGCCTCGACCCGGCCGCCCATCACAGCGATCGTCAGGTCGAGGGTGACGTCGTCCGCGACCGCGGTCTGGTCACCCGTCACGACGTCGCGACAACGGCCGGCCATCGCGACCGTGGCTCCCATCAAGCCTTCGGGCCGGACCACATCGAGCGAGCTCGTCCGCCGTACCGAGCCAGTGGGACGAGGCGGCGCGGCGAGGATAGGCACGTCCACCTCCCGACCCGCCGCCTTACGACCGACGGCGTGCGCCGTCTCCATCAATTCGCAGTCTGCCTTATGTTCTGACGGTGACAGCTGTCAGAACCCCGGCCGAGCTTTTCGACCTCTCCGGGAAGGTCGCCCTCATCACCGGCGGCAGCCGCGGGCTCGGCCGCGAGATGGCCCTCGGGTTCGCGGCCGCCGGTGCCGACATCGTCATCGCCAGCCGCAAGCTCGACAACTGTCAGCGGGTCGCCGCAGAGGTGGAGGCGCTCGGTCGCCGCGCCCTGGCCTACTCCTGCCATGTGGGTCGATGGGACCAAGTGCCCGGTCTCGTCGATGCGACGTACCAGCACTTCGGCAGGCTCGACATCCTGGTGAACAACGCCGGCATGTCGCCGCTCTACGGCGACCTGTCCGAGCTCTCCGAGCAGTTGTTCGACAGCGTCATCAACCTCAACATGAAGGGCCCGTTCCGGCTCGCCAGCCTGACCGCGCCACGGATGATCGCCGACGGCGGCGGGGCGATCATCAACGTGAGTACGACGGGATCGATCCGGCCGCTGCCGCACATCGTGCCGTACGCCAGCGCTAAAGCCGGGCTGAACGCGATCACTACCGCGCTCGCAACGGCGTACGGGCCGACGGTGCGGGTCAACACGTTGATGCCGGGGCCGTTTGCCACCGACGTCAGCGCGTCGTGGGACATGGCCGCGATGGCCAAGGGAATGGCAACCCACGCGATCCCACGGGTGGCCGACCCGGCCGAGATCGTCGGCGCTGCGCTCTATCTCGCGAGCGACGCCGCCAGCTTCACCACCGGCGCCACCCTCCGAGTAGACGGCGGCATCCCGTAAGACGAGCAGGATCGGATAAGCACGATGCAGGAGATGGCTCTTATCGTCGTCGCATGAAGACGATGACGTGTCAGCAACTTGGCGGCCCCTGCGATCTTGCACTCAGCGGCAACACCGCGGACGAAGTGATCAAGTTGCAGGACAAGCACCTTCGCGAGGCGGTCGCCGGGGGCGACAACAGCCACCAGGACGCGTTGAAGGCCATGAAGGGCCGCTGGAAGCACCCGATGAAAGGAATGGGGTGGTACCGCGACACCAAGAAGGCGTTCGCGGAGCTAGCTGAGGACTAGCGCCATCCGTGTGGGCGGTGCGCGGCGCGGGTGACTGCTCGCGAGAGCCCCATCGCTTGAAAGAGTTGGGCTGCGTGCGTGGCCCGGTCAGGGTCGTCGTGCACGACCGCGAGGGTCCACAGCGCGAACGGCTCCAGGTAGCTACCCGGCTGGTTGTACCGGTCAGCCTGGCGGGCGGCATCGCCGTAACGACCGAGCGCAAGGAGCGCGTCGAGGTGTGCTCTGATGGCGAAACAGTGCACGTAGAGAGCCCACCCCCACCTGTCAGCGTCTTCGACCAGCACTGCAAGCCGCTCGAGATCATCACGGCCGACAGCAAGCCGAGCCCGCAGCGGATCGAACCAGAGCCGGTAGCTGTCGAGTCCGAGCGAATCCGTTGCGGCCTCGAGCCGCGACGCCTCGCCATCCAACCCGGCATCGGCGGCCGCAACCGCGCAGGACATCAGCAGCCGCGCGTTGAACGAGCACGGCGACGTGGCGCTCGCGACCATCCGCTCGATCTCAGGCTGTAGTTCTCGAATCGCAGCCCAGTCATCCATGGCTTCGTATCGGCTCGTGCGCGCGCCCATCACATGTACGGCGTGGTGCGGGGACAGCCGCTCGGCGACCGCGGCCATGCGGTGGACATGCTCATCTGCCTCGTCGAAGCGGGCCAGGGCGAGCGCCGCTGCCACCGACGCCTGGTGGATCGTGGCGATCCGGTCGGGGTCGGTGACCGATTCCGCCAGCGCAGATCCGCGCATCGCCCAGTCGTACGCCTCGTGGTAATCGATTCGCACCATTGTCGCCGTCGCCCAATGGGTCAGGTACCCGTTGCTGACCAGCGCGTGGTCGCCGTGCCGTTGTGCAATCGCGATTGCCGCGTCGGCTGTCGCGTCGTCGTCGTGTGCCAACGAGTGCGCGGTCAGGGCGCGGGCGCGTCCGAGCGAGTCGGGGAGCGTCAGCTCCACAGCCTTCTCGGCCCAGCCGTCAACGACCTGTGGATCAGGTGCCGTCTGCCACATCGCCGCGCGCAGCAACGACTCGAGGGCAAGCTCGGCATAGATCTCGCCGAGCTGCACGGGATCACTTGCCAGTTCGATCGCGTGCAGCATTGCGTCCCAGTACGCCTGTCCCGCGTATATGAGCGCGTTAGCGCGACCGATTGCACGCCAGAGTTGCGCGTCGCCCGGTGCGAGCTTCGCGGCCTGGTGCAGATGCCCCAGCGCGGACTCGATGTCGTACCCGCGGATTGCAACGTCAGCCGCGCGCCGCGACCAGTCGATGGCAGTCAAAGTCAGTCGCTCGAGCTCGGCCTCACGCCCACGCCACGCAAGCGGCGCGATGTCCGGTTCGACCGCCTGCGCATAGTGACTCGCCAGCGCCGCCGCTTGCGCATCGATACTGCCTGTCGTTTGCTCCAGCCACAACGCATACGTTGCGTGCAGCGCTGCGCGCTTCGCCTTGGGCAACGTGCCATAGGCGACCTCCCGGGTCAACGCGTGCTTGAACACGAGATCGTCGCCGAGCACCTGAAGGAATCCTCGGCGCACTAGCACGTCGATCTGGTCGGTCGCCCCGAGTTCCGCGAGCGCGGCCTCGTCAAGGACACGGCCGATTACCGACGCCGCTTGCAGCGCGGACTTCGCCGGGGCGCTGAGCAGGTCGATGCGCGCGGCGAGGACGGCCTGCACCGAGTCCGGTACGTCGACAGCATCGACCGACCCGTGCCACGACCAGGCGTCGTCGTCCCGCTTGAGCAGCCCCCGGTCGATGAACGACGCGGTGATCTCTTCGAGGAAGAAGGGGTTGCCTTCGGCGCGGCGCACGATCAGTTCTCGCGCGTCGGCCGGCAGCCCCTCGCCCAGGAGTTCGGTCAGCAAGGTATCGACCTCGGATGGCGACAGCGGATCCAGGCTCAGCCGCCGCAGGCCCTCGGGCACCATCGCGTCCGGCCTCACCGTGGCGAGCAGGAACACCGGGCCGCGCACGTCGGTAGCCATTCGCGCGAGCAGGGCGAGGAGCGGCTGACTCGCCCCGTGCAGATCCTCGACGACGAGGACGACCGGTTGCTCGGTGGCGAGCTCCGACAGCAGCTCGACCCACGCCGCGCGAAGCTGCTCAGCGACGACCCGCGGGTCGAGGTCAGCGGGCGCGGGGTCGCCGAGAGTAACGCCGAGGATCGTTCGCCGTTCCAGCACGGCCGGCAGATCGGGATCTTCGCGGAGTACATCGGCGAGCGGGCTGTAGGTCGCACCCCGGCCGAACGAGACACATCGACCGATCCGCACCATGACGCCAGCGGAGATTCGGGCCCGGAACTGCGCCACGAGGCTGCTCTTGCCAAGCCCCGGGTCGCCGACAATAACCACGAACCGCGGGAGTTGCTGCTCGATGCAGGCCGCCAGGTCGCGGGCCAGCTCGCTGAGCTCGTCCTCGCGGCCCACGAACATCTGTGTCAGCCGGCCACGCGGTCGCGTGGGCGAGACCATCCGGAGCAGGACCCGCGCCGGTATGCCGGCCGGCTTTCCCTTGGCCGTGACCGTGATCGGCACGTCGAACTCGAACGCAGCGCCGACGGCAGCTACCGTCCGCTCGCCGGCCAGCACGTGTCCTGACGGTGCTGCGGCCTCGAGCCGCGCGGCGGTGTTGACGGTGTCGCCGCTGACGAACGAGCTGCTCTGGCGGGCGCGACCAAGTACGACCTCGCCGGTATTCACCCCGATCCGCAGCCCCAGCTCGTCGGCGCCGAAGAGCTCCTCGAACCGCACCTGCATCGCCAGCGCCGCGTCGAGAGCGCGCTCGGCATGATCCTCACGGGCCGCCGGCGCGCCGAAAACCGCCACGACCGCGTCACCGATGAACTTCTCGAGCGTCCCGCCGCGGTCGAGGATCTCCGCGCTCATCGCGTCGTAGTAGCGGTCAAGAATGTCGCGGACATACTCCGGATCGCGGGCCGACGCGAACGCCGTGGAACCGACAAGATCGGCGAACAGCACGGTGGCGAGCTTGCGCTCCTCTGCCGCGGGCGCAGCCGCGACCGGGGTCGCGCAGTTCGGACAGAAGCGCGCGCCATCTGGCAGCTGCGCGGAACAGTTGACGCATTCGGTCAAGACGTTTGCCCACCACTCACACAGCATCAGCCCCCAGTGGCGCCCAGCGTCCGGCCTTCGGCCGAGTCCGCCCAGCTGCCCTCGACCCGGCCGTCGGTGCTCACCTTGCGGTCCTTGAGCAGCCAGCGCCCGTCGTACTCGACGACGATGTCGTCGTAGCGACCCCAGTGGTCAAGGCCGCGTTCGGTCAGGACCTGGAAGTACGACCGGACGGTCGCCTCGGTGCGGCTGGTCAACTCGATGTCGAGTGCCGCGACGTGGTGGTGGACATATTTGCTCCGCCCGCTGTCGCGCGCCCTCGCTGACAGCTCGGCCAACTGAGCCTCGATCTGCTCGCGACCCACCGCGTGATCGGTGCCGGTGTAGTGCAGTACGCCGTCGGGAGTGAAGCAGGCGGCCAACCGGGCGAGCTGACCGCGATCGCCGGCGGCGTTGTAGCGGGCGAGCGTCGCCCGGATCGATTCCCGGGCGACGACCTCCCAACTGTCCAACGATCTAGTAGCGGATCAGTCCCCGCAGGTTCTTGCCGTCGCGCATGTCCTGATAGCCCTGGTTGACGTCCTCGAGCTTGTACTCGCTGGTGATCAGCTCGTCGAGCTTGAGCTTGCCCTCCTTGTACAGCCGGAGCAGCCGCGGAATGTCCTTGCGCGGGTTGGCACCACCGAAGATGCCACCCACCAGCTCCTTCTGCATGAGCGTCAGCTCGAACAGGCTCAGTGTCACGTCGGTCGCCTTGATGTCGGCGACTGACGTGACGACACAACGGCCGCCCTTGGACACCAGCGCCAAGACCGACGCGATCATCGAACCCTCGGCGACGCCGGTGCAGATGATCGCCTTCTCGGCCATCGCCCCCCAGGTGATCTCGCCGACGAGCGCGAATGCCTCTTCCACCGTCTCGCAAGCGTGGGTCGCACCGAACAACGGTGCCTGCTCGCGCTTGAACGCGACCGGGTCGACCGCGACGATGTGTCGCGCCCCGGCAGCTGCGGCACCCTGGATGGCATTGATGCCGATGCCGCCGACACCCACGACCACAACGGTCTCGCCCGGCTGTACGTCTGCGCGATAAACCGCCGAGCCCCAGCCGGTCGTCACACCGCAGCCCACGAGCGCCGCCTTGTCCAGCGGAATGTCGTCCTCGAGCTTGATGACCGACGCCTCATTGACCACGCTGTACGGCGCGAAGGTGCCGAGGCAGCACATGATGCCGATGTCCGTGCCGTCCTTCGCCAGGTGGTGGCGCGAGGTCAGGTCGGCGACCTGCTTGCCGACGATCAGGTACTGGCCGAGGTCGCAGAGGTTCTGCCGGCCGGAGGAGCACGACGGGCAGCGACCGCACGACGGGATGAAACCGAGCGAGACCGGGTCACCCTCCTTGACCGAGGTCACACCCGGGCCGACCTCGACGACCGTGCCGGCGCCCTCGTGGCCACCGATGATCGGGTACTGGGGGAACCCCAGCAGCTCCTGCATGTCGGCGGGCATCTGCATGTCGCCGGTCACCAGGTGCTCGTCGGAATGGCAGAGACCTGATGCGGCAAGCGCAACAGTGACCTCGCCCTGCTTGGGCGGGTCCAGGGTGATCTCCTCGATCTCCCAGGGGGAATGGGTCTTCCACAAGACGGCGGCTCTGGTGTCCACGGGCGGTCCCTTCGGTGGCTCGATGTGCTGCTTTACGAACAGTAGTCACAACTAAAGGCGCTGTCTTGAGCCGGGAGCACTTCGTCCGTTATCGCCGCCGCTGACTCCTCCGGCGACCCCCGACCCACAAGTCGCGTCAGAAGACGAACGGGACCAGCATCTTCGTGGAGTTGCGGTACGCCGGATAGCTGTCCGGGAACCGAGCGGCCAGGTACCGCTGCTCGACGACGGCGCTGTACCCGAAGAAGCCGCCGGCGACCACGGCGACGACGAGCCAGGTCAGTGTCACTGCGACCGCAGTGCCGATCATCGCGAGGATCAGGCCGGAGTAGATCGGGTTGCGGATCCAGCGGTACGGCCCGGAGGTCACGAGCTCGGGTTCGTCCTTCTCGGACATCGGCGTGCCCCAGTTGCGGCCAAGGTGCAAGCGCGCCCAGATCGCCAGCGCCAATCCGGCAACAAACAGTCCAAGGCCGATGCCGGCCAACCAGGCATCGTGGCCGACATGGCCACGGAACGCCTTCACGCGCAACAGCGCCACGACGACAACGACCGTGACCAGGCGGGCACCGGCGAAGTGACGCCAGCGGTTTCGCCCGGACTTCATCCCGAACGCAGCTGCTAACCAGTAGGCCCAGAACAACAGCCAACCGATGCCGATGACTACGTCAATGCTGCGCATGGTGCGCGATAAGGGTACCCCCGCCGATCGCTTCGGGTCGGCAGAATCGGGATGCCGAGCTCAGGCGAGGAGCAGGTCGGCGTACGTCGGATTGGCGTCGATGAAGTCCGCGACGTACCAGCAGCTCGCGACCACGTGCCGGCCGGAAGCCCGGACATCATCGAGCGCCTGCCGGACCAGCTCCGCCGCGAGGCCGCGGCCCCGTAGCTGTGGGTCGACCTCGGTATGTGGGAAGACAACGACGTCGGGGCGCTCGACGTAGTCGGCGACGGCGACGACCACCTCGCCGTAGAGCAACTCGTACCGGGACCGCTCGGTGTTCTTGCGGAAGTCCATGACCACGCTCTTCCCCGAAACGGCGCTATCAGCGCGCCGCGCGCCTGATTTTCGGCGACCTCGTCACGACCGTCCGCACGAACCCGTCAGCCATCACGAGGTCCCCCGGATCCAGGTCGTGAATCGATGACTTGCCCAGGCCCAACAACGCCGAATCGATGCCGCCGCGCAGCACGTCGAGGACGTTCTCCACCCCGGCCTGGCCATTGGCGGCCAGCCCCCACAAGTAGGCGCGACCGATCATGACGGCGCGGGCGCCGAGCGCCACGGCCTTGACCACGTCGCTCCCCCGCCGGATCCCGCCGTCGAGCACCACCTCGACGTCGCCGCCGACCGCCGCGACCACGCCCGGCAGCATCCGGATGGAGGCGGGGGTCGAGTCAAGGTTGTTCCCGCCGTGGTTCGACACCGAGATCGCGGTGACCCCGGCGTCCACGGCCCGGCGCGCGTCGTCGGGTCGGGTGACCCCTTTCAGCATGAACGGTCCACCCCATTCCTCGCGCAGCCATGCGATGTCACTCCAGGTCGGCAGCGGGGTCTGCATCCATTCGCCGTACGCACCGAAGAAGGTGGGTCCAGGTTCGCCGACCCGCGCCAGGTTGGGGACGGTGAGATCTGGGATCTTGCCTTGGCGCAGGAATGCGAAGAACCAGCGCGGGTGGGCGATCGCCTCCGGCGCGTAGCGCAGCGCCGTACCGAACGAGATCCGCTCCGGGATGCTGGGACTGCCCCAGTCCCGGCCATTGGAGAACGACCAGTCGAGCGTCGCGATCAGGCCGACCGCGCCGGCCGCGCGAGCCCGCTCGATCCGCTCCAGCATCTGTTCCTTGCTTCCGGTCCAGTACATCTGGAAGAAGGTCTGCGGGTTGGCGGCGACGACCTCCTCGATCGGCTTGCTGGCGAACGAGCTCAGCCCCACCGCGGTCCCTCGCGCCGCAGCCGCCCGGGCCACCGCGACCTCACCGTCGGGGTGGACCGCTTGTACGCCGGTCGGGGAGATCACTACCGGAAGCGAGATCGGCTGCCCCATGACGCTGGTCGCGAGGTCGCGCTCCGCCGCCAGGTCGGCGACGTGCGGTGCGAAGCCGAGCTCACCGAACGCGGCTTCGTTGTCGAAGAGCGTGTAGCCGCGCTCCGACCCGGCGACGAGCGCGCCGTACACCGACTTCGGCAACCGCTTCTTCGCGCGTCGCTGCGCCTCCGCCACCGATTCGAACCAGCGGTTTGCCACTAGACCACCTCAGTCGTCATTGACCGCACCGGCCGAAGCGGGTCGGCGGTGCGGTGGTGGATACAGCCGGCGATGACACCAGCGCCGTACGCGATGTCGTCGAGTAGCTGCCCGACGACGAACCGGCCGGCAGACAGCGGGCTCCCAGACCGGCGATGTGCCGCGAGCGGTCCAGCGCTGATGAGGGCCGCAACCGCGAGGCGCCGGCTCCACACCGAGCCGGTCGATTCCTTCGGCAGTCGGGCGAGTGCCGTCAGCACGACCGGCAGGCCGAACTGCCCGGCTACCCGCCCGGTCGCGACCCAGGTCGATGCCGTCGCGCGCAGCGCGAGCGGCGGCGCGGTGACGGCAGCGGCGGGCAACCCGGCCCGGCGAAGCGTTCGGGCGGTAACTGCCGTCGAGCCGACCAGCCCGGCAGCAGCCAGCCCGGGCCGGCGGGCAAGCAGCCCGGCCGCAGCAACCAGCGACAGCGGCGACACCACCATCGGCGGGACCGATCCGGGATGCCGGACTGCCAGCGGCGCGGCGGAAGTGCCGTAGTGGAACCGCTTGCGCCAGCGCTGCCGCCAGCTGGTCGGCTCGCGGTGACCGACCTCGACCGCTGGGTCGTAGCGGACCCGCCAGCCCGCGGCGTTCAGTCGCCAGACCAGATCGACGTCTTCGCCGTATCGGAGTCGTTCATCGAACGCGTGGCCGAGCGAGGCGAGCGCGGCGGTGCGCACCACAAGCGCAGCCGTCGGCACGTATCCGACCGGACCACCGGCCCGGGCGCAGCTCTCGCGATCGCCGAGGTCGAGGAGGCTGACCGACTCGACGTACCGGCCGCTCGAGTCCGCCGCCACGATCCGCGGCGCGATGGCGGCAACCAGCGGGTCGCGGAAGTGCCCGCCCAGGGCCTCGATCCAGCCCTCGTCGGGAAGGCAGTCGCTGTCAACGAACGCGACGAACTCAGTACTGACGCGAGCAAGTCCGGTGTTTCGGGCGGCCGCCGGACCCCCGTTGCAGTCGCGCCGAATAACGGTGGCACCATGCTCGGCGGCGACGGCCGCGATCGACTGCTCGTCCGGCGACGCGTCGTCGACGACCACAACCGGATGGCGATCCCCCAGCGCCGCGAGGCAGCCCGCCAGCAGGTCGGGTCGACCGTGCGCCGGAACGACGACAGTGACATCGAGGAGGTCCGGACCCGCCGGTCGGGGATGCGCCAGGCCGACGTCCGTGAGCCGACGGGCAAGTACGCCGGCGGCGGCCGACCTCGCCCGGCCGGCCCGCAGTTCGCTGAACGCCGCTCGGCCCACCGTCGACAGTCGCACCATCCGCCGTGGCGAGCCGCCGACCAAAGTGCCGGGCTCGACCTCACGGGTCGAGGCGTCGAGCGCGATGGCGAGCTCAGCCGGGAACGGCGTCGCGGTCACAGCGCCAGCCCGCCGTCGACCGGTACCACTGTGCCGGTGATCCCACCACTACCGGCACTCGCGAGAAAGGCAATGACCGCAGCTATCTCGGCGGGCGCGAGCAGCCGGCCGATCGGTTGCTGCATCGCGAACAGCTCCTGCGCCGACAGGCCGTACAGCCGCGCGCTCTCGGCGAGCATCGCGCCACCGGTCGACCCGGGACTGACCGCGTTCGCGGTGATACCGCTCGGCCCGAGTTCGGTGCCGAGCGAACGCACCAACCCGGCGACGCCGGCCTTGGCGGCGCAGTACGCCCCCAGCAACGGCAGCCCACGGGTCGCCGCCGCCGATGCAACGGCGATGAAGCGACCCGCCCGCGGCTCCGGCCGCCGCAGCATCGCCGGGATCGATGCCCGCGCCAGCTTCAGCGTGCCGCCGAGATTGATGTCGAGGACTGCCTGCTCCGCTTCGAGCGGGAGGTCTTGCAGCGGTATGCCGCCCACGATCGCGCCCGCACACGCGATCGCCGCGTCCACGCCGCCCCACCGCTCTTCGGCCTCGGCGACCGCGCTCTCGACCGCAGTCAGGTGACGCACGTCCGCGACGTAGCCGGCCACCCGGTCCGGGTCGCCTGCGGCCGCGACCACCGAATCCAGATCATCAGGTCCGGCGAGGTGATAGGGAATCGCCGGGTCGTCCGCCGCAATGTCGACGGCAAGGACCGACCATCCGGCAGTGACGAGCGCCGCGACGGTTGCGGCCCCGATCCCCCGAGCCGCGCCGGTGACGACGGCGACGCGGCGATCCGTCACGGCGACGCCATCCGCCAACTCGCGACCTCGTCGGACATCGTGGCTGTGATCGCGGCAAGCAACTGGTTGCCTTCGATGGCACTAGCGCCGGTTGGATCACCGAGCACGCCGGACTCGCTGACGGCACGAACTCCTTCGGCTTTCAGGCGCGGCAGCAGGTCGGTGAGTGACTGCGTCGGTCCCGCTACAGCGCGGTCGATGCGCACCAGTTCCGGGCGCAACGCGAGCATCAGCGAGGTCTCGGCTCGCCCGGCATGCGGGTCGCCTTCCCATCGCGGCGCCACGACCGCAACGTCATGTCCCTCATCACGCAGCTGCCTCACGGCCGCCGAAATCGGTGCAGCGTTGCCGCCGTGAGCCGAAACCAACAGCACGGCGTCATAGCTCAGTCGGGCCGAGCGCACCAGCTCGATCAACGCCAGCTTCAGGACGTCCCGACCGATCGAGAGCGTGCCCGGAAACGCGGCATGCTCGCCACTCGAGCCGATCGCGAGCGGCGGCGCGACGACGACGTCGGTACGGCGGGCGGCCAGCCGCTCGGTCAGCGCGACCGCGATGTCGGTGTCCGTCGACAGCGGCAGATGAGGCCCGTGCTGCTCCGTCGCGCCGACCGGAAGCGCGAGGATCATGCCGGCCTGCTCCGCCACCTCCGGCCAGCTGAGGTCGGCCAACCGCATCGTCGTCACTAGCCGGCCAACGGGCTGGCGTCGCAGGCGCGATCGGGTCGCCGGCCAATGCTGACCGGCACCGGCTCCGCCCGCCGAGCCGTCCGATGAGAGTGGTCCAGCGACGACTTCGGGGTAGCTGCCCGGTCGACCAGCTGCAGCGCGCTCGCGCCGTGACCCTTGACGCACTCCGGGTCCGGGCCGTCGAGCGGCAGCCCGGTGAAGAACTTCGCCGCCATGCAGCCGCCTCGGCAGGCGTCGTACGCCGAGCAAGATCGGCAGGCGCCGCCGGTCTGTGGCGACCGCAGTTCGTTGAATAGCTCGGAGTGGTGCCACACCTGTTGGAAGCCGCCCGGCGAGCGGACGTTGCCGGCCAGGAAGGCATCGTGGATGGCGAACGGGCACGCGTACACGTCACCGACCGGATCGATCAGGCAGACCACCCGCCCGGCGCCGCACAGGTTCAGCCCCGGAAGCGGGTCGCCGTACCCGGCAAGGTGGAAGAACGAGTCGCCCGTGAGCACGTTCTCACCGTGCCCGAGCAGCCAGTCGTACAGCTCGCGTTGCTGTGCCGCGGTGGGATGGAGCTCGTCCCAGACATCCGCGCCACGGCCGGAGGGTCGCAGCCGGGTGAGCCGAAGCTGGGCGTCGTAGCGGTCGGCGATCGCCCTGAACTCATCGAGCTGTCCGATGTTCTGCCGGGTGCAGACCACCGAGATCTTGAAGCCACGGAAGCCGGCATCGGCGAGGTTTCGCATCGCGCGGATCGCGACGTCGTAGGAGCCCTGCCCCCGAACCGCGTCGTTGACATCGGCGGACGCGCCGTCGAGTGAGATCTGCACGTCGACGTAATCGCTCGCCGCAAGCCGGCAGGCGATCTCCGGGGTGATCTTCACGCCGTTGGTCGAGAACTTCACGCCGACGTGATGCGCGGTGGCGTAGTCGACCAACTCCCAGAAGTCCGGGCGCACGGTCGGCTCACCACCGCCGATGTTCACGTAGAAGACCTGCATCCGCTCGAGCTCGTCGATGACGGCCTTGCACTCGGCCGTCGTCAGCTCGCCTGGATCGCGTCGCCCGGAGCTCGACAGGCAGTGCACGCACGAGAGGTTGCAGGCGTAGGTGAGCTCCCACGTCAGGCAGATCGGCGCATCGAGACCGAGTGCGAACTGGTCGACCAGGCTGTCGACGGCAGTGCTCATGCGGCGGGTGCTTCCTGGATCATCTGCGAGGTCGCGAGCGTTGCGAGCGCGCGTTGGTACGTCGCAAGCTCGGCATCAGTCACGCCCGCGATCGTGCAGGCGTCACGAGCGGTCGGTGCGTCGGCGAGCGATTCGACGACCTGCAGCAGCGCGGGACTCTTCAGGAACGACAGCCGTCGGGTTCCGAAGTGATACAGCAGTGCGCCGAACCGTTCCGGCCGGATCGAGACGCTGGGATGCAGCCGCCAGGCCCGATCCAGATCGAAGGGTGGGACGGCAGGACGGCTGGATTTAGTAGACACCGCACATGCCGTCGATCGATACCTCCTCGACGAGTACGTCGTCGATCACGATGTCCTCGGTCGCTGGGTCAGGTTCGGGGGCGACCTCGGTCGCCGGAGTCGCCTCAGCAGTCGTCTCAGCCATCGAATCTCCTTCGAATCGAGCGGTGTGCCGGACATTAACGTCATCCAGTGCCAGAATCAACCGCCATGGCCAGTCCCGCCGCCTCGCCGACGATCGGCCGCCGTGGCCGGCCGCCCGGGACCAGCGCCCGTGAGCTGGAGGTCGTGGCACTACGGCTGTTCGCTCGACATGGCTTCCCGGACACCACGGTCGAGCAGATTGCTGCCGCCGCAGGGGTGAGCCGGCGTACCTTTTTCCGTTACTTCGACTCGAAGGCAGACGTGCTCTGGCACGCCTTCGACGGCGAGGTCGCGGCGCTACGGGCGGCGTTCGCGGACGTGTCGCCGAGGCTCCCGCTGATGACGGCGATCCGGGCGGCGGTGGTGGGTGTCAACCGCTACCGAGCGGAGGACGTGCCGGAGCTGCGGACCCGGATGAACCTGATCAGCTCGGACCCGACGCTGCAGGCGAGCGCCTCGCTGCACTACGACGCGTGGGAACGCGCCGTCAGCGAGTTCGCGGCCGGCCGGCTCGGCGAGCCGCCCGATTCACTGCAGCCGCTCGCAATCGGACGGACCACCCTCGCCGCGTCCCGAGCGGCCTATGACCGCTGGCTGTCACGAGCCGACGCCGATCTCACGGTGTATCTCGAGGTCGCGCTTCGAGGCTTGGCCGCCGGCTACGACGAGAAGCGGCTAGCGACACTACCGACCGTCGGCACCGAGGAGTGAACGCTCGGCGATGCCCGCTCAGCCGGATGCGGTGAGAAGCAGCCGACGGTGGTCGCGCTCGCCGCCGTACAGGTCGCGCAGGGCATGAGTGCGCTTGAGGTAGAAGTGCGCGTCGCACTCCCAGGTGACGCCCATCCCGCCGTGCACCTGGATCGTCTCGCGAGAATTCGACAGCGCCGCGCGATGCGCGACGACGCGGGCGGCAGCCACCTCGAGTGCCGCGTCGGGCTGCCCCTCACTGACGCTCAGCGCAGCGAACAACAGCTGGGCATCGGCAAGGGCGGCCCTCACCCCCATGTCGGCGCACCGATGCTTCACGGCCTGGAACGTGCCGATCGGCGCACCGAACTGCTCGCGGGTCTTGGCGTGGGTGACGGACATGTCACGGGTTGCCTCCGCGATTCCGGTGAGAACCGCGGCGACCAGAGTGCAGCCACGGGCGTGGATCGGATCGAAGGACTCGGCGACCTCGGCGAAAGGGTCGATCGTCAGCGCAGCTGACTCGCGCACCGAGAGCTCGTCGAGACTCGCCAAGCGATGCCGCTCACGCGCCGCGGCTGCCGGGATCAGAACGGTGCGGTCGACATCGCTGAGCAGCAGGTACGTCGCTGCCTGCGCGTCGTGGATCAGGTAGTCGCCGGACCGGCGCGGGACCGCGATACCCACGGGCGCCCGGCCGAGGAGGATCTGCTCCGCCACATCGTCGTTGCCACCGATCGCGGCGACCCGCGCGCCGAGCAGGGTCCCGAGGAATGGACCCGGTGTGAGGTGGCGGCCGAGTTCTTTGAACAGCAGTGCCTCGTCGATGAGGTCGAAGCCGCTGCCACCGTAGTGCTGGGCCAGGCCGAGCCCGAACCAGCCGAGATCGGCGGCCTGCGACCACAGTCGCTCCACACCGGAGTTGTCGCCATCGAGCGCGCCGCGGACTCGCTCCATCGGCATCGAGTCGCGCAGGACATCACGCACCGAGTCGACGATCGCCCGCTGGTCGTCGGAGATGGTGAGGTCCATGCGGCTACCGCGGGAGACCGAGAACGCGCTCGCCAATGATGTTGCGCTGGATCTCCGACGTCCCGCCGGCGATCGTGTCGGAGTAGGACGCCAAGTAGTCCTCATCCCAACTCGCAGCGGTGAGGCCGCGCTCGCCGGAGCCAGGCCCGATGACCTCCAGTGCCAGCCGCATCACCCGCTGCCGCAGCTCGGTGTAGAACAGCTTGACCATCGACCCCTCGGGGCCTGGCTGGGACTGTCCGGCGCTGCGCAGGACGTGGGTGTAGGTGAGCGCCCGCAAGGCGGTTACCTCAGCCCGCAATGTGGCAAGCTGCCCGGCGATTTCCTCGTCGTCGATGGCACGGTCCTGTCCGGCCGGTCCTGGCCGCTCGTGCGTGACCTCGAGCAGTCGCTCGACCACCGCCGTCAACTGGACCTGCCCGGCAGTGAAGGCGGTCCCCCGCTCGAACGACAGGGTTGACATCGCGACCCGCCAACCGTCGTCGAGCTGACCGACCACATTGGCTAGCGGGATCCGCACGTCATCGTAGAAGACCTCGCAGAAGTGACTGAGACCGTCGAGTGTCTTGATCGGTCGGATCGTGATGCCGGGCAGCGACATGTCGCAGATCACCCAGGTGAGGCCGCGATGCTTCGCTGCACTCGGATCGGTGCGGACCAGCAACTCCTGGTAGGACGCCAAGTCGGCGAAGCTGGTCCAGATCTTGTGCCCGTTGACGACCAGGTCGTCACCGTCGATCACGCCGCTGGTGCGCAGCGAGGCGAGGTCAGATCCGGATCCCGGTTCGGAGAAGCCCTGGCACCACACCAGTTCACCGGCGAGGATCTTCGGAAGGTGAAATGCCTTCTGCTCCGGCGTTCCGTTGGCGATCAGGGTCGGGCCGGCATGATTGAGCCCGACGAACCGGCTGTCGATGTCCGGTTCGCCGGCCCGGGCACACTCCTCGAACCAGATCAACTGCTGGAGCAACGGCAGCCCGCGGCCCTGGTACTCGGCCGGCCACGAGACACCGGCCCAGCCGGCGTCCCACTGCCGGCGCTGCCAGGCCAGGTCGAACTCCCGCATCGCCGGTCCGTCGTTCGGTCGCGACTGTTTCGGAAAGTTCTCTCGCAACCACTCGCGAGCGTTTGCACGGAAGTCGAGGTCCTGCTGCGAGAGCGAGAGATCCACGCAGCGAACATAGTTGACCGTTCGACCGTTCGACCTGTCAGGTAATCGCGCGCTCAGGCGGCGCCGACGGCCCTGACAGGTCGCTCCGGTCCGGAGACTGCTAGTGGCTGGCCGAGATCAGTGGCCGTGACCGTTGCCGTGGCCCAGACCGGGGTTGCTGGTGGGCTTGCCGGTCGAGTGCGACGGGGCGTTGGTCGGCGTGCCGGTCGAGTGCGACGGCACCGTGGTCGGCTTGCCATGCGGGTGCGATGGCGTGTCGCTGGGCTTGCCGGTCGGATGCGACGGCGCGTTGCTCGAGTTGCCGTGGCCGGTGGTCTTGCCGCAGTCCGAGCGAGCAGCAGTCGAGACCGCCTGGCCGTGGGCGTTCGGGCTGGCGGACGGGTCAGGCGTGGCCTGGGCCACCGCCGACACGCAGGCGCCGTGGTTCATCGGGTGGGCGCTGTCCGACGGCTCGACCTCAGGAACATCGGTGGTGGTGCCATCGGTAGTGGTGCCATCGGTGTTCGACTGGTCGGTCCCGTCGGTGCCTTCAGTCTCATTGGCGTCGGGACTGTGCGTCGCGGCGTGGGCCGCGGCCGCCTGTGAGAGACCGTGCGCTGCGTGGGGGCTTGCGGAGGTGGCGACCGACGCGACGGCCAGACCGCCACCTGCGGTCGCGGCCATCGCCGCGGCGACAACGGCACCAGCTTTGGCGTGACTCGCCAGTAACGATGCCAGGGTGGACGGTTTCATGAGGACTACCTCCGCGGGGGTCGGACAGGAGCTTTGCTTTCCTGGTAATCGACGCTCAGCGCGGCAGCGTTACAGGCCAGATGGGGCAATTGCGCCAAATGAGCTCAGGCAGCGGCCTTTTCGAGGATGTGTACGCCGCAGGCCGAACCGAGTCCGATCACGTGCGCCAGCCCGACCTTCGCGCCCTGGATCTGGCGATCGCCGGCCTCCCCGCGCAGGTGATGGCAGATCTCCCAGATGTTCGCGATGCCGGTGGCAGCGATCGGGTGACCCTTCGACTGGAGGCCGCCGGAGACGTTCACCGGCAGCCGGCCGTCGCGGTGCGGCGCGCCGGACTCGAAGAAGTCGACTGCGTTGCCCTCGTCGCAGAGCATCAGGTTGTCGTAGTGCACCAGTTCGGCGGTGGCGAAGCAGTCGTGCAGCTCGACCAGATCGAGGTCCTCGGGCGAGACGCCCGCCGTCTCGTACGCCTGCTTCGCGGCGTTCTTGGTTAGCGTGTTGACGTTCGGCAGCACCTGGCAGCCGACCTCGTACGGGTCGGTCGTCAACACCGAGGCCGCGACCCGGATCGCACGCTTGCGCTGGTCGTCGGAGAGGGTCTTCAGCTTCTCGTCGCTGACCACGACCGCCGCGGCCGCGCCGTCGCAGTTCGCCGAGCACATCGGCCGGGTGTTGGGGTAGGCGATCATGACGTCGCTCATGATCTGTTCCTTGCTCATCGCCTTGTTGTAGGCGGCGAGCGGGTTCAGCGTCGAGTGGCCATGGTTCTTCTCGCTGATCCGGGCGAACAACTCGAAGCTGACGCCGCCGTACTTGTGGCCGTACTCCATCCCGATCTGGGCGAAGGTGCCGGGCATGTTGTCGGTGTTGACCCGACCGTCGAGACCCATGATCGCGCCCTGCCGACCCTCCGGCTGCCAGGTGTCGCTCTGGGCACGCGGGCCCCTGACACCGAGCAGTCCGGCCCCGGAAAGCTTCTCGACGCCGACCGCGAGACCCATGTCGACCTCGCCCGCCTTGATCGCCATGATTGCGGTGCGCAGCGCGGTCGCGCCGGTCGCGCAGGCGTTGGCGACGTTGTAGACGGGGATGCCGGTCTGGCCGACCTGCTTCTGCAGCTGCTGACCGAGCGCGCCGCCCCCCATCAGGTTCCCGGCCGCGAGCACCCCGACATCTCGCATCGAGACACCGGCGTCCTTCAGCGCCCCGCGGGTGGCCTCGGCGGCCAGCCCGACCGTGTCGGTCTCCGGTCGCTTGCCGAACTTCGTCATGGTGATCCCGAGGATCCAGACGTCGCCAGATGCCATGCTGTTGTCTCCTTACGCGGGCGCGAAGCCGAAGCCGATGGCCTCGGTGCCCGCGCTGTCGGTTCCGAGCGAGTACGTCGTGAGTGCGACCTTCATTCCCAGCGTGACCTGCTCAGGCGTCGGCTCGACGTCGCGCAGGTTGGCCCGCACCGGAGTGCCACCGCAGTCGACGATCGCGCCGACGAACGGTGCGTCCACCCCTGGCGGGGCGTAGGACACGATCGTGAAGGCCGTGACCTCGCCCGTGGGCGGCACATCGACGGGCGAGAACTCGTCTTCGAAGCAACCCGCGCACGCATCGCGGTGGTCGAAGTAGCGAGCACCACAGTTGGTGCATTCCTGGGCGACCAGATGCGGCTCGGGATCGAGCACCAGATAGTCGACCAGCGGGATCCGGGAGGGTGCGGTCTGCGTCATCGAATGGATGATTCCATATCGGAGAGTTGCATTCTCATGGTGGCGCCCAGTGGGCCGGGAGCACCCCCAGAACTCAGGCGACCTGGCGGCGGATCAGAACGAAGCAGCCGGCGAGAAGCAGCGCGGCCACGATCACGAACACCGCTGTTTCCATACCTTGCAGCGCCCAGAACCGAGAGGCCGGCTGATAGCTCACCACCTCGTGATACCTCGCGCCGATCGTTTGGATGCAGTGGCTGAAGGCACGGTCCACCGACCCCGGCGCAGGCATTGCGTGAGCGCCAGGCGGCGCCGCGAAACGTCCCAGGTCGGGGCACGCATGCTGGATGAATGCGGCCGTCGGCGCGTGACCGGAAGCGTCGACAATCTTGCTCCCGGTGGTCCAGGCACCGGGGAAGCTGCTCCCGTTCGGGCTGAGCGAAAACTGGCCGTGGCTGAGGTTGAAGCCGATCCCGCGGGACGACGTCAAGGCGAACGTGGCGTTCTTGGCCGGGATCAGGTGCTTGCGAAGCAGGAACTCGGTGAGACCTCGGGCTGTGATGAAGCCGACCAGCGTGGTGGCCATCGCGGGAAGCGTCCGCTTGAACGCCAACCCCGCTACGACGCCAAGGGCGAACGCGAACAGCGCGTAGCCGATCGGCACGATTCCGCGTTGGGAGAACAGCGCCGTACCGATCCGGTTGTTGTTGACTGCGTCGAGCGGCGACGCCCACCACGTGATCGCGAGGCTGTAGAGACCGGCGGCGGCGGCGCTGGCGAGACCGACGAGCGCCATCTTGGTCGCGAGCCACCGTCGACGAGTGACGCCCTGTGTCCACGCCAACCGGAATGATCCGGTCTCGAGCTCCCGGGCGACGAGCGGCGCGCCCCAGAAGATCCCGATCACAGCGGGTACGCCGACCAGCACCGACCCGAGCAAGCGGACATGCCGGTAGTTGTCGAGGAAGTTCTGACGCAGCGAGGCACAGGACAAGGTGCAGCTCGCCCGCTCGGCCTTGAAGGTCGAGTACAGGTGCTCGAGGTGGATCCCGGTGAGGAGGAGTACGACGGTGAGCGCTACCAGCCCGGCCGCGCCGACGATCGCATTCGAACGGAACTGCCGCCAGCTCACCCAGATCACTGCGCCACCTCCAGCGTCGGCCGGCCAGTCGTGCTGGCCTCCGCCGTACCGCCCATGTACGCGAGGACCACGTCTTCCAAGCTGACCTCCTCGACCTGCCAGGCCGGATCGTGGATCGGCGCGGAGGTGCGGACCAACATGGTCGACTGCCGATCGGTGTGACTGGCCTCGATCACCGTCTGCTCCGACGGCAACGACGCCGGGTCGCGGCGGGGCCCGACGATTCGACGATGAGTGGCGAGCATCTCATCGACATCGCCGGCCAGCTGGACCCGCGACTGCACCAGCACGACGACGTAGTCGCAGACCCGCTCGAGGTCTGCCACGAGATGCGAGGACAGCACCACGCTCACCCCGACCTCTGCGACGTAGGCGGTCAGACTCCGCAGGAAGTCGCGGCGCGCGAGCGGGTCGAGGCTCGCAACCGGCTCATCGAGGATGAGCAGTTCAGGGCGTTTGGCCACTGCGAGGGTCAGGGCGAGCTGCGCCCGCTGCCCACCCGAGAGGTTGCCGGCCTTCTTCTTCAGGTCGGTCGCCAGGGTGGCAACCCGCTCCGACGCCAGATCGCGATCCCAGGTTGGGTTCATCGCCTCGCCGAGCCGCAGATGATCCGCCACCGACAGCCCCTCGTAGGTCGGGGTGTCCTGGGCGACGAAGCCCACTTTGCCGAGTTGCTCGGGGCCCGCGGCCGGCGCTCCGCCGGCTACCCGGATCCGCCCCTCGGTCGGGGCGAGCAGCCCTACGGCGAGGTTGAGCAACGTCGTCTTGCCGGCGCCGTTCGGGCCGACCAGCCCGCAGATCCGGCCGCTCGGGATCTCGACGGTGCAATCTTTCAGCGCCCAATTACGGCCGTACTGCTTGCCGAGGCCGACGGCGGCGATGGCGGCGGTCACGCTATGTCCTGCGCGGATTCGAAGCGAAATGTGTCGCGAAACAGCGCCTCGATGCTTTCGTCATCCAGCCCGGCCCGACGTGCCTTCGCAAGCCATTTCTCGAGATCGCGGCGCAGTGGACCGTGACCTCCGATCGGGGTCGGGCCGAGTGAGCCGGTGACGAACGTCCCGACACCCTGGCGCGCGGTGACAAGGCCCGCGTGCTCGAGCTCGCGGTAGGCCTTCAGGACCGTGTTCGGGTTGATCGCGAGCCTCGCAACGACGTCCTTGACGGTCGGGAGCTGCTCGCCGGACTCCAGCATGCCCAGCCGCAGCCCGTGGCGGACCTGCTGCACGATCTGCAGGTACGGCGAGACACCGGACCGGCTGTCGAGGTGGAACTCGATCATCAGGACCACCGTTCGCTGCGGAGTAACCGAGGCGGGCTATTCATCTAGATAACTAGGTGAATAGTGAGCCAGAAGTGCGCCACAGTCAAGCTGTGCTATCAGGAGGGCGTCAGGCACCCTGGACGATCTGGCGCAACCCGACGGGGAAGATCCAAATCGCACGCACCTGACCTGCTCTGAAAGAACAGAACCGGCTACTTGTTATCGCTTGGTCCCGTTCGGGACAGCCACCACGCTCTACGCTCCCGGGCGTGACTGCTTCCTCGTTCACCCTTAAGCCCAGGAAGCGGGAGATCACGCTGAGGGTCTGCGGGGTGATCGACCTTTGTGCAGGGGTGTTTCTTTTCTTCATAGGCCTTGCTCTGATGATCGCTGGGACGTGGCAAGGCGTCGTTGGCTTCCTCTTCTCGATAGGCGCGCTTCGGGCGGGCAGCATGATGACATGGGGCCGGGTCTACGCGACCCGCAGCGCATCTTGGTGACTGCACTGCGGCCCCATCGCGCGAAGAGAAGCGACATCTCCGCCATTGACGTGTGTCGAAGCGACTTCGGAAAGCTCAAGCAAGTTGTTCCACTCGTGAGGCGCAAGGACGGTAGGTCGTTCAAGCTGCCGGCGCTCCTCGTGACATCTGGACCATAGGGCTGCGCGGCCCCGACGGTCACCGCACCCGCTCCCGCCGACGCTGTTCGTCCACTCCACTCCACGCCGCGCCTGAGGCCCGCGTGGCCATTGTCGGGACCGGTACCGGTTGACCCTCGAGCGTCTGTATGTGCAGGTACATCGCACTCAGTAAATCCGCCAGCTGGGAGCCAGATCCGGCGCTCGGAGTCGACCTCGAGATGCACAAAGTTGGTGGATCCGGGGCCGTTATTCACCAATTTCGCGCATCTCGACGGGTGCCGTCTCCGCGAATGCGCCGAGTGGGTCATAGCTGACCGCTACGACGCACTCGCGAACCGAGGTGCCGATACCGTCGGCGACGGTGCTCGGCACAGTGCCGAAGAGGGCGTTCCAGGGCCCCGACGAGCGAGTTAGTCCTCGGTGCAGACATCCGATCAGCCGGCTGTTGCGTCGTTCCGCCACTGGGTGCCGGCGCCGCTGGAGATCAGCCGGCCGAACGTCATGCCGTCGAAGTGCGCGCCGACCATGCGGACGTCGGTGTTCTCGACTTCCCGGGCCAGCGCCTCCCGGGTCCGCTGCGCGAGCTTCGGGTCAACGTCGAACAACGCCTCCCAGTCCGGCTCGGTGAACTCGAATGGGCAATGGACGACGTCACCCAATAGCAACGCCCGCTCCTCACCGCTCGACACCACCACGACGGTCGAGCCCGGGGTGTGGCCCGGCGCGTCTCTGGTGTCGACGCCGGTCGCGATGGTGGTGTCGCCGGCGAAGGGTTCCAGCCGATCGGCGATCGGGGTGAGTTTGCGGCGCGCGCCTTCCGCTGCGTCGGGAGCTGTGACGAAATGCGCCCAGTCCTGCTCGTGACAGCGATACGTCGCGCGTTCGAAGACGACCACGCCTTTCTGCGCGACCCAGCCCACATGGTCGAAGTGCAAGTGGGTGAGCAGTACGTCGGTGATGTCCCCGGGCTGGTACCCAAGCGCCGCGAGGTTGTCGAGCAGCTCGCCGCAGCTGATGCCGTCGCCGGTCAGCGGTCCGAGTCCGGCGTCGACGAGGATCACCCGCTCGCCGGTGCGGACCAGGTAGCCGCCGACTGGAAGCGGAAGCATGCCGTCGGCGTCGAGCAGGTCGGCGTGAGCGGCCCACGCGTCGTCGTCACCGGGTCGGATCAGTGCGTGCTCGGGCGGGGTGCGCAAGATGCCGTCGAGCACCGGGTCGATCCGAATCTCGCCGACGGTGGTAGCGGTCACAGTCGATCCTCTCGGCGCGGTTCCACTAGATATAACAGTGGACGTGACCGGCGTCGTCGATCGAGCGGATTCGGATCAGGTCGCCACCCTGACCCTGAACCGGCCCGAGAAGCTCAACGCGATCACCACCGAGATGTTCATCGCGCTACGCGGCCACATCGACGATCTCGCTGCCGACCCGAGCATCGGAGCCGTCGGACTCACCGGCGCCGGCGACTGCTTCGGCGCCGGCAACGACCTGCGGCAGACCGGCGGAGCCTCACCGCCCACACCGCACTTCGCGGCGGAGACGATCGACGCACTCGAGGCGCTGCCCCAGATCACGATCGCCAAAGTGCGCGGCTACTGCCTGACCGGCTCGCTGGAGGTGGCGCTCGGGTGCGACCTGATCGTCGCCGGCAGCTCGGCCGAGTTCGCCGATACCCACGGCAGGTGGGGCTTCGTTCCGGTTTGGGGCATGTCGGTGGATGAAACGGCTGTATGCGGAGCAGGCCGCGATGTCGCGAGAGGCGGCTCTGAAGTACGAACGGTCGCGGCCCTATGGCATGCCGCGCGACATGGAGATTCGGGTACAGCGTCGTTTAGGCTCCTAGCCACAGCTAGCGGCGATACACGACCCGCCCGGCGATGATCGTCGCGCCGACAACCTCGGCGCTGGGTTCGGCGAGGGCGACGTCGAGCGGTACGCCGAGCAGCATCAGGTCGGCCGGTGCGCCCACGGCGATCCGACGCGGTGGGGCGGCTGGATCCGTCACCGGCCTCAGCAAGCCGCCGAGCGCGACCGCCGCTGCAACCCGCTCGGAGGCACCGAGCACCCGACCCGATGCGGTCGCGCGGTCTCGCGCAGCGCGGATCGTCGACCAGGGATTGGCGTCGCCGTACGGCGCATCGCTGCTCGGGACCACCCGGATTCCAGCGCCGAGAAACGAGCGGTAGCGCCAGAGGTCGGCGTGCTCGTCAGGTGGATGCCGGTCCAGGTAGTCGTCGCCTCGCCGAGCGAGAAGCGAGGGCTGCGTCACGACTGTGACACCACACGCAGCCAGCTCCGCGATTGCCGTGAGGTCGGCGACGGCGCAGTGCTCGATCCGGTCACCCGGTAACGATCCGGTGGCTCGCAATGCCGCGATCGCCAACGCGAGCGCGGCCCGGGAAATGCAGTGCATCGCCACCGGCCGTCCCTCAGCGTGTAGGTCGGCGACGGTCTTGCCCAGCTCATCCGGTGCCGGCAGGTCGTGGTCGGCGAGCACCAGCTTGCGCGGGCCAACGGTTATCTGGCCGACCTCGCCCGCCACGCTGTCGGCACCGAGAAGGTGAAGCCGTTGCGGCAGCGACCGTCGTTCCTTCGCCTCGATCAGGGCGTCGACCGCAGCGGCGTCGAGGTCGGGTGTCGCATCGGTCACCGCCGTGATGCCGTAGCCGGCCAACCGACATCCGACCTGGGCGAGGTCGGGCGGTGACGCAGCTGACCGGAGCCAGTCATCCGCCCGCCAGACCTTGCCGGTCAGCCGGCCGGCGGCGTCGCGCTCGGCTCCGGCTGGTGCACCCGCCTGGTCGAGCCCGGCCAGGGCCGGCGAGTTGAGCACC
The DNA here is from genome assembly GCA_025980465.1 of Frankiales bacterium. GTDB lineage: Bacteria > Actinomycetota > Actinomycetes > JAFAQI01 > JAFAQI01 > JAICXJ01. Next base: position 17,645 of record JAICXJ010000002.1, on the reverse strand, counting down.
CACACCGCCCCACTGCGGTGTTGCACCCGGGTCGGTGTTGCTCCGGCGAGGGCGTCGAGTCGATCGCGGTCAAGGTCGCCGAGTCGTTCCTCGTCCCACCCGACGGCGCGCACCTCGGAGCGTTCGCGCGCAGCGCGCACGAGCTCGTCGTACGACGAGGAACCGGACAGGTCGACCGACATCGCAGCAGCGGCCATCGCGAACAGGTGCAGGTGATGGTCGGCCAGTCCCGGAAGCAACGCCCCGCCGGCTCCATCGATCTCGGCGTCGCCGGCATCCACCGATGAGCCGAGCGCCGCGATTCGGTCGCCGACGACGAGGCAGTCGACGACCTCGCCATCGACAGACACATTGCGGAGCCGAGTCGACTCGCTCACAACCGGCCCCGCCATCGGTCCGTGTCGCGTCCCGGCGCCGCGACGACGCCGGCCGGCTCACGTCGGGTCGGCGGCTCCACCCGGCTGTCCCGGCTGCGGTGCCTGATCACCCAGCCGCCGTCGGCCGGCTCGACCACGGCCGGCGCCGGGTCGTTGCTGGCGATCGTCGAGGCGACGACATCACGCATCGACACGTCGAGCAGCCGGCTGCCGCCGATCCGGTAGGAGCCGAGCGCATCGACCGCGGCATGCATCGCCGTCAGCGGATCTGCGAACGCGTCGCCACACGGGACCGGGCGACGATCGTCTCCCCAGACCACGAGGCCCGCCGCCATCGCGACGTCGTCACCGAAGCCGACCCGGTCACCGTCATCGAGTCCGTAGGCCGTGATGGCCACCCAGGTGGTGGGCGTGCGTCGGCAGATCTCGTACGGATACAAGCCGAGCGAGCCCCAGGCTCGCGGCCGGCAGGCGGTGATCACGATGTCGGCCCGCTCGCAGAGCCGCTGCAGCAAGTCGCGGTCGGCCTCGACAGCGGGATCGATGACCACCGAGTCGTTGCCGGCGTTGAGCAGCCGATAGAACGCCGGGTCGCCCTCGCGAGCGCCGTCGAGCCGGGACCTCGTCTCCACCTTCACGACCTCGGCACCCGCGCCGGCGAGCAAGTGGGCACACAATGGTCCGGCCCACAACGCCGACAGATCAACGACGAACGGCCGGCTGCCCTCATCCGGCGGATCGCCGTCGAGGATGTCGGTCCAACCGACTGCCTCCCCGTGCTCGACCAGGCCGTCGGGGATCACTCCGCACGGCAGACCGAGCAGTCCGGCACGCGTCACCACCTCGGTGCCCGGGCAGTCGGCAGCCCACGCGTCAACTGCCCGCCAGGCTCCGACGGCGTCGTAGTCCTCGCTCTTCTCGACGAGCGCAGCGATCGATGCCACATCGCTCGGCCGGGCCAGGTTCATCGCGACCCAGCCGTCAGCGGCGGCGACAGCGCGGCAGGTACGGCCGAGCGACCACGGCGCACTGCGTCGTCGTTCGTTCATCGCCGCCCGCTCGCCGAGCAGCCGGTGCCAGTCGCGCGCAACGGCGCGGGAGTCCGTCATCGCGCGAAACGCCCACTCCGCCTCACGTGCCCTCGACGCCGCGCGACCGGGCGGCACCATCGGTGTCCCGTCGACGTAGCCGGTGAGGTCGACGATGCCTGATTCCGCCCAGTCACTCGCGGTCGTCATCGGGCCGCGATCTCGTCGAACAGTCCCCAGGCCACCCCTGCGTCCGCGTCGAGACGTGCCCCGGTGAGTGCCAGCCAGGCGGTCCGCCATCTGCCGATGCGGCGGGTCAGGCTCACCGTCCCGCCGGCGCCGGGGATCAGTCCCATCGACACCTCTGGCAGCGCGACGTAGGTATCCGGGCTCGCGACGACCCGACCAGCAAAAGCGGGTATCTCGACACCGGCGCCGATGCACGCACCATGCAGCTGCGCGATCACCCGCTCCCGGATCTGGTGGATGACCCAGCCGGGATGGCGCTGCAGCCTCACCAAGTACGCCGACACCACATCGAGCGCCGACCCGAACTCGTCGAGATCACCGCCACTGGAGAAGTCCGGACCGGCACCACGCAGCGTCACCATCAGCTCAGGTGCCGCCACTGCGACGGTGAGGGCGTCGACCAGTGCTTCCCGCAGGTTTGCGTCGAACGCGTTGCGCCGTTCGGGACGGTTCAAAGTGAGGGTCAAGTGGTCGCCGGCGCGCTCCAGCTGCACCGGGTCCGGGGCGCCGCGGGACGCCCGGGAGTCGCCGCGGCTCGCCAGCCAGGCAGCGAACTCCGGGCCGGCGAGGAGCGTCGAGTACGCCGCCGCTTCAGCGGCGAGCCCGGCGCGAACCTCCAGCTCGGCGGTCGCTCGCAACAGCTGCGTGAGGACGACCGCCGCCCGGGGAGACGACGCGACCGCATGGTTGAGGGCGTCCAGCGCGGCCGCCGGATCGGCGACCTGGACGGTCGTGCGACCTTGCGCCGCCGAGTTCGTCAGTGTCAGGTCGAGGGCATCGAGGAGATCCGGCGCAACGTCGTGCGCGGTGTCAGTGTCGGCGATGCCGACTGCGATTGCCAGCGAGTCGCGGACCACCTCGGCGGCGGCATGGACGTCCGAATCCGACGCCGACGAAGAAAGTACGACGCCGTACAAAGTTGTTCGCGGCACCCCATTAGGGTCGAGGTCGAGATCCGGCGCGGTCGCCGCAATCTCGGCGAGCCGGTAAACCGGAGGGGCAGTGACCGATATCATAATTAGTGAACTGATTCCCACGGTGTGCGATCACGTTGCGAGTCTGAGGTCGGCATGAGCCTGTCACTCCTGCTCGACATGGCCGCCTCGGGTCATGCCGACCGTATCGCGCTCGGCTCGCGCGGCGGAGGGATCAGTTTCAGCGAGCTCGGCGCTCGCGCCGCACGCGGGGCCACCGTGATCGGCCAGCTCTCCCCCTCGCACGTCGTCTTCATCGGCCGCAACGGTCCGGCGTACCCGCAGGTGATGTTCAGTGCCGCGATGGCGGGCGTGGCGTTCGCGCCGTTGAACTACCGATTGTCCAAGGAGCAGCTGCACGACCTGCTCGGCGAGCTGGAGAACTCGCTGATCATCGCCGACAGCGACTACGTCGGACTTCTGCACGAGCACGACTCCGCGGTGATGTCGACAGCGGCCTTCATCGAAGCCGCTGCCGACGCGCCGCCGAGCGAAGCCGCGGCCGTCGCGGACGATGCGACCGCGGTGCTGCTGTTCACCAGTGGGACGACCGCGCGACCCAAGGCGGTCGTCCTTCGTCACGAGAATCTGACGTCTTACATCTTCTCCACGGTCGAGTTCGGCAACGCCGACGAAGACGAAGCGGCGCTCGTCGCGGTCCCGCCGTACCACGTGGCGGCGGTCGGCTCGGCGCTGTCCAACCTCTACGGCGGCCGGCGGGTGGTGTACCTGCCTGACTTCGACGCCGAGACCTGGCTGCGCCTGGTCCACGACGAGAGCGTCACCTCGGCGATGGTCGTGCCAACAATGCTCGCCCGCGTCGTGGAACTGATCGGCGACGGGCCGGCCGAGGCTCCGGCGCTCCGGCTGATCTCATACGGCGGCGCCCGGATGCCACGTCCGGTTCTCGAGCACGCGCTGCGAGCGTTTCCCGGTGTCGACTTCGTCAACGCCTACGGCCTGACCGAGACCAGCTCGACGATCGCGCTGCTCGGACCCGACGATCACCGCGATGCGTTCGGCTCCGACGACCCCGCCGTACGCGCCCGGCTCGGCAGCATCGGCCGGCCGGTGCCGGGCATCGAAGCCGAGATCCGCGACGAGGACGGCAATCCGGTCGAGGTCGGCCAGGTCGGGTCGCTGTGGGTGCGCGGTGGTCAGGTCTCCGGTGAATACCGCGGCCAGGGGTCCGTGCTCGACAACGATGGTTGGTTCCCCACCCGGGATCTCGCTCATGCCGATGCTGATGGCTACCTCTACATCGAGGGCCGCGCGGACGACACGATCATCCGCGGCGGCGAGAACATCGCGCCGGCCGAGATCGAGGACGTGCTCGTCAGCCATCCAGCGGTCAAGGACGTCGCGGTCGTGGGCAGACCCGACGACGAGTGGGGCGAGCGGATCTGCGCCGTCGTGGTCCGCGAGCCGGGCATCGAGGTCGCGACGGAGGAGCTGCGTGGCTACGTCCGGGAGCGGTTGCGCGGCTCACGCACCCCCGATGACATCGTGTGGCGCAACGAGCTGCCGCACACCCCGACCGGAAAACTACTGCGACGACAGCTGGTCGCCGAGCTGAGTGATCCATCGACCACTGAATCCACGATCAAGGAGTCCTGACCAGTGCCACTCAAGCCAGGAACACGTCTGCGCAGCCAGGTCTGCACGACCGAGGTCATTGTCGTCCGCCCAGCCGCCGACGAGCTCGACCTGCGCTGCGGTGGTCAGCCGATGATCGAGATCGGCTCAGATTCGACGGTAGCCGTCGGCGCGGGCGGTACGCCGGCGCCGGGACTGGACGAGGGCACGCTCCTCGGCAAGCGCTACACGACGGCCGACGCGGACGGCACCCTCGAGCTGCTCGCCACCAAAGGCGGCGCCGGGACGCTCTCCGCGGGTGACGTCGCACTGGTGCTCAAGGAAGCGAAGCCACTTCCGTCCAGTGACTGACGCGCCGGCGTGGTTCCGCCGCGCGATCGAGACGAGACCTGACCGCCACACTGCCGTCGTCGACGGCGTCGATGTCCACTACCGGGCGTGGGGATCGCCGGACTCACCAGGTGTCGTCCTGCTTCACGGCGGTGGTGCGAACTCGGCATGGTGGGACCACATCGGCCCGTTCCTGTCCCACGAATACCGGGTGATCGCGCCCGACCTGACCGGCCACGGTGACAGCGCCTGGAAGCCGGCCTACCCGCGTCCGCAGTGGGCGTTCGAGGTTGCCGGCTGCGCTGCGGCCGACGGCATGGAGCTGCCGATGTACGTCGGACACAGCATGGGCGGGTGGATCTCGGTGCTCCTCGGTGTCGAACGACCGCAGGTGATGCGCGGGATCGTCGTCATCGACTCGCCGATGATGGAGGACGAGCCGCCCGAGGAAGAGCCGATGCGACGCCGACCCGAGGTGAAGAAGGTCTATCCCACCCTCCCCGACGCCGTCGCCCGGTTCCGCACCGTGCCGTCGCAGCCGGTCGTACTCCCCTACATCGCTGAACACGTCGCTACCGAGTCGCTGAAGCAGGTCGAGGGCGGCTGGACCTGGAAGTTCGACACCGCCGTCTTCGGCGACCGGACCTGGCATCGCAACCTGCTGCCGGAGCTCACCGTCCCGATGGCGTTGCTGCGATGCGAGAACGGGATGTGTACGCCGGCGATGGGACGCCGCATGAGCGAACTGGTGCCCGGCGACGTACCTGTCATCGAGCTACCCGAGGCGGGCCACCACGCGATGATGGACCAACCGCTGGCACTGGCCGCCGCGATCCGCGCGCTGCTGGCGGTCTTCCCGCCCGCCGCCGTTACTTCTTGACGCGCCAGAGCGAGCGGGCCGGGATCTTCTCGAGGTCGACGCGGTCGGCGTACTTCGCCGCGATCTCGGTGACCTCGGTCAACAGACCCTCTTCCAGCGTGATGGGCGAGAGACCGAGCTCGATGAGGTGGTCGTTCGTGACGAGCAGGTCGTTCTCGGCCGCCTCGTTGCGAGGGTTCTCGATGTAGTCGACCTCGACGCCGGTCAGGCGAGACACCAGCTTCGCCAGATCGATCAGCCGATGCGTCTCCGTCATCTGGTTGAACACCCGGACCCGGTCGCCGTGCTCCGGCGGGTTCTCGAGTGCGAGCTGGATGCAGCGCACCGTGTCCTGCACGTGGATGAAGGCGCGGGTCTGGCCGCCGGTGCCGTGCACCGTCAGCGGGTAGTTGATCGCCGCCTGCATCAAGAACCGGTTGAGCACGGTGCCGTAGTCGCCGTCGTAGTCAAAGCGGTTGATGAGCCGCTCATCCTTCGCGGTCTCGGCAGTCTGTGTCCCCCAGACGATGCCCTGGTGCAGATCGGTGACCCGGACCTGGTCGTTCTTGTTGTAGAACGCGAACAGCAACTGGTCCTGCGTCTTCGTCATGTGGTAGATCGAGCCGGGGTTCGGCGGGTAGAGGATCTCCGAGTTGACGACCTCACCCTCAGGGGTCGGAATCTGGATCTGGAGATAGCCCTCGGGAATCTTCACGCCGGCGGTCCCGTAGCCGTAGACACCCATCGTGCCGAGGTGGACGACATGGACGTCGACGTCGGACTCGACGATCGCAGCGAGCAGGTTGTTGGTCGCATTGAGGTTGTTGCTCACCGTGTAGCGCTTGTGCCACGACGACTTCATCGAATACGGCGCAGCCCGCTGCTCGGCGAAGTGCACGACGGCGTCCGGCTGCCAGTCTTCGATCAAGGTGAGCAACCGGTGGTAGTGCTCTGCGACGTCGAAGGAGTCGAAGCCGATCTCGTTGCCGGTCAGCTCCTGCCACACCCGCAGTCGCGTACCGAGTGGCGTGATCGGTGTCAGCGACGACACCTCGAGCTCGACGTCAGCCTTGCGACGGGCGAAGTTGTCGACGATGCGAACCTCATGGCCCTGATTCGACAGGTGCAATGCCGTGGGCCAGCCGCAGAAACCATCGCCCCCGAGGACCAGAACCTTCACAACGGCCAACCCTTCTCAGCCACCCACATGATCAACAAGAACCTGGCGGAAGCCTACCGACGCGCCCTGGCAACTAAGTCAGGGCCGACCTGGACCTACCCCATCGGGGCATGGAGATCACGCTCAGCACCGTAAGTTCGGCCAGAATTGTGATCAATCGCGACGTCACCGCCGCCGCCTGAAGCTGAGCGTGCGGGTACAAGCCGCGCAGCAGCCAGACGTAAACGACCTCCCTGACGCCCACCCCTCCCGGCGCGAAAACCACCACCAGCCCGACCGCCCACGCAAGGCAGGCGGCGCCCGCCACGTACAGCGGGTACGTCGGAGTGCGGACGCCGGAGACCGCCACCTGGGTGAGCAGTGCCGATACGCCGTACGTGACGTAGCCGACGCTGTACAGACCGGTGGTCCGCACGATGCCGACCTTGGTCACCTTCGAACGACGCTCCAGCCAGCCGGCCGCTGCTGCCGGCGCCAGAATCAACGCCGCCGCGGGCAGCAGGTAGGGATGGTGCACGGTGGCCCACACCGCGCCGACCCCGAGCGCGGCCGCCAGCACGATCACGTTCTCTGCCACGACTGCGGTGGCCTTGTCGCGGATCCGACCCTTCACAGTCGTGGCCCGGGTCAGCGGCGCCCAGATCCCGCCGGGGAGGTATCGCGTCACCTGCGTCTTGCACCAGGCCACGAACGGTGCCCTTTCAACCCGCTCGGTCACGAGCGTCGACCAGCCGAGACCGAGACAGACCCACCAGATCAACGCAGCGAGATATCCGACGGCGAGCGCCCAGATCCGGATCGTCGAGAGGTCGACCTTCTGACTCGCTCGATAGCCGTAGTACGCGACCAGTGCCAGGGCGAGCGGGAGGTAGACGATCCGGGCGACCGCGATCAGCCGCGGTGCTCGCGCCTGCACCCGCTGCGCTCTGCCGGCAAGCTGCGTGTACATCCGATACGCCCGGTGCATCACCGGCTCGTGCGGCCTCGGCTCTGCGACGGGCACGACATCCCGGTCCCCCTCGGTAACGGCCACTATTGCTGCTTGCCCGCCGCACCGGCCGGCAACCGCTTTGCCCCGCGGGAGCGGAGCTGCTCCCGCGCCCAGGTCAACACGATGACCCGGGCGTAGCGGCCGCCGTAGAGGATGTTGTGGCCCTTCTTGCTCTCCCCTGCGAAGCGCTTGTGCATCGTGATCGGCCGCTCGGCGACGCGGTAACCCTGCGCGATCGCGCCGATCAACAGCTCCGAAGTCTGGTACTGCACCTGGACCTGGCGGACGTTCTGCGTCACCTCGACGCGCATCGCACGGAAACCGCTCGAGGTGTCGGTGACCCGGGTCCTGGTGAGCAGGCTGACCAGTCGGGCGAAAAACGTCACACCGGCATGGCGGAACGCGTCGTCGGTCTCCGCAGTCCCGAGCACCCGGGAGCCGATCACGAAGTCGGCCTGGTTGCTGACCAACGGCTCGAGAACACCCGGGATCTCGCGCGGATCCCACTGCATATCGGCGTCGAGTGTCACGACGTACTGCGCGCCGTAATCGGCGGCGAGCTGATATCCGAGCCGGAGCGCGATGCCGTGCCCACAGTTGCGTTCCAGCCGCGCCACGTAGACGCCCGGGTAGTTGCTCCGCACCACCGCGTCGGTGCCGTCAGTGCTGCCGTCGTCCACCACAAGTACGTCGATGGCGAGCCCGCAGGCTTCGCTGGGCATCGCGTCGAGGACGGCGCCGATGCTGTCGCGCTCGTTGAGCGCGGCGATGACAGCGACGGTGGGAGCGAACTTCAGCGTGGAATGTTCGCGCTGGAACTGTGCGAGCGCGGCCGCGCGAACTCCGGCGATGTAAGGCCGGGCCCTGCGATTCGTTGCGCCCACGGGCCTTACCCTACGGTTCACCGATCCGACTACCTCTCCCGAGATCACGACAGGACCCGTTCATGCCGGACCAGTTGCCGCTGCGCGGGTTTGCCGATCCAAGGGTGAGGCGAGGCGCCGCCGCAGTCGCCATCGCTGCAGCACTCGCGTTCTTCTTCTGGTCACGCTCGCCGCTGTGGCTGGACGAGGCGCAGACGGTCGTGATCGCTCACAAGTCGCTTCCGGACCTGTTCCGTGCCCTCAAGATCGACGGGTCGCCACCGCTGTTCTACCTCGTGTTGCACGGCTGGATGGCCGTCTTCGGCACCGGCGACGAGGCGGTGCGGTCGTTGTCGGGTGTCTTTGCCGTGCTCTCGCTGCCCGCCATGGCCCTGGTCGCCCGCCGGGTACCGCCGTTGCGGACCCAGCCGTGGGTGCCGGTCCTGCTGCTCGCGAGCTGTCCGTTCGTGGTGAGGTACGCGAGCGAGGCGCGCATGTACTCCCTCGTGCTCCTGCTCGTCCTGCTGGCGATCCTTGCCTTCGAGCGGGCCTGGGTGGTGGGCGGCGCTGGGTGGACGATTGCCGCCGGCGTTGTGAGCGGTGCGCTGCTGCTCACGCAGTACTGGACGATCTATTTGCTCGTGGTGGTCGGCGCGGCTGCCGTCGTGGCGACCGTGCGCGGCAACCGACCATCGCGGCGGATCGTCATCGCACTGCTCATCGCTGCCGCATTGTTCTCGCCCTGGCTGCCGACATTCGCCTACCAGAGCGCACACACCGGAGCGCCGTGGGGCAAGCCGCCCGGCATCGACACCGGACTGCTGTCCATCGGCGGTTGGGTGGGCACCGGGATCGCCGCGCCGTGGTTGCGGCTGTCGTACTACGCGCTCGTCGTGATGGCGATCGCCGGCTACGCCGCACGCAACGGCGGCATCCATATCAGGCGCCCGCTGCGCCGGCTGCCGCTCGTCCTCTGCGCCCTCAGCCTGGTGACGATGCTGGTAGGCACCATCGCGAGTGAGATCAGCAGCAACGCCTACGCCTCGCGCTACAGCATGATCGTCGTACCGTTCCTGCTTCTCGTCGTCGCGATCGGTCTCACCGCGCTACCGCAGTCGATTCAGCTGCCGACGCTCGCGATCCTCACCGCGCTCGGCCTGATCGCGTCGGCGTTGATCCCGTTCCAGACCCGCACCCAGGCCGGCGAGGTCGCGGACGTGCTCCTGCGTCATGCTGCGCCGGGCGACCTCGTCGTCATCTGTCCCGACCAGCTCGGGCCCGCGATCCATCGGCTGGCTCCCAGCTCCGGCACCCAGGTGGTCTATCCGACCTTCGGCCCCGCCGCGATGGTGGACTGGGTCGACTACAAGAAGCGAAACGAGAACTCGCGAGCCGGCCAGTTTGCACAAGCCGCGCTCAAGCGCGCCAGCGGACGGCCGATCTGGCTGGTCTCGGCCGAGGGGTATCCGACCTTCCGGCGCGACTGCACCAACCTCTACACCGACTTCGCAGTCGCCCGCGGCCGTCCGCACCTGTACGTGAAGCAGAGTGAGACGTCGTTCGAGGTCGACCAACTCGTGGAGTTCACGAAGCGCTGACCGGGCGAGCCGGACACCGCAGTTCCCGCTGAGTCGGTTCGCCGATCTGATCTCGGTCAATGTGACGTTGAGCAGCGGGCTCCTACCGCGTGTGACTAGCCGGGCAGGCGGTGTGGACCTGCCAGGACGACAGCGGCGAGCGGCCGAGGCTGGCAACAGTTCGATACCCGCCGGCCAGTGCACTCGGGATGACTGGAACGTCACCCTGCTGGAACACCGTCCCGGGGACCGCCGCGGTTGTCAGGATCCGGTCGAGCGGGACATCAAGTTGCCAGGCCACCACTGGCACCTGGAAGTTGCGGGTAGCGATCGTTCCGCAGTGCACGACGGCGTCCCGGCCGCCCGCCAGCCGCACCGCAGCCGCGAGTCGGCCGCCCAGCAACACGAACTGCTGCCCCTGCCTCACTCCGGTGCGTAGCTGTCTTCCGGTGCTGACGAACGACGGAATCAGGACGGCCAAGACCACCGCGACCAGTGTGGGTAGCGCGGCGCCCGCGATGAGCCGGCTGCTTCCCCACCGAGCGAGTCGACGCCCGATCTGAGCCACCAAGCAACCGGCCACGACGCAGGCCAACGCCTCTGCTGGTAACAGGTAACGAGGCGCTCCGGTCGCGAAGTGTCCTTGGGCGAGAACGGCGTCGGCGATCACCCAGACCGCCACGATGAGCACGATGAGCTGCAGCGGGTCCAGCCTCGCCGGATTGAGCGAGTGGCCGGCGCGCCACCACCCGACGAGGGCAAGCGCAAGAGCGATAAGGAACAACACCACGATCGGTCCGGAGGCGAGTTTCCAGGTCTCGGTGAGCGTGGCGATGCCGGGCTGACGGTGCAGCAATGGACCGCCTTGACTTTGGTGAGTCGCGGCATTCGCGGAGCGGTTGAACTGCCGGGCTCCGAACCAGTCGATGAGGAACCACGAGAACGGAACGAAGACCCCCACCGCGATCGCGCCGGCACGGCGGAACCAGGAATGCGGCCACGACAACCAGATCAGGTACACCAGCAGGAGCGGCCACGCCTCGGGGCGGAGGTACGCCGCCGCGATCAGACAACCCGTGGCAGCCCGCGGGCGTGCGAGCAGGTAGCAGTCGACTGCGGCCACCATCGCCGCCGCTGCCAGTGGCTCGGACATGCCGCGCATGAACAGGTAACCAAGCAGCTCGTTCGACACCGCAAAGCCGGCGATCGCGACGATCCCCGCGCCGAGCCCGCCGAATCGCCGCGCCAACCGGAACACTGCGCCGAAGCCGAGCAGCGCGCCGAACCGCGCCGCAAACAGCCAGACGCCGGGCAGATGCGAACCGGTGAAGGAAAAGATCGAGTCGAAGAGCATCGGCAACGGCTTGACCGAGGTCGCCGCCTGTCGGGTGTTGAGGTGCAGGTGCACGATCTCGCGACCCCAGATCACCCAGGAGTAGGGGTCGTAGGCCACGCTGTCGCGGAGTGCCAGGATCGACACCCACGCCAACACCGCCGATGCGACGACGATGCCGGTCCAGCCGCTGAGCATCGACCGCCACGACGGCAGCGTGCTGCGGTCGCCGTCATCGGCGGAAGAGGGACTCGGCATCTCGGTGTGGGAACCCTAGCGAGCAACGGCCGGCGTACTCATAGCGGCCTAGTGGCGTGATCGGCCCGAAATTCGGGCATCAGCGGGGGGTCGACGCCGTTCGCGGCGCCTTGATCCTTACCATGGAGACCAGCATCACGCAGTTACCGAGCGCCGTCTGGCCGGCGCCTGAACTCCATCAAACCGGTTGATAATCCTGAGGAGACCCGTGGCGACCGACTCGCAAGTGGTCGTCGTCGGCGCGGGTCCGGCCGGTCTGACCTCGGCCTATTTGCTGACCAAGGCCGATACTCCGGTCACCGTCTTCGAGGCCGACACGGTCGTCGGCGGTATCAGCCGAACGGTCGAGCGGAACGGCTGGCGATTCGACATCGGCGGCCACCGGTTCTTCACGAAGGTGAGGCCGGTCGAGGAGCTCTGGCACGAGATCCTGCCCGACGAGGACTTCCTGCTGCGGCCGCGGATGAGCCGGATCTTCTACGACAACAAGCTGTTCGACTACCCGTTGCGCGCCTCGAACGCGTTGCGCAACCTCGGCCTCATCGAGTCGATCAAGTGCGTGCTCTCCTACGTCTGGGCCCGAATCCGGCCGCCGAAGGACCAGTCGTCGCTCGAGGGCTGGGTCGCGGCGCGCTTCGGCTGGCGGCTGTATCGGACCTTCTTCAAGACCTACAACGAGAAGGTCTGGGGTGTTCCGGCGAGCGAGATCTCGGCCGACTGGGCGGCGCAGCGCATCAAGAACCTCTCGCTGTTCAGCGCGGTCCTCAACGCGCTGCTCCCGAAGCGCAACCAGACCGAGATCACCACGTTGATCGAGCAGTTCCAGTACCCGAAGCTCGGTCCCGGAATGATGTGGGAGCGCGCCCGCGACCTCGTCCTCGAGCGCGGCGGCACCATCGTGATGAACTCCAAGGTCGTCGCGATCAAGCACAGCGACCACCGCGCCACTGCCGTAGTCACCGAACAGGACGGCAAGCAGACCGTCACCCCGGCAAGGGCGGTGATCAGCTCGATGCCGCTGCCCGAGCTGGCACTGTCGCTGGACCCGCCGGCGCCGCAGCAGGTTCAGGACGCCGCCAGGCGGCTGACCCATCGCGACTTCCTCACCGTCGCCCTCGTGGTTCCGGAGTCGGCGAGCTTCCCCGACAACTGGATCTACATCCACTCGCCTGAGGTGAAGGTGGGCCGGATCCAGAACTTCGGCTCCTGGTCGCCGTACCTGGTGCGCGACGGTCGTAGCTGCCTCGGTCTGGAGTACTTCGTCTTCGAGGGCGACGAGTTGTGGAACTCTACCGACGCCGACCTTGCGGTACTGGCGGAGAAGGAGCTCATCACGCTCGGCCTGGTCGGCCCGGGTCAGGTCGAGGAGTCCTATGTCGTCCGGATGCCGAAGGCCTATCCGGTGTATGACGAGGGCTACGACGTCGCGGTGAAGGCGATCAGCGACTGGCTCAGCAACGAGCTGCCGAACGTGTATCCGGTCGGCCGCAACGGGATGCACAAGTACAACAACCAGGACCACTCGATGATGACGGCGATGCTGTCAGTAGAGAACCTGATCACCGGCACCACTCACGACGTCTGGGCCGTCAACGTCGAGGAGGACTACCACGAAGAGGTGGTCCGCCCCAAGGACGACAACGGCGGCACCGGCCGTGACGCGCCGGTACTTCCCCGTCGCGATTCGGCCGTCGCCAGCGCAACGACCAGCAGCCCTAGCGGCAGCTGATAGTGGTTGAAGAACGTCTGCTTGTTCGCGAGATCGAAGGCCCACATCACCAGCGCGCACGACAGCGCCAGTCCTGACGGCGTGCGACGCACCCGGGCCCAGGCGATCAGGTAGGCCCCGACCACTAGCACCACCGCGAGCCAGAACCCGATCCGGTGCCCATGCCGCACCAGCAACGCCGGTACGTCGAGTGACGACGCCTTGACCTGCAACACGACATTGGCATGAACCGCGTCATGCCACAGGTCGCGAGGCCCGGCGATCAGCCACGGCAGGATCGCGATAAGGGCAAGCACGACTGACGTGATCACCCGCCGGATGCCGAACGCAGGCCACACCGCGAACAGCGGGAGGAGCAGCACGATGTGCTGCTTGCAGGCGAGGGCAGCCGCAAGGGACACGATCGCGAGAGCGCTGCGACCGGACCGGATCGCGAGGATCGAACCGCCGACCAGCAACACCAGCAGCGGCTCCGTCCAGGACCGGTTGACCAGCAACACCCAGCCGGGCGAGACCAGCAGCAGGCAGCTCAGCAGCGACCCGACTGCGCGGTCGGTACGACGGACCAGCCAGGCGCTGACCAGGATCGCTGCGAGTAGGCCGAACCGGACGTCGAAGAACAGCCAGCGGAACGGCGCGAGTAACAGCGTCGACCACGGCAGGTAGGGATACACCGCCTGGAGCCCGGTGCTGTGCGCCCAGTGCTGCCGGTACAGGTCGTCGCCGTGCAGCAGTCCGGTGCTGGACTGCTGAAGCACGTCCCAGACGTCGATGCCGGGATTGCGGATCACAGCGATGATCACGATTCCGGTCGCCGTGGCGAGCAGCGCGACCAGCCACCACCAGAACCGCCGCCAGCGCGGGCCGCCGAGCAACAGCACCGTCGCGGCGAGGGCGGTGGCAACCTCGAGCGACTCGATCGCTGCCAGTCCGGCGCCCTGTTGGTAGAGGAACGGCCGGGTGCTGTCGTCGATCGCGAAGCCGACGCACATCCCGATCGGTAGGACGGCCAGCCGCCGGGAGAACGCATCCAGGGTCGCTCCTGATGCCGCCACTGCGACAAGCAGAACGAAGCCGACGATGATCGCGACCAGCGCGGTCGGGTCGTAATAGCCCGCAGCGGAGCCGGCGTCGGCACCGGCAAGCAGGCACCACGCGACGACGACGGCCCGAGTCGCGAGCCGCGACGGCATCGCCGCCGGCGCGTCCGGCTCGGTCAGGCCACCAGCTCGAGCAGCGTCGCGTTCGCCGTACCGCCGCCCTCACACATCGTCTGCAGGCCGTAACGGTGACCCGACTCGCGCATGTGGTGGATCAGGCGGGTCATCAGGATCCCGCCGGAGGCACCGAGCGGATGCCCGAGCGCAATCGCGCCGCCCACCGGGTTGAGGCGTTCCGGGTCGGCGCCGAGCTCGGCGAGCCAGGCCAGCGGCACCGAGGCAAACGCCTCGTTGACCTCGAACGCACCGATGTCACCAATGGCGACACCGGACTTCTTCAGCAGCTTCTCGGTCGCCGGGATCGGGCCGGTCAGCATCATCTTGGCGTCCGCGCCACTGACCGCGCCCGACACGTAGCGCACGATCGGGGTGAGACCAAGGTCCTTCGCGCGCTCCGGTGTGGTCACGATCAACGCGGCGCAGCCGTCGGAGATCTGCGAGGAGTTGCCGGCGTGGATGATGCCGTCCTCCTTGAACACCGGCTTCAGCTTCGCCAGCGTCTCCACCGAGGTGCCGCGTCGGATCCCCTCATCCTCCGTGACCGTGTTGTCGCCGACCTTGATCGGCACGATCTGCTCGGTGAAGTCACCGCGGTCGACGGCGCGGGCGGCGAGCTCGTGCGACCGGGCCGCGAACTCGTCGAGCTGCTGCCGCGAAAATCCCCAGCGCTCGGCGATCAGCTCGGCCGAGATGCCCTGGTTGAAGGAGAAGTTGTCGTAGCGCTCCATCACCCGCGGGCCATAGGGAAACCCAGTCTCGCGGGCGGCACCCAGCGGCACTCGGCTCATCGTCTCGATGCCACCGGCAACGACGAGGTCGTACTGGCCGCACATCACCCCCATCGCGGCGAAGTCCACCGCCTGCTGGCTCGAGCCGCACGCGCGATTGGTGGTCGTACCAGGAATGTGGTCGGGCCAGCCCGCGGCGAGTACGGCGAACCGAGCGATGTTGCTCGACTGGTCCCCGATCTGGCCCACGCAGCCCCAGATCACGTCGTCGACGACCTCGGGGTTGAGCCCACTCCGTTCGAGGACGGCGTTGAGGACGTCAGCCGAAAGGTCGGCGGCGTGAATGTCGGCGAGCGCACCGTTGCGCTTGCCGATCGGACTACGGACCGCCTCGCAGATCACGGCTTCGGGCATCGGTTCCTCGGCTTCCGTCACTGGCGGGTTCGATGTGCGCGAACCTATTGTCCCTCAACCCGCCGGGCAACGCCGAGTCGCGGCAGAGTAGGAAGATCCGGTGAGCGACTTCGCGCTGTCTCGGGTCGGATGTTGGACTCCTTCGCTCGACTTCGTCCCCACGTCGCAGGCGAGGGAGCTCGCGGCCGAGCTCGAATCGCTGGGTTTCGGCGCGATCTGGATTCCTGAGGTCGCGGGCCGAGATCCGTTCGTGCAGCTGACCCACATCCTCTCCGCAACGACCACGGTCATCGGCGCGACCGGGATCATGAATATCTACGGCCGGGACGCGATCGCGATGTCCTGCGGCGTCCGCGCACTCACCGAGGCTTACCCCGAACGCGTGCTGCTCGGTATTGGAGTCAGTCACCGCAACCTGGTGGAGGACCTGCGCGGCCATGCCTACGGCAAGCCGGTGGAGACGATGGCGGCGTATCTCGACGCGATGGACGCCGCGCCGTACTTCGCGCAGCGGCCGACCACCCCGGTACGACGGGTGATCGCCGCGCTCGGACCGCGGATGCTGCGACTCGCGGCGGAGAAGGCCGATGGGGCGCATCCTTACCTCGTGTCGGTCGAGCACACGGCAACAGCTCGACAGACGATGGGATCGGGTCCGCTGCTGTGCCCGGAGCAGATGTTCGTTCTCGACAGCAACTCCGAGATCGCCCGCGCGACCGCGAGGGCGCACCTCGCGGTCTATCTGACCCAGCCGAACTACCTGCGCAACCTGCGCCGGCTCGGCTTCACCGAGGCCGACATCGCCGACGGCGGAAGCGACCTGTTGGTCGACTCGATCGTGGTGTGGGGCGACGTGGATGCGATCGTCACCCGAGTGAAGGCGCACCTCGACGCCGGGGCCGACCACGTGGCTGTCCAAGCCCTGGTCGACGGCAAGCGCCCAGTGCCGCTCGAGCAGTGGCGCGAGCTAGCCCCCGCCATCGCCGAGCTGTAGACCGTCGTGACCGCACTTGATGAGGCCGTCCGCCCGGGTTCCACCGTCGCGGTGGGAGATGGTGCCGGCGCCCCGACGGAGTTGCTTGCGCCGCTGTCCGCGGCCGCGCTCGCTGCTGGCGACGTCCGTCTCGTGCTCGGCTTCGCGACGGTCGCGCACGACGGGCTGGACTTCGGCGCGTTCGGCGACACCGTCGCACTCCTCGGCGGCTACGCCAACCGCCCACCGATCGATGCCGGGCAAGCGCGCTACCTCCCCGCCCGGCTCGGCACCTGGCCGGCGTTGCTCCGCGACGTGCTCAAGCCGGACCTCCTCCTGGCGTCTGTCGTGCAGTACGACGACGGCTACCGGTTTGCGAGCGAGTCGGGCTGGATGTGGTCGGTCATCGAGGCCGGCGCTTCAGTCGTCGCCATCGAGCTCGACGGCCCACGATGTGTCGCCGGCCCGCCGCTGCCTGCCGACCGGCTCGCCGTCATCGACAAGGTGGCGCGCGGACCGAAGCGGTTGGCGTGGACACCTCCGACAGACACCCACCGCCGGATCGCCGAGCACGTCGCGCGTGTCATCCCGGACGATGCCCGGTTGCAGTTCGCGCCCGGTGCTCTCGGCTCGGCAGTGATCGACGCGGTGACCAAGCCGGTGATGATCGACACCGGCATCCTCACCGAAGCGGTGGTCGCCCTTGACGAACGCGGACTGCTCGCGGCCACCCCGATGTCGGGGTACGCCGTCGGTAGTGACGCGATATTCGACTGGATCGACGGCCGTCTCATTCTCGAGCGCGCAGAGGTGACACATGGCGCCGGACGCCTGCGGGAGGCGCCCCCTCTGGTGGCAGTGAACACGGCTCTCGAGATCGACCTCGACGGCCAGGTCAACGTCGAGGCTTTTAGCGGCTCTGCGGTCGCCGGCATCGGCGGCCAGCCCGACTACATGGCGGCGGCG
>JAICXJ010000103.1 GCA_025980465.1 Frankiales bacterium | reverse complement strand
GGTCGGCCAGCTCTAGCGCCGCTTGGACATGCTGTTCTGCCTCATCGGGCGAGCCAAGCCGGTAGGCGAGCAGGGCACGTTCGGCGGTGATCCGTACGGCGTTCGCATCGTCCGGGCCGAGTACGTCGAGGGCTGCCAGCAGATGACCGTCGGCGGCGGCGTAGTCGCCGAGCCGGTGGTGGACGTCGGCGAGCCGGCGTTCGATGGCTGCGGCCTGCCGATCGTCCGTAGCGGCCGCAGCCGCCACCTCGAGAGCCGTAATCGCTTCGCCGTAGCGGCCGAGCGCGGTCAGGCTCTCGGCCTCGGCCAGTCGGCCGGTCGGCGTCGGCGTACCGAGCTCAAGCGCTGATCGGACCTGGGTCAGCGCCTCCTCGTGGGCATGGAGCTCTTGAGCGGCGACCGCCGCACGCCAGTGCCAGTCCGCTGCTTCCGATGTCTCACCCGCTTCCTGCAGGTGGTGGGCGATGGCACCCGCCTCGGCTGCCGTGACCTGTCCGGCGCCAGCGCGCCGGGCGAGGGCGCGCCCGGCGCGCTGGTGGAGAAGCCGTCGCCGGGCAACGGTCAAGCCGTCGGTGACAACGGCACGTACCGCCTCGGACGCGAGGTCGTATCCGTCGCCGCTCGGCCGCTCAACAAACAGGCCGGCAGAGACGGCCTCCTCGAGCGCGGCAACCGTCTCAGCATCACCGCGGCCACTCGTCTCGCGCACGACCTCTGGGTCGATGCGGCCACCGAGGATCACAGCGGCCGCCAGGACCTGCCTCCCTGTCTCGGACAGCCTCCCCGTTCGGCGCGCCAACGTCTGTCGAACGACCCCTGTCGTGACACCGACCGGATCATCGCCACGCCGGACCGCCTCGACGTAGGCGACGACAGCAGCTGGGATGCCACCGGTTTCCGCGACCAGTGACGTGACGTCGATCTCGCCGACGGTCGGGTCGGCGGCGACGAGCCGTTCGACCTCGCCGACGTCGAACGGCCGGAGCACGAGGTGTATGCCGGTGTCGCCTTCGACCGCATCTGTGACGGCCCGTTCTATCGGGGTGGGATCCGATGGGCTGTCTGTGGTCCACGCCAGGAGAACCGCCAGCGGCAACGAGTCCAGCCTTCTGACGAGGTAAGCGAGCAGCTCGCCGGATGCCGGGTCGAGCCAGTCGGCGTCGTCGACGACCAGCGCGACTGGGCGCCCAGCGGCAGCGAGCAGCTCTCGGGCGGCGGCGTACAGCCGGACCATGGCCGCGGGATCATCACCGTTGGCCGGACCTTCGAGGTCGGCCACCTCGGGAAGGAGGCGGGCAAGCTCTGCCCGCACGGGCCGAGCCAGCCGCGTAAGCGCATCGGGCACGGCCGAGACAAGTCCTCGGGCGAGCTCGGTGACGGCGCCGTACGCCAAGCCGGCTTCCTCCGGATGGCAGCGCACCGACACAGTGAAGAACCGGTCCGGCTGGTGCGCAGCCCTCCGAAGCAGCGTTGTCTTCCCGATCCCAGGTGGACCGGATACGACCGCCACAATCCCGCGGCCGTCAGCGGCCCGCGCCATCGCCTGGCCGAGCGAGGTGACCTCGACATCCCTTCCCACGTAGGCGGTGTCCCCATACGAAGCCAGGGCCGGCTCGGCTGAGGCGACCGTTGCGGCAGCGGTCTCGGGGGGAGGGAGCGTGCCGCGACGAACGGTGTCGTACAGCTGCGTTGTCTCCTCGAGCGGCGCGACTCCGAGCTCGCTGTCGAGCACCCGGACGCACGCCCGGTACTGACGCATCGCGGCCGAGCGTTGGCCCTGCCAGGCGAGGATCCGGATCAGCGCATGATGTGCGGGCTCGTGGAGCGGGTCGAGCGAGAGCCACCGCTGCGCGTCCGCGAGCGCGACGTCCAGGTCGCCCGAACCGATGTCGGCGTCCACCAGCCG
>JAICXJ010000080.1 GCA_025980465.1 Frankiales bacterium | reverse complement strand
CACCTCCTCACGGCGTCCAAGCCTCCAAGATCGTCAAGCCCGGTCTGCGCAAGCTGCGCAGTCCGGGACAACGTATCCGATCCGATGTCTTCCACCCTCCTATGACGCGCCTGGCACCGTCTGGTCGTCCTCACCCGGCAAGATTGTTTTGCCGGGCGTCGGAAGCCGGCGGGCTTCCAGTGGGCTGCGCTGGGCCTGGCGCGGTGCCGGGGGCAGACACCGATGGGGAAGGAGCCGGTGGGTTGAGCGCTCCGACAGAGACGGTCTCGTTCTCGATCTGAGCAAGATCGGCCGAGTACACAATGAGCACATTGACCGTCAAACCGTCCGGCGCAACCCCCTCGCCCGCAACTGTTACCTGACTGTTATCTGAGCTGGTCACGCTCGGCGTCATCGACGAGATCGAGCTCTGGACGTTCTGCCCTTGCTCGTCGGTCACCTGCGCATTGAGTTGCAGTGTCGGCGTGGCGTCGGCGGGGACCAGCAGCGCCTGATCGAGCACGAAGTTGCCCCCGCCGTAGAGGGGCGCGCTGACTCGGCTCAGCGCGGTAGCCGTGCCCGACCCGTGGCTGACCACCTGGTTCGAGATCGCAGCCGCGCCGGCCGGCGCCACCGCACCGGTGAGCTGCACGACAGGCGCATGCGACGCCGGCTCGCGGCCGGGCGGCGGGGTGGGATGGCTGGTCGGATGTGAGGCCGGCTGGTGTGGTGGCGACGGCGGCGTCACGGTGACAGGCAGTGCGCCGGCACCACTCCTGGTCCCTGCGTTGCCCGCTGAGCTCTCGTGGTGGTGGCGTCTCGCCGGGGTGGTGGTGTGGACCGGAGGGGGTCCGCCGACGGACGGCACCGTGGCCTGTGACGGCGTACCGAGCGGCTCAGCCACGGTCTGGATGTGGCGGGCATGCCACAGCCCGCCCGCAGTGACCGCTGCGGCGATGATCACGATCAGTGCGTGCGCTGAGTTGAGCGCGGCCCGCCCGAGCCGCCGGTTCGCGACCGCCATCGACTCCCGCACCGGCGGCAGCTCCGCCGCCGGCTCGACGCTGGTGCCGACCAGCAGCCGGTGCAACGCGCGGCGGGCCCGGTAGAGCAGGTGCTTGACCGATTGCTCCGGAACGCCGAGTTCGGCCGCGATCACCGGTAGCGGCTTTTCCTCGATCTCACGCTTGACCAACACGGCGCGGTGCAGCGGTGAGAGCTGGGCCATCGCCTCCCGGACGACCGCGGCGTCTTCGGCCCGCACCACCGGATCGGCACTCTCGGCAGCAGGCAGCACCGCCTCGAGCCCCTCGGAGTCGAGCGCAAGAAGCGAGGGGCGACGCTTGTCGCGCCGGTAGCGGTCGATGCAGAGGTTGGTGAGCACCCGCCGCTCGAAGGCCAGCGCCTGGCGCTCGGTCTCGAGCTCGTCGATGGCAAGGAACATCCGCAGGAAGGTCTCCTGCACGACGTCTTCGATGTCACGCTGATCGGTGAGGTAGCGGCGGGCGTGGCACTTCAACGCCCAGCGGTGCCGGATGAACAGGCTGGCGAAGTCACGGTGCTCGAGCCGCCGTTCGGGCTGCGCCTCCGGTACGCCGTCGAGCGGATCGCCGACGATCGCGTCATCGACTGCCCTGGCCAGCGAATCTGCGGTCGCCTCGGAGCCGGTTGCCGCCGTCGTGGCAACCGGATGCCCGCCGCCGACCTCAGCGTCCACCCGCTCTTCGCTCCCTATACCTACATAGACGTCGACCGCCCCGGGCGGTCGCGCCCAGGATCTCCACAACTCATGGCCGAAGCAACGAGCCTCACTGTCACAGCGGTGAGACCGGCGAGATCGTTACACCCGCAGAATGTCCCCGTACGTCGAACGGCCCAATTGGTCCATACGGGTGATAAGTACGAAATGACCCTTACGGGTTGTACCCGTCCAGCGTGTGCCGGTCGTCGAGGATCGTGCTGAACTGCTGCTGCGCGGTCTTGAGCACTGGCCCGCACACCGACTTCGAGCGGGTGCGGAAGCACTCCTTGTCGCGGCTCTCCTGGCTCAGCACGGCGTTGATGTCTGCGACGAACTTGGTTGTGAAGCTGCTCGGTACGCCGGGCACGCCGTGGCTGAGCAGGTTCGCTGCGATCCGCAGCTGCTTGAACGCCTTAGTGATCAGCGCTAATGAGCGCGACTTGGGCGTCTTCGGGAGCGGGCCAATGATCTTGCCTTCTTTGTCCAGGTGAGCGTCGATGGTGGCGATCGCGGGGTTCGGTGGCAGGCCGGAGGCCGATCTGCCGGCGGCGGTCCGGTTCGGGGTGGGGCTGCCCGAGGCCCCAGGCGAGGCGCTAGGCGTCCCGGTTGCGCTGCTGGTGGCGCTGAGCGCGCCCGGCGTGAGCGTCCCGCCCGCCGACGGCGGGCCGGAGGAGCTACCGCTGCTGCAGGCCGTGGCGAGCACCGCGAGGCTGGCGAAGGCAGCGACGGTGGCGCGCGTGAACATCAACAACGGACTCCTTGGGTGGGCGCGGGATGCCGGGTCCGACACTAATCGCGTCGCTGAGGTGTCCCCGAAGCCCAGCCGTTCAACCCACCAGGTCCGCCACTGCCCGCAACGCCAGGCGGTAGGACCCGACGCCGAAGCCGGCAATCACGCCGGCAGCAAGGCTCGCCGTATAAGAGGTGTGCCGGAACTCCTCGCGCCGCAGCGGGTTGGACAGGTGTACCTCGACGAACGGCACGCTGAGCTGGGCCGCCGCGTCGCGCACCGCGACGCTGGTGTGGGTCCAGGCGGCCGGGTTGAGCACCGCCGCGTCGACCCCGCCGCCGGCGATCTCGTGCAGCCAGCCGAGGAACTCGGCCTCGTCGTCGGTCTGCCGCACCTCCACGCTCAGCCCGAGCTCGGTGCCGGCCGTCTCGCATGCGGCGACCAGGTCGTCGTACGACGCGGTGCCGTAGATCTCGGGCTCGCGGGTGCCGAGCCGGCGGAGGTTGGGTCCGTTCAGCACCAGCACGCGCCTGGTCACCTCGGAGCGAGTCACCCTGCTGCCACCTCCGCGTACGCCGCCTCCAGAAGCGGCGGTGCCGGGTCCTCGAGGATGACCGGCTTGCCGATGCCGTCGAGCACGACGAAGCGCAGCATCGCACCGCGGCTCTTCTTGTCGACGCGCATGACCTCGACCAGTTCAGGCAGCGCATCCGCGCGGTAGGTGGTCGGCAGCCCGAGCTGTCTCAGCACCTCGCCGTGACGATTAGCCGTTTCAGGGTCCAAGTGTCCAGTTGCGCGACCGAGCGCTGCCGCGAACGTCAACCCGATCGAGACCGCGTGGCCGTGCGGGATGCGGTAGCTCTCGAGTTGTTCGATCGCGTGGCCCAGAGTGTGGCCGTAGTTGAGGATCTCGCGCGGGCCGGCCTCCTTGAGATCGCGCGAGACGACGTCGGCCTTCATCGCGATCGACCGCTCGATCAGCTCGCGGGAGTGCGGGCCGGTGGGGCTCGCCGCCCCGGCGGGGTCCACCCCGATCAGGTCGAGGATCGTCGGGTCGGCGATGAAGCCTGCCTTGACCACCTCGGCCATGCCGTTCACCCACTGCTCTGCCGGAAGGGTCGCGAGCAGGTCGAGGTCGACGACCACCCCGGCCGGCGGGTGGAACGCTCCGACCAGGTTCTTCCCGGCCGCCGTGTTGATGCCGGTCTTGCCACCGATCGCCGCGTCCACCATTGCCAGCAGCGTCGTCGGGACGTGGACGACCCGGACGCCGCGCAGCCAGGTCGCCGCAGCGAAGCCGACGACGTCGGTCGTCGCGCCGCCGCCCACGGCGACGATCGCGTCGGAGCGGGTGATCCGCAGCGCGCCGAGGTCGTCCCACAACCGGGCGACCGAGTCGACGGACTTCGCCCGCTCACCGTCGGCGATCGGGCGCTGCTCCACCCGGATTCCGGCAGCGCTCACCGCCTCGACAATGGGTGCCGCCGCAGCCGCGACCTTCTCGTCGGCAACGACGACGACGGTACGAGCGCCGCAGAGCATCGGCGGCACCTTCTCGGCAAGCCCGTGACCGACCACCACGTCGTACGGCGCCGGACCGCCGACCCCGATCACGGTGGTCACAGCGCCGCCTCGATGTCGGCGACGACCTCGTCGATCGTCCGGCCGTCGGTGGCGACGGTGAAGGAAGCCACCTCTTCATACAGCGGGCGACGCTCGTCGAGCATGGCGCGCAGCTGGGTCCGCGGGTTTCCCAGCAGCAGTGGACGGTCGCGATTGAGGCCGGCCCGGCTGGCGGCGTCGGCGAGCCCGACGTCGAGGAAGGCGACGCGGTGCTTGCCCAGCAGCTCCCGCGTCGAGGCATCCAGGACGGCCCCGCCACCCAGCGCGAGAACGCCGTCGTGGGAGTCGAGCGCCTCGCGCACGGCGTCACGCTCCAGCGTGCGGAACGCCGCCTCACCACGGCCGACGAAGATCTCGCTGATCGATTCGCCGGCGGCCGCCTCGACGTCGCTGTCGGTGTCCCGAAACTCGACGTCGCGGCGGGCGGCCAGGGCCTGGCCGACGGTCGACTTGCCTGCGCCCGGCGGTCCGACGAGCACGATGAGCGGGGTCACCGCACGACCAGCGACGCGAGGTACGCATCGCGGTTGCGGCGGGTCTCGGCCACCGAGTCGCCGCCGAACTTCTCGATCGTCGCGTCCGCCAGGACGAGCGCGACCATCGCCTCCGCGACCACGCCCGCGGCGGGCACGGCGCAGACGTCCGAGCGCTGGTTGATCGCCTTCGCCGGCTCGCCGGTGCTGACATCGACGGTGTCCAGCGCCCGCGGGACGGTGGAGATCGGCTTCATCGCGGCGCGGACCCGCAGCACCTCACCGGTGCTCATCCCGCCCTCGGTGCCGCCGGCTCGGTCGGTTCGCCGCCGTACACCGTCGGCGGTCGAGAAGATCTCGTCGTGGGCCTCGCTCCCCCGCCGCCGAGCGGTGGTGAAGCCGTCGCCGACCTCGACGCCCTTGATGGCGTGGATGCCCATCAGGGCGGCGGCCAACCGGCCGTCCAGCCGGCGATCCCAATGGGTGTGGCTGCCGAGGCCGGGCGGCAGGCCGTGGACGACGACCTCCACCACTCCGCCGAGGGTGTCGCCGTCGCGGCGGGCGGCGTCGATCTCGGCCACCATCGCCGCGCTCGTCTCAGCGTGGAAGCAACGGACCGGGTCGCCGTCGATGCGCTCGAGATCGCCACGCTGCGGCACGGCGCCGTCGGGGGCGGCGACGGTGCCGATCGACACGACGTGGCTGAGGACCTCGGCGTCGAGCACCTGGCTGAGGAACGCCTTCGCGACCGCGCCGAGCGCGACCCGGGCAGCGGTTTCCCGGGCGCTGGCTCGCTCGAGGACCGGCCGGGCGTCGTCGAAGCCGTACTTCTGCATCCCGACCAGGTCGGCGTGTCCGGGCCGCGGCCGGGTGAGCGGGGCGGCCCGGGCCTGGCTTTCCAGCTCCGCGGCGTCGACCGGGTCGGCCGACATCACCGTCTCCCACTTCGGCCATTCGGAGTTGCCGACCCGCACCGCGATCGGTGAGCCGATGCTCACGCCATGCCGCACTCCGCCGAGCAGCTCGACGGCGTCCTGCTCGAAGGACATTCGCGCGCCGCGGCCGTAGCCGGCCCGGCGTCGCGCCAGCTCGTCGGCGAGCTCCTTGGTCGTGATCGTCGTACCGGCGGGCAGCCCTTCGAGGATCGCGACGAGGGCAGGCCCGTGCGACTCACCCGCAGTCAGCCAGCGCAGCACCCGTCCATTCTGCCGTCGCTCGGCCCGCGCATGTGCCATTGCTGGGCCTATCGCACCGCGGATGTGCCATCGGTGGGCCTATGGCACCACCAATGGCACATGCGTGGGCTAGGCCGTGGGGCTAGGCCTGGCTGGGATCAGACCGAGTGGGACACGCCCTTGAACAGCACGAACGGAGCACCATCGCCGACCTGCACGGTCGCCACACCCCTCTGGATGCCCAGCAGCGCGAAGACGTTGTCGAAGACCGTGCCCTGCGTCGCGTGCGCCGAAGGAGCCACGACGTTGAACCGGTGGAACTTGTGGTGCTTGTAGCCCACGTCGAAGACTGCCGATCGGTTGCCGCTGGTGCTGATCAGCTGGATCCACAGCGGCCGACCGAGCGCGGTGGTCGGAGTCGAGGGGCTCGACGGCGAGGTCGAGGGCCCGGTCGAGCCGGTGGTCGGCACGACAACCGGCGCCGTCGGTGCCGAGGACGGTGCCGTGGCCGGCGGGCTGACCGTCGTAGTCGGGCCGGATTGGGTCGAGCCGGAAGCGGCCGCCGGCACCACCAGCGGGTTGAACGGGTCGCGGACGACCTGCCGCTTGGAGGTTTTCGGCAGCACGTGGCTCGAGTGCCCCTTGCCCTTCGGCGCAGGCGCCGAGCCGGTCGGCGCGGTCGGCGGCACGGCCTTCAGCGTGGCGTGCGGCACCAGGCCGTTCTGGTTCGAGCCGGACGAGCCCTTGTGAAGGAGCAGGAACGCCGCAACGACCACCACGAGGGCCGCGACGACGGCGCCGATGATCATCAGCCGGCGACGGTCACCGCCCTCCGCGGTGTCGAAGTCCGGCGGTAGTGGTACGGCGGGGCCGTCGGTCGTCGACGGCGCTTCCGCACCAGGAAGGATCGAGGTCTCGGACATCTCCCCTGCTCCTAGCTTGCCGCGGCCGAGGGGGCCGCGCTCGGGGTAGTGGCGGGAGACGTGGTCGTTCCCGTCGAGCCGGTCGTGGTCGGTGCAGTCGCCGTTCCCGGCGTGAAGAAGACGGTCGCGGCGAGCGTCGCTCCGAGGGTGCCTGCCGGCGGGGTCTTGTTGGCCGGAACTGCCGGGAGCTGGCAGTTCGCGCCACCCTGGACGCCGCCGCCGGACGAGCCCAGCTGACACATCGACCAACTCGCGATCAGCATCGCTCGGGGCAGCTTCTCCACCGCCTGGAAGAACGACACCATGTTTGCGTAGGAGCCGGTCACTCCGAGCGAGATCGGCAGCTGCATGAGCGCCGGCGGCGCCGCCGCGGGAGTGAGGGACTGAGCTCCGGTTGTCGACGTCGAGCCGGTCCCGCTCGAAGCCGGCGACGCTGCCGGTGTGGGCGTCGTGGTCGTCGCGGTGGGTGCCGTCGTCGCGACCTGCGCCACAACTCCCGGGGTGATCGAGATGAGGTCTACGCCGGCTCCGTTGGCGGCCGTTGACAGCTGTCGGAGCAGCGTGGGCTCAGCCGCGTCGTTGGGCACCTCGGTGGTGAACTTCGCCAGCGACAACTGCTGCTGCGGCAGCGCCTTGTTCTCGGCCTCGAGTGAGGAGATCTGGGTCAGCAAGAGCTGGTTGGCCTGCTGCTGCGCCGCGGTTTGGCTGCGGAGATCAGATGCCTTCGACTTCTGTGGCTTCACCAGGAGGAGCCAGCCGGCCGCCAGCACCACGAGCACGGCGACGACCGTGAAGATCGTCCATTGGCGCATCTTGGTCATGTCAGCTGCCCGCCTTCAGCGCGTAGCGATTAGAAAGTGCCTGGCTCGTGACACTCGCCTGGCTTCCGAAGTCGACCACCGATCGCGGCCCGATCGCGTTCTCCTTCGAAATGCTGAAGGTCGGCGAGGCAAAACCGTTGATCCGGCTCAGGGAGTCCAGCCACGCTGCGACGTCGGCATGACGCATCCCTTCGCCGCTGAACAAGATCGTCCCGATGCTCGCCGGACCAGCCACCGGGGCAGCGGCGACCGCGGTCGACGTCGACGTCGTACTGCTCGCACCTGGCGCAGTCGATTCCGTCGCCTGGGCGGCGGTCAGCCAGACGTTGTTCGGAATCCGAAGCGACAGGTCGTTGAGGTAGAACGACCAGCGAATCTCCTGGCCCATCGCGGTCGCGAGCAGCTGATGCTTTGCCTGAACCTCTGCGTAGGTGTCCTTGACCGTCTGCAGGCTGGCCAGCCGTTGCTGAAGCCCGACCTGCTGGGTCTTGGCGGTCGCGAGCTGCGAGCGCGCGGAGGTCACGCCACTGTGCTCGTGCAGGTAGAGGCCGGCTACCACCGCGACGGAAGCGAGAACCGCCGCGCCCATGGCGAGCTGGAGGCGACGAAAGCGCGCTGCCTCCGCGATCTCCGGCGGCATCAGGTCGACGCGCGGCATCCCCGCAAGCGCGGTGGTGTCGACGGTCT
>JAICXJ010000037.1 GCA_025980465.1 Frankiales bacterium | reverse complement strand
GCGGTGTCCGCGCAGAGTTGGGGAGCGGTGTCCGCGCAGAGCCGACGCGGAGCGCACGGCCAGTCGCGCAGATCGAGGTTCTGCAGCTGCTCGAAGAGCGCCCGGGGCTTCGCGCCAGCGAGGTCGGCGAGACCCTGCTGCTTGCCCCGACGACGGTGAGCACGCTGATCGGCGCGCTGCTGGCCACCGACTCGATAGAGCGGGTGCCGGATCCCGCCGACCGGCGGGCGTGGCAGCTTCGCCTGACCGCCGCCGGCGGCGACGAGCTCGCGCGCTGGCAACAGGCCAACAAGCGGGTGTTGCGGGATGCGTTCTCGAAGCTGGCGACGGCGGACCAGCGAGCACTGCGCGGGGCCTTACCCGCACTTGGAAAGCTGGTCGGCCACCTCGACTCCGGAAGGTAGCTACCTTCCGCTGGTGCCGTCCGGTTCGAATTCCGCGCGGTGCCTTTCATCGACGTGCTCGACGTACTCCCGGTGGCGGTGCAGATACCTCACGATGAACGGGCACCGCGGGGTGATGAGCTTGCCCCGGCCGACGACGTCGTCGAGCGCCTGCTTCGCGAGGGCACTTCCCACCCCCTGTCCTTCGAACCGGGGGTCGACCTCGGCGTGGGTGAAGACAACGCGGTCGTCACGGAGCCGGTACTGAAGGACGCCTGCCGGCTCCCCGTCGGCAGTGACTTCGTACTGCGACTCGTTCTGGTTGTCGCGGACAACCAGGTCGTAGCCAGGTCGTTCACTCACCGTCTCGCTCCATCGGTCAGGCCGCTTCCGGTGTCGTCGGGGACCGCAACGGCGGCGTGGGGCCGCAGCCACAGATCTGGGTCACGGTCTCGGTGGGCTCCTCATGGACCGTCGCGTTGCTGATCGTCAATGCCGCTAGGAGGCCACCGCCGATGCAGAGCATTCCGGTGATCACTGCCGATACCCGAAAACCGTGTGCGAACACGGCCGGGTGCAGGTACGCCGACCCGGTGAGGCCGGACACCACGGGCAGGCCCGCGACCGCGAACAGCCCCGCCGCACGTGCGACGTCGTTGTTGACCGCGGAGGCGAGCCCGACGTGGTCGCCCGGCGCCGAGCTCATCGCCGTGGACGTGAGTGGCGCCACCATGATGACCAGCCCGACGCCGATCAGCAGCACGCCCGGCAGGACGCCACTCGGATAGCTGTGATGGCTCGTCAAGCGGGTCAGCAAGAGCATGCCGACACCCACGACCAGCGGACCGACTGACATCTGGAGTCGAGGCCCAACGCGGCTCGCGACCCGACCGGACGCGGCAGAGAGCAGCAGCATCAAGGCGGTCACCGGAAGGAGGGTCAGACCGGCGTCGAGTGCGGTGTACCCGGCAACCTGCTGAAGGACGACCGGAAGCAAGAAGAAGGTGCCGCCAAGCGCACCGTAGACGAAGAAGGTGACGACGTTGGTAGCGGTGAACTGCCGCGACCGGAAGATCGTCAGTGGCAACATCGGGTCCGCCGAACGGCGCTCCGCGACGACGAAACCGATCGCGGCCGCCACGCCCGCCAACAACGTCCCGACCGTGGACGGGCTGGCCCAGCCGGCGCTCGAGGCGTGGATCATCCCGTAGGTCAGGGCGGTCAGTGCAACGACGGCCAGGGCGGCGCCGGTCGCGTCGAGGTGTTGCGCGGCACCCTCATCCGTCGACTCCGGAACCTGCCAACGAGACAGCGCAAGAACCGCGACGGCAAGCGGGAGGTTGAGGATGAACACCCAACGCCACGACCCGACGGAGAGCAGGTAGCCGCCGAGGAGCGGGCCGGCGGCACCGGCGAGAGCACCCATCCCGGACCATGCGCCGATCGCCGCAGCGCGATCAGCGGGTCGAAACGCGCTCTGCAGAATCGCGAGGCTGCCGGGGGTAAGCAAGGCGCCGCCGACTCCCTGCAAGGCTCGCGCGGCGATGAGCGTCGACGAGCTAGGCGCCAGTGCACACAACGCCGAGGCGACCGCGAACCAGGCAACGCCGACCTCGAAGACTCGGCGGCGACCGAAGCGGTCGCCCAAGCTTCCGCCGAGCAGCAAGAACGCCGTGAGAGTCAGCGTGTAGCCGGTGACGACCCACTGAAGGGCGGCGACGTCGGAGTGGAAGTCCCGCCCGATATGCGGAAGCGCGATCCCGACCACGGTGGCGTCGAGGGAGGCGATACCCGAACCGAGCACCGTCGCGAGGAGAACCCACCTGCCCCGGGCACTGGCGTAGACCAGCCCGTCGACCTCCTCGGCCAGCGCCATCGGGCCTCCCTTCCGCGCGCCACGATGTCACGGCACGACTGTCGTGCCCGCTACGGTGGAACGGCAAGGTCACGGCGGTGGGGCTCGCCGAAACCGTCGCCATCGGCGACCAACGGTCCCTAGCCAACCGAGTGATGGAGGCTGCGCCGTGACCGCACATCCGCATCATCCACATCACCCGCCGGCGGACTGGCCGGTGGACACCGATGTCGAGCCCAACGCCGTACGACGCTGGATTGATCCCCGCATCGTCGGCGTCATCGCGATCGGCGGTTTCGTCGGCGGCCTCGCTCGCTACGAACTCGTCACGGCGTGGGCCGCGGCGACAACCGGATTCCCGTGGTCGACGTTCGCGGTCAACACCACCGGCGCCTTCGCCCTCGCGCTTCTCGTCATCGTGACGACCGATGTCCTGAGCGACTCGCGGTATCTGCGGCCGCTGTTCGGGACCGGGTTCTGCGGCGCGTTCACGACCTTCAGCTCGGTCGCCGTCGCGGTCGACGAACTTGCCGGGCACGGACATGCCGCCACGGCGGCGGGCTACGCTGCCGCCAGCCTCGCCGCGGGTGCCGCCGCGGCGACTGCGGGAGTCCTCCTGGGCCGGGCGATTCCGAGCCGCGTCGACGAGCTGTCGGGCGAACCGGGCGTCGAGGTGAAGACCTGATGCTGGCGATTCCCGTGGCAGTCGCGGCCGCCGGCGGAGCCGTCGCTCGCTACCTGATCGATCGGGCCATCCAGCGACGCCACACGTCGGTCCTGCCGTGGGGCACCTTCACCATCAACGTCAGCGGCGCGCTGTTGTTCGGGCTGGTGACCGGCCTCCAGCTCCACCACGGCCTGTCGCACAACGCGGTGGCCATCCTCGGCTCCGGCGCGCTCGGTGGCTACACGACCTGGAGCACGTTCATGTGGGAGTCGTTCGCGCTCACCGAGCAAGGCGCGATCGGTTCCGCGACCGCCAACCTCACGGCCTCGGTCGTGGCCGGTCTCGCGGCCGCTGCCGCGGGCCTCGGCCTGGCGCTGCTGTAGCCCTCACGCCAGCCGGTCGACCGACTTCAGGCCCTTGCGAATGTTGCCCTCGAGGACCGGCTTCACGATCCGGTCGAGCCCGGGGACGACCGCGCCGAACTCGATGACATAGTTGAGGTGAGATCCAGTGCCGGTTGAGGAGAAGCGCATCGAGCCACGATGGTTGCGCAGCGGGCTTCCCTTGCTGATGTAGTAGTCGATTCGCTCGTTGGGGACCGCGTTGGTCACGGTCTCCTCGAACGGCGGCAGCAGCCCGATCCGAAGCTGGCGCACGGAGCCTGCGCCGTTGCGCTCGGTGTCGCCGTCGCGGACGCGCGCAACTTTCGCTCCGAACAGCGGGCCGAGGTTCTCGTGCTCCGACAAGTATGAATAGACCCGATCGACGGGAAGGCTGAAGTCATGGTCAATCTCGATCCGCTGCATTCGCAAAATCTAGCCATAGTCTGAAACCGTGGCCCCCAGCGACCTGGAACGACGCCGCCGCGCGATCGCAGACGCACTCCGTGAGGCGATGGCTGCACCCTCGCTGTCCCGCACGTCGACCTGGATCAGCGCGGAGAGCCACGACAGCGTCGACTCCCACTCCGACCTCGACCACAGTTACCCAACGGATCCCGACGACGGCGTCGAGGAGCGAGCCAGCGTCCCGCCGTTGGAGCGCGTGGAGGCGATGTCAGAGCACGCGTCGCGCGCGCTGTTCGGTCACCGCTGAAACCGGTTGGTCGCTCAGGCGGCCAGGCCCGAATTCATCTCCCACACGAGGATCTCGGAGGGTTCGGACGCGGTGACGGTGCGGGCACCCGCGCCGGTCAGCCTCACAGCGTCACCCGCGGCCAACTCACCCGCAGCTTCGAGGGTGACCGCACCCGCCGCGACGAACAGATGCACATACGGCGCATCAGGCACGGTGACCTGCTGACCCGGAGCGAGCCGGGCGGCATGCAGGGCAGCGTCGCGTTGCCCGATTCGAATAGCTGCATCGGCATGATGCGCCGGCATCCCTGAGGCGACCGTCACAAGTCCAGCGCCCAGCGCGGCATCGTCGATCTCGAGCTGCTCGTACCCAGGGGTGCTCGACGACGTATCAGGCACCACCCACATCTGGATGAAGTGCACCGGGTCGTCGTGCTCCCCCGCGCCGAGCGTCCATGCGTCGTTCTTTTCGGAGTGCAGGATGCCGGTGCCGGCGCTCATGCGCTGCGCGAGCCCGGGATAGATGAGTCCCGAGTTCCCGGTTGAGTCCTGGTGCACAAGTGACCCGCGGATCACCCACGTCACGATCTCCATGTCCCGGTGCGGATGCGTCTCGAAGCCAGTGCCCGCATCGACGACGTCGTCATTGTTGACGAGCAGCAGACCGTGATGCGTGTTGGCAGGGTCGTAATGCGGACCGAACGAGAACGAGTGATGCGAGTCGAGCCATGACGTGCGCGACCGCATGCGCTCGACGGCGCGACGGATGTCCACTACTGCGGCCATGCCAGAGCTAACGACAGCGCACGGACGGTTGTTCCGTCGTACCGTCCCGGCGCGCAGCGGATCTCCGGCGTCGGAACAGCGAGCTGGATTACAACAGGACGCCGGGGTTGAGCAAACCGGCGGGATCGAGCGCCGACTTGATGCTTCGCATGACCGCGATCTCCTCCGTCGACCGCGACAGCGACAGCCATTCCCGCTTTGCGCGTCCCACCCCGTGCTCGGCGCTGATCGACCCGCCGTATGACGCCACCAGCTTCAGAACCGCCTCGGTGACCGCCTCGTCGTCATCGAGCGCGTCGAGAACGTTGACGTGGAGGTTTCCCTCGTTGACGTGCCCGAACAGGATCAGCCGCGCCCGAGGAGCGACCGCCTCGATCGCAGTCGGCAGCTTGGCGACGGCCTCGGGCAATGCGGCGAGCGGAACTGCGACGTCGAGCTTGACCGGGATGCCTTCCGCGTTGATCGACTCGGTGTGCGACTCGCGATACGCCCACAGCGCATGACGACCACGGGCGTCGGTCGCCACCGTCGCATCGCTCACGATGTCGCCGGCAGCTTCCAGCGCGGCGAGCAGGTCGTCGGAGGGATCGTCACGGTCGGCGCACTCGAGGAGGACGTATGCCGGGTGCGCCGCGGCGAACGGCGGGTTCACACCGGCGTGCCGGCAGACCAGGTCGAGCCCGGCCGGGAAGAACAACTCGGCGGCCTCGAGCGAGGGAAGCTGCCGAGCCGCGCGTACCAGTTCAACCGCCTCGCTCACTCCCTCGACCGCAACCAGAGCAACGGCTCGGGCGACGAACCATGGCACCAAGCGGAGCCGAAGCCGCGTGATGACGCCCAACGTGCCCTCGGCGCCGGACAGAAGGGAGACCAGGTCGTAGCCGGTGTTGTCCTTCGGCAGCCCGGCGAGTCGGGTCACCACCGAGCCGTCCGGCATGACCGCCTCGACCCCGACGACCTGCGCCCGCATCGTCCCGTAGCGCAACACCCGCTCGCCGCCGGCGTTCGTCGACGCCATACCGCCGACGGTGCACGACTCGCGGGCAGCGAAGTCGACACCGACATCAAAGCCGGCGGGACGAACCACCTGCTGCAGTGAGGCGAGCGTGCGCCCGGCGCCGACGGTGACCTGGCCGGCGACCTCGTCGATGGGCTCGATCTCGTCGAGGCGAAGCGTGCTCAGGACAACTGAGCCGGGCACGGGCACCGATCCCCCGACCAACCCGGTGTTACCTCCCTGCACGCACACCGCCACCTCAGCCGCGCGGCACGCGCCGACGACGGCAGCTACCTGCGCCGTCGATCCCGGGCGTACGACGCAGCGCGCCCGGGCGCGAAACCGTCCGGTCCAATCCGACTCGTACGACGCAACGACATCGGGATCGACGAGCAGGTGGGAGTCACCCACGATCGAGCCGAGCTGCTCCTCTAAATCTGCATCGAAGGGAGCTGCCGCCGACTGTGCTTTGCCATCGCTCACGACAGCACTCGTAGCCTGACCGTCTCCGGTAGCGAGGCCAGGTCATCCGGTACGCCGGCCGGGTAGTCCACCGCTACGTCGGTGATCACGTAGCCGAGATCGCCGCGGGTGCCGAGCAACTGACCTTCGATGTTCACCTTGTTGTCGGCAAGCAGACCGTTGATCGTCGCCAGCACACCCGGCACGTTGTGGTGAAGGTGCACGATCCGGTGGCTCTCATGCTGAGACGGCAGCGCCAGGTGCGGCAGGTTCACGCTCATCGTGGACGAGCCCTCGACGACGTAGTCACGAAGCTTTCCCGCGACGTACCGCCCGATGTCCTGCTGGGCTTCCTCCGTCGAGCCGCCGATGTGAGGGGTGAGAATCACGTTGGACAACCCACGAAGTTCCGAGACGAACTCGTCACCCCGACCCTTCGGCTCCACCGGGAACACGTCAACCGCAGCACCCGCGATGTGGCCCGACTCGATGTGGGCCCGAAGTGCCGCGTGATCGACCAGGAATCCGCGGGACAAGTTGAGGAACAGGCTGCCCTGCCGCATCCGAGCAAACTGCTCCTCGCCGAACATGTCTGCGTTGCCCGGCCGTCCGTCGACGTGGAGCGTGACCACGTCGACGGTGCCCAGCAGCTCATCCAGGCTGGTGCACCGACGAGCGTTTCCCAGTGCGAGCTTGTCGGCGGTGTCGAAAAAGGACACCGACATCCCTAACGCCTCGGCAAGCACCGACAGCTGAGCGCCGATGTTTCCGTAGCCGACGATGCCGAGCCGCCGGCCACGGATCTCGTGAGCGCCCGACGCCGACTTGTCCCAGACCCCGGCATGGAGATCGTTGTTCTTCTGCGTCAACCGGCGGGTCAGCGAGATGATCTCGGCGATAGCGAGCTCAACCACGCTGCGCGTGTTGGAGAACGGCGCGTTGAACACCGCTACGCCGCGCGACGAGGCGGTCGGCAGGTTGATCTGGTTGGTGCCGATGCAGAACGCGCCGATCGCCAACAACCCGGTGGCGGACTCGATCACGTCGTCGGTGACCTCGGTCTTCGACCGGATCCCGAGCAGGTCGATGCCGTCGAGACGCTCGATGAGCTCGGTGGGGTCGAGAGCACGGTCCACCGTCTCGACGGCAATGCCGTCGGCCTGGAGAACTTCGGCAGCGTCGGGATGCACGCTCTCCAGCAGGAGGGCGCGCACCACCTTCGCGGGCACAGCAGCAGACACAGGATTTTCCTAGGATTTCCGCCGGATTCTGGCCCTCCGATTCTACCTAACTAACAGCCCCACCCCGGCCTTCGCCCAGCCGAACCGGCACCCGCCGAAGCCGGCCGAGGCAGATCCGAAGGACGCCGTAGGCGGACGAGGGAGGTCCGAAGGAGGCGTGTCGCGGTCCCCGACTGGAGACCGCGGCCAGCCGACGCAGGATCTCCCGCAGCCGGCCGAGGCGCCCAGCAGAACGCTAGGCGAGTTCCGAAGCCAGAGCAGGATCGACCCGTACCACCCCGGCAAAGTTCGACAACGGCACCGGCACGTACTGGACCCGAAGGCCGGTGTGTGGCGCCACCACCATCATCCCGTTGCCCCAATAGACCGCGACGTGGTCGATGTTGGTGGGGTCGGTCGGGTCGTAGTGCCAGAACAGCAGAT
Source organism: Frankiales bacterium (assembly GCA_025980465.1). Taxonomy (GTDB): domain Bacteria; phylum Actinomycetota; class Actinomycetes; order JAFAQI01; family JAFAQI01; genus JAICXJ01. The sequence continues at coordinate 21,937 of JAICXJ010000037.1, read as the reverse complement.
CGCCGGGCCGCGCGTCGGCGTACGGGATGTGAGGGCCGGTCAGCCACTGCTCCTCGGAGACTCGCGGCATCCGGATGCCGGCCCGCGCGAAGGCCCACTGCACCAGTCCGGAGCAGTCGAAGCTTCCCGGGCCGGTCGCTCCCCAGACGTAGGGAGCGCCGATCCGGCTCTTGGCGGCATTGAGGAAGGTCGCGATCTGCACCCGAGTGAGGAACTCACCGGCATCACGAGTGATGATCACCTCGCGAAGCAGCTCCACTCGGCCGGACTTGCCGAGCACCTTCTGTGCGGATCGGCGTAACTGCAACGGATCGGCCTTGGGTGCGCTGATCAACAACCCGGTGCGAGGCAGCAGACCGAGCTGACCGGCGCGAGCTGACGACAGCACCGCGTCGACACTGGCCATGCCGACCGACGCGAACGCGCCGACGCGCATCGGCATCACCCCGCGCGCCGCCGCGACCGGCACTGACTGACCGAGCGGCAGCTTCACCTCGTTGCCCATGTCGAAGGAGGCAGTGAGGTCGCCGTGCTGCACGCTCCCCCACAGCGGGTTGCTGTCGGCGGTGAGCTTCGGCGTCCAGGGACGAAACGTCGTCGGGTCGACGCCGAGGACAAGCGATCGGAATCGGTCGACACGGGCGTGCCCCGCCATGACGAGCTGGGTGTGCCGCACGCCGGAGAGCCGGCGAAGCCGCCGGACCGATCGCGTCGACAACGGGTTGCGGTCGGTCACCAGCAGGGTCGCTGAGATCAGGTGTTTCGGCTTGACCAACGCGAGCGGCTTGCGCCGCGCGGCAGCGCTCGCCTGTAACGGGCCGGGCGTGCCTGCTGCTGCCGCCGTGACAGCCTGACCGGCGGCAGGGAGGTGGTCGCCGTCACCAAGCGCGGTCGTGACAGCGGTCGCACCGGTCCCGAGCGTGGCGATGAGCGCGGCGGCAATGAGGACGCCGCTGGGCCGACTGAAGCGCATCCGGGGTCGATGCCAGCGCGGCAGACGACTGCGAAAAGCGGCGGCGGGCAGGGTCAGCCGTGGCAAATGTGCCACTTCGCCTCCTTACGCCCTGCTCGGCCACCCATTCTTACAACGATTCGGGGCTGCAACGGTCACGGGTTAACTTCGACGTCCGTGGCCGGATCGCCTCCCTCGGCACGTGTTTCGTGCCCCGCGACAAGATCGTTGACACCGGTCAGCCCGGCAGCGCCGACGCCGCAATCCTCAGGTCGGCCACGAGCCCGTCGTAGGCGAGTTCGCGGTTGTCGGCTCGGAGTACGGCGGAGGGATGCACCGTTGCCATCGCGAATGCGGACTCAGGTGTCCCGTCCCCGGAGTGACCGAAGCCCTCGGGGTCCGCCGCCGCACCGGGCCACGGCATGAGGACGCCGCGTGATTTCGTCACCCGGAATCCGGAGCCGAACAGCCCCTTCGCGGCGGTTGCACCGAGCGCCACCACCACGTCGGGAGACAGCAAGGCGAACTCCGCGAGCAGCCAGGGTCGGCAGGCCGCGACGTCGCGTGCGTCGGGAGTCTGGTGAATCCGGCGCCCGCCTTGCGCGGCTGCCTTGAACTTGAAGTGCTTCACCGCGTTGGTGGTGTACACGTCGCTCGGGTCGATACCGGCTTCGGCCACCGCCCGATCCAGCAACTTGCCCGCCGGCCCGACGAACGGCTCACCCCGGCGGTCCTCGATGTCGCCGGGCTGCTCGCCGACGAATACCAGCCTCGCCCCGACCGGGCCTTTGCTGAACACCGTCTGCGTCGTTCCCTTGTAGAGGTCGCATCCGGTGCAGCCGCGCGCTGCCCGACGCAGCTTGTCCATGGTCGCGCTGGCCGGCACGAAGTCCTGCGCGGAAGGCATCAGGCAACCGGCTCCTTCGCGTCGTAGGTCGCGAACGACGGATACTTCGCCGACAGTGCCAGCACGCCGGCGACGCAGGCGATCCCTCCGGACACGACCGAGAACTCGGTGCTGACCAAGCTGGCCACCGTCCCGGACTCGACATCGCCGAAGCGTGGCCCGCCCGCCACCACCACGATGAATACCCCTTGGAGCCGGCCGCGCAACGAGTCCGGGGTGGCCACTTGCAAGATCGTGCTGCGGAAGATCGCGCTGACCATGTCGGCGGCGCCGGCAACGCCGAGCAGGATGAGTCCGAGCCAGAGGGTGTGGCTCACGCCGAACAACGCGATGCTGCCGCCCCAGATCGCGACTGACACGAGCACCGCACGGCCCTGCCGGCGGACCCGTCCCGACCACCCCGACGTCGCCGCACCCACCAGCGCACCGATCGGCGGCGCGGCGTAGAGCAGGCCGGCCGTCCGAGCACCGCCGTGGAATGTGTGGACCGCGAGGGCGGGGAAGAGTGCTCGCGGCATTCCGAAGACCATCGCGTTGATGTCGACGAGGAACGTCATCAGCAGGTTCTTTCGAGGCCCGAGGAAGCGGAACCCCTCGGCAACCGATCTCAGGCCCGGTCGGTGGGTGTCGCTGTCAGGTGGGATCGCGGGCAGCCGGAACACGGCGTACAGCACGGCAGCGAAGGACGCCAGGTCGATGGAGTAGGCCGCGGTGAAGCCGGCCGAACCGACAACCAGCCCGGCCAGCAGCGGGCCGACGGTGAGCGCGCTGTTCTGGCTGATCTGTCCGAGCGAGTTCGCGGCCGGCAGCTGGTTCGCACCGATGAGGCGGGGCAGCGTCGCGCCACGGGCGGCGGAGTCGATCGAGAAGGCGGCGGCTTGCAGCCCGAGGAGCACATAGATGACCGACAGCCGGTGCAGGTGCGTCGCGGCCTGCAGCACCAGCAGCGCCGACACGACCGTCGAGCTGCTACTGGTGACGAGCATGACGCGCCGGCGATCGAGCGCGTCGGCGATGGAGCCACCGAATATCCCGAAGATGATCAACGGGATCACGGTCACCAGGCCGGTCATCCCGACGGCGAGCGACGAATGGGTGATCCGGAACACCTGCAGCTGCGCAGCGACGATCGTGAGCTGACTGCCGATGTTGGAGACCATGTAGCCGAACCACCAGCGCCGGTACGGCGCGCTGTCCCGCAGTGGCGAGATGTCGGCGGCCAGCCGTCGCCAGATCGGCGGACGCGCAAGCTCGGGCTCCGCGGCCTCTGCTGTCACCGGCAACCGCGGGTCACGGGCAGAGCCGCTGGACATCCCACTCCGGTCCGCCGGTGCCAGTTCGTGCGACGTACCGCAGTCGATCGTGAAGGCGGTCGTTGCGGCCCTGCCAGAACTCGATCGTCTGGGGTCGCACGAGGTAACCGCCCCAGTGCGGCGGACACGGGACCGGCTGGCCGTCGTACCTCGCCTCGATCTCGCGGTGTCGAGCCTCGAGGCTCACCCGGTCGGCTATCGGCTGCGACTGCGCGCTGGCCCAGGCGGAGATCTGGGCGCCTCGCGGACGGGTGGCGAAATACGCTTCGGACTCCTCGCGGCTGGTGCGTTCGCTGACCCCGTTGACGATCACCTGGCGTGACAGCTGGTGCCAGGGAAACAGCAGTGCGAGTCGAGGCTCGGCGCCAAGGGCCGTTCCTTTGCGCGAGTCGTAGTTCGTATAGAAGACAAATCCGCGGGAGTCCGCGCCCTTGCACAGGACGGTCCTCACGCTGGGCGTGCCGTCAGGATCGATCGTGGACACGATCATCGCGTTGATCTCGACGACGCCGGCTGCCTGCGCCTCCCGCAGCCAGCGCTGCCACAGCTCAAGCGGATCGGCGGGCAGGTCGGCCCGTGCCAGGCCGGCGTCCTGGTACTCCTCGCGCAGCCGCGCGAGATCGGAGAACCCGGACACGTTATGACGTTCTCACGAGCCCGCAACCCGGATTGCATCCACCACGAGACGTAATCAGCGGCTTGGTGGGGTACCTGCTGAGCGGCTTCATAAGAAGTCCGGCAAGACTCTGCACCAGATCCTTCGTCCAGATCCGCGAGTTGAAAGCAGGCCATGACCGAGCGCTTCCGAGGCATTGTCGACCGAAGGACTTTGCTCGCCCTCTCGGTCGGCGCGGTCGCCGCCGCCTGTGGGCGGAAGGCGACTCAGACCGGGGGGGCACCTCAGGCTGCACCGCACGGATCGCCGATCCGGCCGACCGCTTCCAGCTCGGGTCCGGCCGCACCTGCTGTGCGGCCGCGCGGGCCGGCCCGAGAGATCGTGCATGGCAACCGCAGCAGCAGGGATGTCGCGCTCACGTTTCACACCGCCGGCGATCCCGGCGTGGTCGACGCGGTGCTCGCAGCCGCCCATCATGCCAACGCCAGGCTCACGATGCTCGTGGTCGGCACCTGGCTCGACGCGAACCGGAAGTACGCCGGTCGAATCCTCGCGGCGGGACACGACCTCGGGAACCACACCTGGTCACACCCGGTGCTTCCCGACGACGACCCGACCATGACGCGCGTGGAGATCCGGCGCTGCCAGCACCTTCTGACCCAGCTCACCGGCAACGGCGGCCAATGGTTCCGTCCGTCGGGTACGCCGCATGCGACGCCACTCATCCTGCGCGCCGCCGGTGCGGCGGGATATCCCTCGAGCCTGTCGTACGACGTCGACCCGCTCGACTACACCGACCCGGGCGCAGCGGCCGTCACCGAGCGAGTGCTCGCCGCGGTTCGAGGCGGGTCGATCGTCAGCCTCCACACCCTCTATCCCGGGACCGCCGACGCGCTTCCCGCGATCTTCAGCGGCATACGGGACAAGGGGCTGCGGCCGGTGACGGCACGTCAGCTGCTGGGGCAGCGGGCGGCAGCATGATCGATCTCCGCCGCAGCCGGGGACTCGCCGCCGGCATCGTGCTCACCCTCGCGGTCGGATTCGGCGCCGCGAGCTGCCGGAGTGCCTCGACGCACGGGGCCCAGTCGGGGTCCTCATCCAACGTGGCATCGGCTGCCTCCCGATCCGCCCAGCCGTCACCGCGGGCGGCGGCGTCATCGCATCAGCTACTCGCCGGAATGCCACAAGTCCTTGATGCTCGCGACATCTACTCGGCCGACCGCGTCGGCGGGCTGTCGCCGGTTGTCCGGCATGACCGTCCCCTCGTGTACGTGCCGAACTCCCTGTCCAACACGGTGAGCGTCATCGACCCGCGCACCTACCGCGTCATCGCGACGCATCGGGTCGGTGCCCTACCGCAACACGTCACACCCTCGTGGGACCTGCGGACGCTGTTCGTGTTGAACGACGACGGCAACAGCGTGACCACGATCAACCCCGTCAACGGTCACTTCGGCCGGACCATCCCGGTCGCCGACCCCTACAACATGTACTTCACCCCGAACGGGCGCTACGCAATCGTCGTCGCGGAGCGGCTCGACCGGCTCGACTTCGTCGACCCGCACACCATGAAGCTGCACCATGCGCTCTCGGTCAACTGCCCCGGCATCGACCACGCCGACTTCTCGGCCAACGGCAAGTACGCCGTCTTCAGCTGCGAGTTCTCGAGCCAGCTGATCAAGGTCGACATCGCCCATCAGCGGGTGATCGGTCGTCTGCAGCTACCGGAGCGACCGGGCCATGGAATGCCGATGCCCCAGGACGTCAAGCTGTCGCCGGACGGCCGGACGTTCTACGTCGCCGACATGATGAGCAACGGGGTCTGGCTCGTCAACGGCGTCACGATGAAGATCATCGGGTTCCGGCCGACCGGGCAAGGTGCGCACGGCCTCTACGTCAGTCGCGACTCCAAGTACCTCTACGTCACCAACCGCGGCGCGGGCAGCATCTCGCTGATCAACCTCACGACCCGCAAGGTTGCCCGGACCTGGCACATCGGCGGTAGTCCCGACATGGGCGGGGTGTCAGCGGACGGCAAGGTGCTGTGGATCTCCGGTCGTTACAACGGGGTCGTCTATGCGATTTCGACGGTGACCGGTCGCCTTCTCGCGACAATCCCGGTCGGGTCGGGTCCTCATGGTCTGTGCGTGTTCCCGCAGCCCGGTCGCTACTCGTTGGGGCACACCGGCATCTTCCGCTGAGCGGCGGGAAGATTCTCCCGGCGTGAATATTCGCCGGGTTTCCAGCGGCCGGCCCGAATCGGCCGGTTCCGCTGGGAGGACAATGACGGGTAGGCCCACATCAGGGCTGACCGGGCGTCACGCGCCCACCGCTCGCTCACCAGGCGAGCCGATGACAAGGAGTGCCCCGATGGCCGATGAGACCTTGTTCAAGCCCGGCTTGGAAGGCGTCATCGCCTTCGAGACCGAGATCGCCGAGCCGGACAAGGACGGCTCCGCGCTGCGCTACCGCGGCGTCGACATCGAGGACCTGGTCGGTCGGGTGAGCTATGGAAACGTCTGGGGGCTGCTGGTCGACGGCCGCTTCGCGCCAGGCCTGCCCCCCGCGGAGCCGTTCCCAGTGCCGGTGCACTCAGGTGACATCCGGGTCGACGTCCAGGGAGCCCTCGCAACGCTGGCGCCGGCATGGGGCCTCCAGCAGTTGCTGGACATCGATGACGAGCAAGCTCGCGACGACCTCGCGCGGTGCTCGGTGACCGCAATGTCATTCGTCGCGCAGTCGGCGCGCGGTATCGGCCAGCCGATGGTTCCGCAGAAGCGGATCGACGAGTGCTCGACGATCGTCGAGCGCTTCATGACCCGCTGGCGCGGTGAGCCCGACCCGGCGCACACGAAGGCGGTCGACGCCTACTTCGTCTCGGCCGCGGAGCACGGCATGAATGCGTCAACGTTCACCGCCCGGGTCATCGCCTCGACGGGTGCGGACGCGGCCGCCTGCCTCTCCGGCGCGGTCGGTGCGCTGTCCGGTCCGCTGCACGGCGGCGCACCGTCACGGGTGCTGAAGATGCTCGACGACGTGGCAGAGGAAGGCGACGCGCGCCGTTATGTGAAGCGGCTGATGGACTCGAAACAGCGGCTGATGGGCTTCGGTCACCGCGTCTACCGGGCGGAGGACCCACGGGCCAGGGTGCTTCGGCGTACGGCGAAGGAGCTGAACGCGCCGCGGGTCGACGTTGCCGAAGCACTAGAGGACGCCGCCCTCGCGGAGCTCAAGGAGCGCTACCCGGATCGCGTGCTCGCGACGAATGTCGAGTTCTGGTCCGCCGTTGTGCTCGACTTCGCAGAGGTGCCGGCACACATGTTCACCTCGATGTTCACCTGCGCGCGGGTCGCCGGCTGGAGCGCACACATCCTCGAGCAGAAGCGCACCGGTCGGCTGATCCGCCCGTCGGCGAAGTACGTCGGCGAGCCGAACCGGGGCGTCGATGCGGTAGCCGGCGCCGAGATGCTCGGTCGGTAATCCGAAGGAGCCCCAGCGGCCCGGTCAGTAGAATTTGCGAGTGACTGAGCCCTCCCTCGCCATCCCGGTCCATCTGCGACCGAAGGACGGCCGCTTCGGCTCCGGGCCGACGAAGGTCCGGCCCGAGCAGCTCGCCGCCCTTGCGGCCACGGGTACGTCGTACCTCGGAACATCCCATCGCCAGGACGGGGTGCGGTCCGTTGTGAGGCGGGTGCGTGAGGGGGTAGCGCAGCTGTTCGGCATCCCGGACGGCTACGAGGTGATCATCGGCAATGGTGGCGCCACGCAGTTCTGGGACATCGCGACGTTCTGCCTGATCGAGTCACGCTCACAGCACCTCTCCTTCGGCGAGTTCTCGTCGAAGTTCGCGAAGGCCGCGAAGCAGGCACCGTTCATCGGTGACCCGACCGTCATCACTGCGGAGCCGGGCGAGGCTCCGGTCTTCAATGCAGAGGACGACGTCGACGCGTACTGCTGGCCGCACAACGAGACCTCGACGGGTGTGATGACGCGGGTGGTTCGGCCGGTCGGTGCCGGTCCGACCGCGCTGACGTTGGTCGACGCGACGAGCGGTGCCGGTGGCCTGCCGGTCGACCTGCGTGAGGCCGACGCCTACTACTTCGCTCCACAGAAGGCGTTCGCCTCCGACGGCGGGCTCTGGCTCGCAGTGATGTCGCCCGCCGCGATCGAGCGCGGGCTGCGGCTGTCGGACGAGCGCTGGGTGCCGGCGACCCTCGACCTGTCGATCGCCATCGAGCAGTCGCGGCTCGATCAGACCTACAACACCCCGGCCCTCGCGACGCTGTTCCTGATGGCCGAGCAGCTCGACTGGATGAACGCGCAGGGCGGCATCGACTGGGCGGTCCGGCGGACCGCCGATTCCTCGAGCATCCTTTACACCTGGGCGGAGAAGGCGCCGTACGCCGAGCCGTTCGTCACCGATCCCGCCAACCGGTCGCTGGTGGTGGGCACGATCCGGCTCGACGACTCGATCGAGGCAGCAAAGGTGGTCAAGGCGCTGAGGCTCAACGGCATCGTCGACGTCGGTGCGTACCGCGCGGCCGGATACAACGGGTTGCGTGTCGGGATGTTCCCCGCGATCGAGCCCGCCGACGTCGAGGCACTGACTGCCTGCGTCGACTGGATCGTCGACCGGCTGTAGGTCGTTCGATGCGGGCTGTCATCACCGCTGTCGTGGCCGGGATGGTCGCGCTCTCGCTCGGGATCGCCGAGCCGGCGTTGAGTACGGCGGCCCCGGCGCGGTCGTCAGGGCTGGCGCTGCCCGGGTCCGGTCTGCATTGGGGTAGCTGCCCCACCCGGATCTATCCCGACCTGCTCGGAAGCGGCGAGCAGTGCACGTCGCTCGCGGTCCCGCTCGACTACGCCAACCCGACCAATGGGAAGACGGTGACGCTCGAGCTGTCGATCTACCCGCACACGTCGTCGGCCAAGAACTATCGCGGCGTGATCCTGTCCAATCCGGGAGGTCCCGGGGTGGGTGGCCTCGACCTGCCCGACCAGCTCGCGCCCTTCTTCCCCGGCGGCGTCGGCGCCGACTACGACTGGGTCAGCTGGGACCCGCGCGGCGTCGGCGCCTCGAAGCCCGCGATTCGGTGCCGGCCGTTCTACTTCGCCGGCCCGCGTCGCAGCTACGTTCCGAAGACGAAATCACTGCTGCACTACTGGTTGAAGCGATCGAAGGCGTACGCCGCGTCGTGCGAGCGCAAGTACCCGGCACTTCTCGACCACATGACGACAGTCGATTCAGCCAAGGACATGGAGTCGATCCGGCAGGCGCTCGGCGTGTCGACGATCAGCTACTACGGCTTTTCCTATGGCACCTACCTCGGGCAGGTCTACTCGACGCTGTACCCCGAACACCTGCGGCTCATGGTGCTCGACAGCACGGTGGATCCACGGCGGGTCTGGTACCGGGCGAACCTCGACCAGGACCGCGCATTCGACCGCAACATCCGGATCTACTTCCGCTGGGTCGCGAAGTATCACCACCTCTACCGCCTCGGCTCGACCGAGCGGGCGGTGTCCCGCCGCTACTACGCCGACCTGGCGAAGCTGACCCGACATCCGTCCGCTCAACTCGGACCCGACGAGTGGCAGGACTCGATCGAGGGCGCCGGCTACTACCGCACCGACTACCCCGAGCTCGCCTATGCGTGGCGGCGCTACGACCGGGCGGGCGACCCGCACCCGATGATCCGCGAGTATCGCGCTGCCGACACCCCCGGCAACGACAACGAGTTCGCGGTGTACAACGCCGTGCAGTGCACCGATGCGCACTGGCCACGCAACTGGAGCCGGTGGGCCCGGGACAACCGCGCCTACTACAAGAAATATCCGTTCATGACGTGGAGCAATGCCTGGTTCAACGCACCGTGTCTGTTCTGGGGCGGTCGCGCGCACACCCCGACCCGCATCAACGGCACACAGACCAAGAGCGTGCTGATGGTCGACGAAACCCTCGACGCCGCCACACCGTTCGAAGGCAGCCTCGAGGTGCGCCGGCTGTATCCGCATTCGAGCCTCATCGCCGAGCCGGGCGGTACGACGCACGCCGACTCGCTGAACGGTGACCGGTGCGTTGACAACAAGATCGCGGCGTACTTGAAGACCGGCGCGCGGCCGGCGCGCAAGCATGCGGACGGGCCGGACGCACTGTGCCGACCTCTTCCGCCGCCGCGTCCGTAGCCAGTGGACCGCGCCGACGGCGGGGGCACTAGGGTCACGCCGTGCTGATCCTGCTGCCGCCGAGCGAGGCCAAGACCCAGGGTGGCGACGGCGCGCCGGTCGACCTGGCGACCCTGTCCTGGCCCGACCTGGCCCGCTCCCGCCAGCGGGTTGCCAGCGTCCTGGCGACGGTGTGCCGGCGCAGTCCGAAGAAGGCCCGCGAGCTGCTCGGCCTGTCCGCCGCCCTCGACGCCGACCGAGCGGCGAACGCCGAGCTCGAGAACTCCCCCACCATGCCGGCCGGCCGGCGCTACCGCGGCATCCTGCACGACGCGCTCGACTACCCCACGCTGCCGCCGGCTGCTCGACGCCGGGCCGATGCCTCGGTCGTAGTGTTTTCCGGACTGTGGGGTGCCGTGCGCCCCACCGACCAGTTGCCGGCGTACCGGATCGGGATCGCCACCAAGCTGCCTCGCATCGGCCCACTCCCGGCGTACTGGCGAGAGCCGCTGGCCGCCGCGCTCGACGACGCGGTCGCGTCGATCGGTGCGCTTGATTTCAGGTCGGCCGGCTACTCCCAGATGTACCGGCCGTCGGCGGATGCCCGGCACCGGCTGGTGAGCGTCACGATCGCCGGTGCGGACGCGCGCCGCGCGCCGTCGAGCTACCAGAGCAAGGTGGCGAAAGGCCGCCTCGTCCGCGAGTTGCTACGGCGCGGCGCACCCAGCACCGCACGGCTGCTCGCGAGCGCGAATGCGGTGGGACTCAACGCGACCGAACAGGACGGCGAGATCGTGGTCGAGGTGCCGGCCGGCTGGGGCCTGATCAACCCGCCGAGGAAATAGCCGCTGGCAGAAATAGGCTGGCAGCGTGCCCGCCGAACCGGACGTCCCAGCAGCGGCTGAGGCTGAGCCGATCGACCACCACGAGGTGACCGTGGTCGCTGTCGGCATGGCACTGTGGGCGGTCGCGCTCGTCGTGCTCGCGGTGTTCTTCCGGCACGACCTGCACCGCCACCACGCCACCTGGTGGCTGTGGGCCTGCGGGCTCGGCATCGTGCTCGGCCTGTACGGGTTGCGCTTCGCACTTCGCCGCCGCGCCCGGGGCCTCAAGGCCTGACGCCACCGCTGCCGGTCAGGACAACGGAACCTCGAGGTCGTCCTCGGCGGCCCGCAGCTCGGCGTGCTCAGGAGCGCCGAGTTCCTCGGTACGACGATGTCGCTCGTGCCACCTACCGTCTCGCCAGGCAGTACCGCGTCCCAGTCCGAATGCGCGCTGCTCCACGGCGACGTGAAGCTCGCCATCGCTCAGGCGCCACGGCACCTCTCGGATGACCCCGTCGGCGTCTTCCACTTCCAACCGATCGTGGAGGGTGACGCCGCCGTCGGCGTAACCGGTCGACACCACCCGACCTGCGGCGAGCTCGCTCGCCAGCGGCAGGTCGAGGCGTTCGGCAAGCGAGGGTGCTGCCGCCAGCTCGACCGGCACAACGGCTCGCGACCCGAGCAGCGGCAGCAGATCGGGTACGTCGACGACGACCGCGTCCGCCGCTGCAACGACGACCACCGACCCGTCCCGGATCGCCCTGACCCGCGAGGGGATCGGCACATCGCAGTCGGCGAGGTGCCGATAGATCCGGCGAAGCGACTCGCGGTCCACGGTTCGCGACCCGTCGGCCAGCCGGTCGAGCAGATCAGCCGGATCGGTCGCGTCGATCGAGTCGATCACCCCGAGCGCCCGCAGCATCTCCTCATCGACGACCCTCGGTGCCTCGTCGTACAGGCCGTGCAGCGAGGGATCGGACCCGGCCAGCCGCAGCTCGATCGGTCGCTGCCCCTCCAACACCGGCCGGGACGACAGCCACCACGCGGTGTAGGACGGCACCCGCAGATGAGAACCATTGGCCGTCGACACCAGCGTGGGCTCGACAACGGCGCCACGTAGCGGCGGCTCGCTCAGCAGCCCGATCGCAGCGCCGAACGCCGCGTCGCGGAGCTGCTCGAGATCGCGGACAGCGACGAACTCGCCGACCGCGGCGCCTGCCGGAAGCCGAGCCCACCAGCCGGCTTCGTCGTCCAGGTCGTGATCGGGTCCGGTCGCGTCGAGCTCCCGGAGGACTGCCGGCAGATCGAGCACCCCCACCGCGCGCAGGGTCTCCGCTCCCCAGCGATCCACGGCGTCGGGCGCCACAGTCGCAAACCCGGAGTCATCCGCGACCATTGCCGCCATCGCACCGCCGGGCAGCAGCAGCTCGCCGGCCGGCCGCCACTCACCGTCGTCGGCCATCAACGGCAAGTCGGCCAGCCAGGGGAGCTCCTCACAGCCGGTGGCGGCGGCGGTGACCAATCCGAGCAGCGCCTCGACGACCGGCCCGGGATCGTCCCCGTCGTACGCCGCCGCGACTGCCTGCTCCACCTGCGGCAGCTCGAGCAGACCTCGCGCCCCGGCATCGACGGCACCCACAGCTCGCAACAGCGGATGGCTGGCCCGGGGATGGACCACGCGAATGCCGAGCACGCCGAGGTCGAGATCAGCCAACTCAGAGTCCGGCATCGCGACGCCGCGCGGACCCGTGACCACCGAGCCGTCCGCGAGCACCACCGCAAGCGCAGCGAGGGCGTCGCGCTCCGGGCCGGCTGGCACGGCTTCGGCGAAACCGTCGTACAGCGAATGCCACCAGGTGGGAGCCGCCGTTACACCAGCGACTGCATCGACCAGCTCGGGGATCGTCGGGCGACTCGCGCCGAGCGAGGTGACCTCGGCGCCGCTCCAGCCGGCCGGCAACACTCCGGCGACAACGCTGGCGAGTGGTTCGACCAACGGGTCCGGCACGGCCACGGCGTCGCGCGGGCGCTGCCTGATGTCGGGCGCTGCGGCCATTGGAAGCCAGGCCGCCGCCTGCAACTCACCCCGCAGGGCAGCATGCAGCGCGCCGTCGATCTCGCCGTCCGGCACGCCGGTCGGGACCATCGCGAGCAGTCCTGGATCGGCCGGCAGGTCGCGGATCGCGTCGACGATCGTCACTGCCGCGTGCCGGGTGATGGCGTCGGCGAGCGATCCGGTCGTCACCCTGCGTCGTGACGAATCGAGCGGGTACGACGCGATCAAGACGACCGGGATCGTCATCGGGTCGTCGGTCGGCGTCGGCGCCCGAACCGCCCGCACGATCCCTGCCGGCAGCCGGTGCGGCCGGCCCTGCGCCGTGACGGGAACCGCCACCAGGACCGACCAGGTGTCCTCGCCGCGCTCCTCGACCGGCAGCTCGATGAGCAGTTCCGGGTCGAGCCGACCCTGATGCGTCGTGATCGTCCAGTAGGTCTGCTCCGAGCCGTCGGAGAGCATCACGACCTGCCCGCGGTCCTCCCGCCGTAACGTGCGCCCGGTGCCGTCGAGGTCGATCACGATCTCCGCCAGACCGGGTAGCGACAGCAGGATGGTCGAGTCGAGCGCCGTGAGCTGAGCCCGCACCAAATCGACCGCGGCGTCGTCGCGAAGCGGGAGCCTCACCTCGGTGTCGCATCCGCTCGCTGGGTCCGCGGCCGCCGGGAAGGGCAGCCGCAGCACCGGGACGGCGCCGTCCCGGGCGGCAATCTCGCCATCGAGCTCAGGAACGACGGCCAGCTCCGCCCGCGAGTCGGCTCGCGACCATCGGACTGCGCCGGTCGTGGAGGCAATGACCGGCTCGTCACTCACCGCCATCACCGCACCGAAGCCGACGCCGAACCGGCCCACCGAACCCTGATGGTCGCGTTTCGCCGATGCCCGCGCCACCGCAATCGACTCGACGCCGGCGGCGTCGAGAGGCGCCCCGGTGTTCGCAGCGACGAGCAGGGCGCCGTCGAGGCGCAGCGCGAGCCGGCCGGCGGCTGCGGCCCGGGTCGCCGCATCGGCGGCGTTCTGCGCCAGTTCGACCACGACGCGGTCGCGGTATCCGACCAGCGCCAGGTCGTCTTCGAGATTGGCGTCGGCGCGAAACCGCGCCGGCGAGTCCCGCCAGGCGTCGAGGACCCGGCGTCTCAGCTCGGCGGTCCCGAACGGATCGTCGATGACCGACGGGCTTCTAGGAATGTCCGAGGGGTTCACTCGCCTCGGCGTCGCTGACCGACCCCGGCTCGTGTCCGAGTGGGCCCCCGACGACCTCGATCTCAGCAACGACGTCGTACGCCGACTCATCGATCAGCGGCGGCGGGGGCGGTGGCGCCGACGGGATCACGACGGCTTCGGAGTGAGCGCCGCAACCGTGATCAACCGCGACCACCTTGCCGTCATCCGGAGCGAAGGAGTTGGCGCACGCGCCGAATGCCTGCCGAAGCGCGCCGGCCAACGGCACGAAGAAGCCGCAGGTCGCGCAGCTCGCCGGCGCCACCCGCGCCACCGCTGCCTCCGGACCGGACTCGCCGGCGTACCACCGTTCCGCGGCTTCGAAGCGGCCTTCGAACGACAACACCCGCTGCCGGCCCAGGCCCAGCTCGAACGCTGCTTCGGCCACCTCGGCGTCATCGGTCGCGAGGAAGGTAGGTGCCAGCCGTGGGTCGTCGGCCTCGGTCGGGAGCAGGTCACCGGGCCCGAGGTCGCCGGGCCGAAGCCGGTCGCTCCACGGCACCCACTCGGGAGCGAGCACGGCCTCGCTTCCCGGCAGCAGCACGACATCGTCGATGGTGACGGCCTTCGACCGGGGCGCCCGGACCACCGTGACCGCCCAGCGCCATCCCCGGTACGCCGGGTCAAGGCTGGCGAAGTAATGGGTGACGACTCGCTGCTCCTCGGCATCGACGCCCAAGTGCTCCCCCACCAGGCCGGGGGCGTCGGCCTCCGCCGCGAGCCGGGCCGGATCCACCGCCGCGGCGGCAACCTCGTCCGGCTCGACCGCCGCCGGCGCGACGACATCCACAACGCCGTCAGCCTGTGGTGGCGCATCTGCGTCTGTCACGTGTTTAGTCTCGCTCATGGCCCCACGCCCAAGCGAATCGGCCGACCCGGCCGATTCGGGCAAGGGCGAGGACAGTGTCGGCACGGCGTTTTGGGGGCTGGCGAAGGCACTCGGCCGGGGATCGGTCCGGACGGCACGTCGGTTACGCCGTTGGAATGAACGCGATGGTGCCGGCGCGTCCGGACTGGCGGCGCTGGTCGAGACCCATGCGCTGCAGTCCGCCGGTGACGCCACCATCACCGTCGCGCTGGCCGGATCGCTGTTCTTCTCGGTGCCGAGCGGCGAGGCACGCAGCCGGGTCGCGCTCTACCTGCTCATCACGATGGCGCCGTTCGCAGTCGTTGCGCCGGTGCTCGGGCCGCTGCTCGACCGCTTCCGTCATGGTCGGCGTACCGCCCTTGCGGTGACGATGATCGCCCGGGCAATCCTCGCCTTGACGATCGGGCATGCCATCGGACACGTGAAACACACCTCGATCGCCGAGGCGCTGACCCTCTACCCGGCCGCCCTGGGAGTACTGGTGTCGGGCAAGGCCTACAACATCGCGCGCAGCGCCGCCGTACCTCGGTTGGTGCCGGAAGGCATGACGCTGGTCCACGCCAACTCCCGGATGACGCTCGTCGGGGTCATCGTCCCCGGCATCGCCGGCAGCATCGCCGTCGCGGTCGTGAAGACATTGGGGCACGACACCGAGCTGTTCCTCGGTGCGGTGTTCTACGTAATGGCGGCGGTCGTCGCGGCGCGGCTACCCCGCGGCGCCGACGGCGGAGCCGATGTGCCGTCGGAGCGGCCGACCCACGGCGGGCTGGTGCGGCTCGGCCAGATGGGCGCGCCCGTCCGTGCCGCGCTGCAGACCGCAGCGGCCTTCAAATGGCTCGCCGGATTCCTGTTGCTGTTCGGTGCGTTCGTGGTCAGGGTGCACCCGATCGGAGGGCTCTCGCCCAACGTCTGCCTTGCCGAGCTGGCGGTCGGGATCGGGGTCGGCAACGTCATCGGCGTCGTGCTCGGCTCCCGGGTGGCGCAGGCGGCCGGCACGCGCCTGTCGGTGGTGCTGCTCGGTGTCACCGTTGCGGTCTGCGGCTATGCGGCGTCGGCGTTCGGCGTGCTGTCCGTGTTCGCCCTCGCGACGGTCTCCTCCGCCGCGGCGGCGGTCGCCAAGCTCGCCCTCGACTCGACGATTCAACGCACGATCGCGGAGGACGTCCGGACCTCGACCTTCGCGCGGTCGGAAACCACGCTGCAGCTGTCGTGGGTGGTCGGCGGCGGCATTGGCATCGTGCTCCCCACCCGGCCCGGGATCGGCTTCGCGATCGCCGCAGTCGTGATGGGCGCCGCGCTTGCCGCGGCGCTGGGGTTCCGGCCGCGTCGTAGCTCGGGCCCGTCGACGGCCGCAAGCCCACCGACGGGGAACAGCTGACTCGACTCAGCCTTCGAGCTCGGTGGCGACCGCCCGCATCATCTGTGCCAGCCGGGCGCCGGTTTGCTTGTCCGGGTAGCGACCGCGCCGCAGGTCTGGCTGGACCTTCGCCTCGAACAGCTTGATCAGGTCGTCGACCAGCCCGTGCAACTCCTCCGCCGGACGTCGCGTCGCCGCGGCGACCGACGGAAGCGGATCGAGCACCCGGACCGAGAGCGCCTGCTCGCCACGACGTCCCTCGGCGACCCCGAACTCGACCCGAGCACCGGGCTTGAGGGTCGTGCCCTCCGGCAGCGAAGAGGCGTGCACGTAGACGTCGCCGCCGTCATCGCGGGCAAGGAAGCCGAAGCCCTTGTCCACGTCGAACCACTTGACCTTGCCGGTGGGCACCTTTGACCTTCTTCGCTACGACCCTCGCTGATCCACACGCTCTCGTGCGCCAGTCAGGCTAGCCGGATCGGGCTGAAAGTGCCTCGTTCATTGATCCGGACCGGAAACCGCGGGGGTCGACCTCCACCCGCTCGAATCCGGTCACGGCGGCGAGCAGCTCTGGCCGGCCGGCGACCGCCTCGACCCGCTCGGCGTCGATCTCGATCCGCGCGACATCCCCGAGATCGCGCACCCGCAGGTCTCGGACCGCGAGGCCGGCGTCCGCCAGGGCCGAGCGCAGCGCCACCTCCGCCCGCTCCACCCGCGCAAGCCGCCAGGGCGTCACCGCCACCCCGTACGCGAGGCGGCTCGACAGGCACGCCGCCGCCGGCTTGTCCCACGTCACCAGGCCCCAATCCCGGCTGATCGCCCGCACCTCGGCCTTCCTCAGACCGGCGTCGAGCAGCGGAGTCGCAGCGCCGCGCTCGGCCGCGGCGCGGATTCCGGGCCGGAAGCCGGCGCGGGCATCATCCGCATTGGTCCCGGTCGCGACGTGCGCGAGCCCGAGCTCCGCCGCGAGCGGCCTGAGTACGTCGATCAACTCGGCCTTGCAGAACAAGCAACGGTCCGCGCCGTTGGCCCGGTACCCCTCTCGGGACAGCTCATCGGTCGCCGGCGTGACATGACGAACCCCGAGTCGCCCGGCGAACTCCCGAGCAGCAGCAAGCTCGACACCGGGAAGACTCGGCGAGACAGCCGTCGCCGCCACAACTTGATCAGCCCCAAGAACGCGAACAGCCGCCGCCAACAAAAACGCCGAATCAGCCCCACCACTGAACGCCACCAGCACACTTCCCAGCTCGCTGAGACATCCCTCGAGCCGCGCCAGTCCAGCAGCCTCCACTGTCACAGCCCCGAGCCTAACCAGCCGACCGGCACAGCCCGCGAGCCAACCAAGCCGGCCAACCGAGAGCGACGGGCGTCCGGAGGAGGCGCTTCTGCCCGACTAGAAGGCGCCGACCCCGTTCGGCGTACCAAGACCGGTCGGCCCGTCGTACCCGTCCTGAGCAGTACACAGATACGCCTTCGACGCATTCGCGCCGATGCCGAGTAGGCCGCCCTTGCACGACCCGTTCGACCCGCTCGTCACATCATTGACAGTGCTGGCCGAATCGTGGGAGTAGGCGAACGATGCACCCGACGTCGACCCCTGATTGATCGACGCCGCGTTGCCGGCAAGTGCGTAGACGCCCGCGATGATCGGCGACGAGACTGAGGTGCCGCCGAACTCGAGCCAACCGACGTTGCCGCTGCTGTCGGCCGTCGAGTCATAGACCGCAACGCCGGTCGCCGGGTCGGCGACCGCGGACACGTCCGCGACGGTCCGGAAGGCGCAGCTCGGGTCGTGCTGCCAACTTGGCTTCGGCTCGTACTTCGAGCAGCCACTTCCGGTGCCGGCCGAGCCCAACAGGCCGAGGAAGCCGCCGCTGCTGCCCCATACCGTCTCGGTCCAGCCGCGGGCGTTGCTCGCCCGCGACAGCGAGGTCCCGCCGACGGCCGTTACCGCGGGCGCGGCGGCCGGGAACTGCACGCCGTAGCCGCTGTCGCCCGCTGACGCCGTGATCGCGATGCCGGCGTGGCTGTAGGAGGAGTTGAGCGATGTCTCGGACGAGCTCTCGTTTCCGCCGTAGGAGTTGGAGATCTCGGTCGCGCCGAGTGACGCCACCTTGTTCACCGCCGCCGCGAGATCGGTCACCGACGCCGACTTGGCCTCCATCAAGATGATGTGGCAGTTCGGGCAGATCGCGGACACCATGTCGATGTCAAGCGACTCCTCCTGTGCCCATCCCGCGTTGGTCGCCGGCAGCGGTGAGGTCGCGCCGTCCTGGTTCAGCTGCTGGAAGCAGCCACTCGACACCGTGCAGGCGGGCAGCCCGTACGCCGTTCGGTACACGTTGAGGTCGCTTGCCGCATTCGGGTCGTTGAACGCGTCGACGACCGCGACGGTCTGACCTGTGCCGGCGCTCGAGGACGGCAGGCTGTAGGCCGACTGCAGGTCCTGGGCGGTGTAGCCGCTGGTCGTCGAACTGCCCGCAGCGGGGCGCTGCGCCCCGTCCGCCAGCAGGAGTTCCTTGGCCCTCAGCACCGCGAAGCAGCTGGCATGACCGGCATGAGGAAGCGCGCAGCTGTGGAGAAGAGCCGTCGCCCGCCCGATGACGTTGCCGGCCAGGCCTCCCACCGAATCCCCCGGGGTTGCGGTCGCGGTGGTGGCCCCCACCACCGAGGTCGCGACGATCGCGGCCACACCAACAGCGGCGAACCCCCTGAAATGCCGGCGCATGCCTCTCCTCAGCAGTCGAACAGTGGAACGGACAATACGCCCAACCGAACCGTCCGTGCCAAAGCCCGCCGCGCTGTCGCGCCACCGCCGGGAGTCAGCGAAGAACGGCGACCAGCGCAGCCGCCTTTGGGCTGCCGAGGCCGGTGGAGTCGTCGTAACCGCGACGCTGGTGCAAGGTGCCGAGATTTCCCAGTGTTCGCAACGTGAAGATCCGCGGCGAGTTCGGGTTGGTCGGGTCGACATGATCGGAGCGGATGTTGGCGAAAGCGGTCTGACCATGGCGCTGCTTGACGAGGCTCGGATCGTTGAACAGTTCCCGGCGCCCCGCCGCGGTCTTCGCGTGGGCATACAGGGTCGGCATGATCATCCCCAGGCCGCGGCCATGGTGGCGTTGCACTGCGAGAGCCACCAGACCTGAGAACAGCGGGCAGGCAACACTCGTGCCGCCGATGCGGAACTCGCCGAACTTCGTCTTGCCCCCGGCGAACGTCATCGTCTCGCCGATCAACATCCCGGTCGTCGGGTCGGAGTCCATCGACACGTCTGGGACAACCCGACCCGGCGCGACACCGCCGTGGGTCGCGAGGCTGGCCGGTACGACGCCGCGCTGCCAGGCCGGCTCCGGATACAGGATGCTGTTGCCGCCGCCGCCCGCGCCCCCGGTGGCATGTTTGCCGAACGCCCAGTGCCCGCCGACCAGCGGCACCTTCTCGGTCCCCCAGTAGGTCTCGCCGACCCGCTTGCCGGTGCGGCCGATCTTCAGCGTGGTGCCCCCGACCGCGGTCACCTGGGGGCTGTCGGAGGGGAAGTCGACGCTACGGATGCCGAGCGTGGAGATCTCATCGCCCTGATCCCCGGTGGCGAAGTCGAGGGTGACGCCGGTCGCCGCGGCCTGGTTCGCTTCCAGGTTCAGCAGCAGCTGGTCGCTCGGCAACGGCGCATCGTCGGGAAGGCTCCAGGAGTTGCTGACGACCTGCACCTTGCCGCTTTCGATCGCCTGGGACTCAGCGAGGTAGAGGCCAGGATCGGCGGCGGCCGCGTTCGTCCCGGCGTAGTAGAAGATCTTCGCCCGCGGGGCCATCGTGTGGACCGCCTCGACGTCGAGGGTCTCCTCGCCCTGCCAGCCCTGCGGATCGAAATCGACCAGCCCGCCGACGTTCGCTTCGGGCAGCGAGCTCGCCCCCGGGTAGAGCTTCTGGGTGAACTGACCCGGCCGGAACGCGGGCAGCCCGTGCAGCCGGGACCAGCGGTTGACATCGGCCGCCACCGACGGCGACGCAAAGGCGTCAACGATCCCGACGCTCGCTCCCTTGCCGGACAGCCCCAGCGTCGAGACGCCGTACGCCGACCGCAGCTGGTGCGGGGTGTATCCGCAGACCGCATAGGCCGGGTGGTGGCCGTCGTAGGACGGAAGGCCGGTCGCGTGCTTCTGGCCGAAGTACCTCGAGCACGGCCGCCCGTTGATGAACGCCGGTGCCGGCGGCGCGGCGGGTGCGAGCGGCATTTGCGCCAAGCCGGTGACACCCTCGACGGCCGCGCCGAGGCGTGCTGGAATCACCGGGTCGGACAGCGGTGCCCGCAGCAGTCGCCCCGCGTCGTGGAACAACCCGAAGCTGGTGTGGAAGGCCTTCGCGACGGCTGCCGCCGTCCCGTGCGCCGCGATCAGCGTGCGGTTCGGCGTGGTGTGGTCGACCGACATCCCGACCGACCGGAGCCAGCCAGCGGCGGCACGAGCCTCGCCCGGGGTGGGGGCGAAGCGCGCCGCGTACTGAGCCGGAGTGAGGAAGTGACGGTACGCCGACGATGACGGGTCGCTGACCGCCGAGACGAAGCGGCGCAGGCCCGCCTGATCGCGGCCTCGCAGTACCAGCGCGATGTCGACGCGGGCCTCGCGCGGCTCAGCCGCCGCGATCGGTTGATGCGCCCAGGCCGGCACCCCGGCGACGAGCCGGACGAGGCCCGGAGCCGGGCGGGAAGCGGCGATCGCCGGCATCCCGCCTGCTACGACCGCAACGACCCCGGCCGCAGCAACGAGCCGAAGCCTGGCGGGATCCAGCCGGGAGGGTTCGCGAGCGGTCACGACCCTATCCTTTCCCCGCCCACCTGAAGGACACCTTCAACTACGACGAAAGGGGCGGCCCGAACGGACCGCCCCTTTCGTCCTAGCTCGGACTCTAGAAGTCCATGTCGCCCATGCCGCCGCCACCCGGCATCGCGGGGGCAGCCTTCTCGGGCTTGTCGGCGATGACCGCCTCGGTCGTGAGGAACAGCGCGGCGATCGACGCGGCGTTCTGCAGCGCGGAGCGCGTGACCTTGGCCGGGTCGATGATGCCTTCCTTGATCAGGTCGACGTACTCGCCCGTCGCAGCGTTCAGGCCGTGACCCACCTTCAGGCCGCGCACCTTCTCCACCACGACGCCGCCCTCGAGGCCACTGTTGGCCGCGATCTGCTTGATCGGAGCCTCCAGGGCAAGCTGGACGATCCTTGCGCCAGTCGCCTCGTCACCCTCGAGGTCGAGCTTTTCGAACGCGGTCTTGGAGGCGTGCAGCAGGGCGACGCCACCACCGGCGACGATGCCCTCCTCGACAGCCGCCTTGGCGTTGCGAACCGCGTCCTCGATGCGGTGCTTGCGCTCCTTGAGCTCGACCTCCGTCGCGGCACCGACCTTGATGACCGCAACACCGCCGGCCAGCTTCGCCAGCCGCTCCTGCAGCTTCTCACGGTCGTAGTCGCTGTCCGACTTCTCGATCTCGGCCTTGATCTGGTTGACCCGGCCGGCGATCTGGTCGGTGTCGCCAGCGCCCTCGACGATCGTGGTCTCGTCCTTGGTGACGACGATCTTGCGCGCCTTGCCGAGGTCATCGAGCGTGGCGTTCTCGAGCTTGAGGCCCACGGTCTCGCTGATCACGGTGCCACCGGTCAGGAT
>JAICXJ010000085.1 GCA_025980465.1 Frankiales bacterium | reverse complement strand
GGGCTCCGGCTCGTCGTGTCCGTCGACGGCGGCCGGCCGCAGGCCGCCGATGCCCACGGCGCGGACGTCACCTCGTCGTACCCGGAGCTGCGCGAAATGGCCGCCGCCATCGGGTCGCAACGGCTGATCCTCGACGGCGAGCTGGTCGTTGTCGACGCAGCCGGAAAGTCCGATCCCGAGGCACTGCGCGCCCGGGCCGAGGCGACCGACCGCACCACCGTGCAGCGACTCCTGAAACGCACTCCGGTCACCTATCTCATCAGCGACCTGCTCTACCTCGACGGCACCCTGCTGCTCGACACACCCCTGCACGCTCGCCGTCGCAAGCTCGAGAAGCTCAAGCTCGCCGGCCCGTGCTGGTACACCGCGCCGTGGTTCACCGGTAGCGGTACGGCGGTACGGGACACGGCGAAAAAGCAGGGGCTCGCCGGCATCGTGATGAAGCGGCTGGACTCGCCGTACTCCCCCGGTACGACGTCGAAGGACTGGCGACAACTCGGAGTGAAAGCGTGAGCGCGCAGACGAAGGTCGCGGTCGAGGTCGACGGCCGCACCCTGACGCTGTCCAACCTCGACAAGGTGCTCTACCCCGAGACCGGGTTCCGCAAGGGCGAGGTGATCGACTACTACGCCCGGGTCGCGCCGGTGATCCTTCCCCATCTCGCCGACCGTCCGGCGACATTCAAGCGGTACCCGAACGGCGTCGACGGCAAGTTCTTCTTCGAGAAGAATGCGCCCTCCCACGCACCGGACTGGGTCCGTACGGTCACCCTGCCGACGCCCGGCTCGACCAAGGGTCACGAGACGATCGACTTCACGGTGATCAAGGACCTGCCGACGCTGGTGTGGGCGGCCAACCTCGCCGCGCTCGAGCTGCATATTCCGATGTGGCGGGTCGGGCCGCGCGGCAAGGTCCACGACCCGGACCTCATGGTGTTCGACCTCGACCCGGGCCCGCCGGCGACGATCGTCGAGTGCTGCGAGGTGGCGCAGCTCCTCCGCGATGTGCTCAAGCCGGACGGGTTGACGGCGTACCCGAAGACCAGCGGCTCGAAGGGCATGCAGCTCTACGTCCCGGTAAAGGGCGCCGGCTGGCAGCACACTCACGCCTACGCGCGCGATCTGGCGCAGCGACTGACGCAGGAACGCAGCGACCTCGTCGTCTGGCAGATGAAGAAGGAGATCCGCGGCGGCAAGGTACTGATCGACTGGTCGCAGAACAACGCGGCGAAGACGACGGTCGCGGTCTACTCGCTGCGGGCTCGACCGCGGCCGACGGTGTCGACGCCGATCGCGTGGGACGAGGTCGAGTCGTGCACGTCGCCGGAGGATCTGGTGTTCACCTCCAACGACGTCCTCGAGCGCGTAGACAGCCACGGGGACCTCTTCGCCGATCTGCTTGACGAGAAGAAGGCCGGATCGCTCCCGAAGTGATCGGCGGGCACCCTTCCGGCCGGCTCGCGTCAAATCGCCCATCTCGCCAACCACCGCACCCTGACCGCCGTACCACTCTTCCTGGCGGGTTTCCTGGCGCGAGCGTGGGTAACGATCTTGGCATGAGTGACCTGCCGAGCCCTCGTCGTGCTGAGCGGATGCAAGCCGCGAAGCGGTCCTACCTGCCGCCGTTCTGGCCGTTGCTACTCGGCCTCGCTCTGATCGTGGGGATCGCGGTCTTGGTGGGCCACTGATGTTTCGCATCCCAAGCCTGCTGCTCGTGATCTGGCTGGTGATCGGGGCGATCGCAGCCGGCCAGCGGCACTACTACACCGGCGGCCACGGCAGCTGCGCCAAGGACGCCGACATCATCGTCACGATCCTGGCCGGCCCGCTCAACTACGCCGGCGTCAACCCGAAGGTCCACAACTGCCACGTGCCGCAACCCAGCAAGTAGTCGGTACGCCGTTCCGCGGCCGGCGCGAGCCGGCTCGATACGATGCCTCATGCGCTTCACGGCACGGCTCGCAGGGCCGTCGTGACCGACATCCTCGGCATCCCTGACAACGCCCAAGGCGTCTTACCCAACCAGTTCCTCAACGCGGCGATCGACACCGGAGTAATCGACGCCGGCGAGCACAAGATCCCGGACAGCAACGTCCAACCGGCCAGCCTCGACCTGTGTCTCGGCGAGCGAGCGTTCCGGATCAGATGCAGCTTCCTGCCCGCCGGCGTCACCGTCGAAGACCGGGTCAAGGACCTGATCATCGACACCATCGACCTGCGCGGCGACGGCGTCGTACTCGAGACCGGCCGGCCCTACCTGATCCCGCTGCGCGAACGGCTCACGCTCCCCTCGCACATCCGGGCCAAGGCCAACCCGAAGAGCTCCACCGGCCGCGCCGACGTCTTCACCCGGGTGATCACCGACTTCAGCGCGCGCTTCGACGAGATCGCGCCCGGCTACGAAGGCGGCCTCTATCTAGAGGTGGTGCCGCTGTCGTTCCCGGTGCGGGTGCGCGAGGGGATCTCGCTCAACCAGCTCCGGCTCGCAGTCGGCCGAGTCGATCTCACCGATGCCGAGCTCGCGGCGCATCACGCCCGTGAGCCGATCCTGTTCGCCGGCGGCGAGCCGGTGCGTCCCGACCAGCTCGACCTGGCCAACGGGCTGTTCCTCGGCCTCGACCTGCGCGGCGACGACGAGGGCCGGGTCGGCTACCGCGCCCGCGAGGCCGCGCCGGTGCTCGACCTGACGCAGGTCGGCGAGGCGGACCCCGGCCAGTACTGGGAGTCGGTACGCCGCGAGGAGGGCGACCGGATCATCCTCAACCCGCGCAACTTCTATCTGCTGATGTCGCACGAGGCGGTCACCGTCCCGCCGTCACTGGCCGCCGAGATGACGGCGTACGACCCGACCTCCGGCGAGCTGCGCACCCACTACGCCGGATTCTTCGACCCGGGCTTCGGCTACGACGCGACCGGCGCTCTCCGCGGTTCGACGGCGGCGCTGGAGGTCCGCGCCCACGACGTGCCGTTCATGATCGAGCACCGCCAGCCGGTCTGTAAGTTGACCTTCGAGCGGATGCTCGACGCACCGACGCTGCTCTACGGCCAGGGCATCGGCTCGAACTACCAGGGCCAGACCGAGACGCTCGGCAAGCACTTCCGCCGTACCGCCCGATGAGGCAGGTTGTGGAGCGTTACCGGCGTGGGGGCACCGCTATCGCTCCACAACCCCCGAGGACGTGCGGCAGATTCGGACATCGTGACCGTTCTCGGGCGGTTGAACGGCCCAGAATGCCTAGCCGTAGGCCATTCAGGGGATGCACCTTTCGGCCGATGGACTGACAAGATCACGGGGACAGTTTCGAGGAGCACGAATGGAACTGACCGAGCTGAGCCTGGACAAGGTCGTCGATACCGCGACGGCTGATGTCGCCAGAACCCGGGAGCGGTCCCGCCGCCGCCGGCTCAACCGGCTGGCTCTGCCCTTCGTCGGCGTCCTGATCTACATGTGGATCCGGGTCCTCACCAACCATCCGCCGTACCCGGGAGCGCCCCACCTGTCGCCGCGGATGGCGCAGGTGGCGCCGCTGTTCCTGCTGGTGGTCATCCTCGGCGCCGCATTGCTCGGCCCGCTGCTGTTTGCTGGCCGCTCGCCGCACGTGCTGTATCGCTCGTCGGAGATCGAGACCTCCTTCGATGACGTGAAGGGTGCACCGGTCGTCGTCGAGGAGGTCGTCAAGACCCTCAACCTGTTCCTGGCTCACCGCACCTTCAAAGACCAGCTCGGCGGTACGCCGCGGCGCGCGATCCTGTTCGAAGGGCCGCCCGGCACCGGCAAGACCTACATGGCGAAGGCGATGGCCCGCGAGGCGGGTGTGCCGTTCCTGTTCGTGTCCTCGTCGGCGTTCCAGTCGATGTACTACGGCCAGACCAACCGCAAGATCCGATCGTTCTTCAAGGCGCTACGCAAGGCTGCCCGCGCCGACGGTGGCGCGATCGGCTTCATCGAGGAGATCGACGCCGTCGGTGCGTCCCGCGCCGGGATGGGCGGCGCGAAGGGTGAGGGCATCACCGGCGTCGTCAACGAGCTGCTGATCCAGCTGCAGAGCTTCGACGAGCCGACCCGGGGCGTGAAGCTGGAGAACTGGTTCATCGAGCTGGTCAACTCGTTCCTGCCGAACTCACGCCAGCTGCCCAAGAAGACCATCCCGCCGGCGAACATCCTCGTCGTGGGTGCGACGAACCGCGCCGCCGATCTCGACCCGGCGCTGCTGCGTCCGGGCCGCTTCGACCGCGCCATCTACTTCGACCTGCCGAGCCGGAGCGGTCGGCGCGAGATCATCGACTACTACCTGAGCAAGAAGGCGCACGACGACGAGCTCGACAACGACGCACTGCGCGACCGGCTCGCGGCGATGACCGCCGGCTACTCCCCCGTGATGATCGAGCACATCCTCGACGAGGCGCTGGTCTGGGGACTGCGCCGCGGCGGCATGGGCATGAGCTGGGCCGACATCCAGCACGCGAAGATGACCCAGGAGATCGGGCTCGGGCAGCCGGTGGAGTACACCGAGGCTGAGCGCCGCACGATCGCGACACACGAGTCCGGTCACGCCGTCGTCGCGTGGCTGACCGGTACGTCGCGCAAGATGGAGGTGCTCTCGATCATCAAGCGCAAGGAGGCGCTCGGCCTGCTCGCGCACTCCGACCTCGAGGAGCGCTTCCTCAAGTCACAATCGGAGCTCGAGGCACTGATCAAGATCGCGTTCGGTGGGATGGTCGCCGAGGAGATCTTCTTCGGGGAGATCACCTCCGGCCCGGCCAGCGACCTGAAGGCGGCGACGACGTACGCGTCGATGATGGTCGGCTCGCTCGGCATGGGCGGCTCGCTGTTCTCCTACGAGGCGCTCGAGAGCCCGCACAGCAACATCGTGGCGAAACTCGCCTCATCGGACGAGGGTCGGGAGCGGGTCGAGAAGATGCTGACCGAGGCCCGCGACGAGGTGCGGACCATGCTCAATCAAAACCTGCACGTCGTCGAGGGGCTGCGCGACGAGTTGCTCACCCGCGAAGAGCTGATCGGCGACGAGATCACCGACGCGATCATGCGAGCTGCCGCTGTCGAGTCGCCGAAGACAACCGTGGTGCTCGACCACCCAGTAACCGAAGAGGCGTAGGTCCCATTACCTGATGTGATGGCGCCGCGACGCGGCGTCATCACACCCGCTGTTGGCTAGTGGCCGATCGCGGTGTCGAACCCGCCCTGGACCTTCGTTTTCGCGAAGGTGACGATGTCGAGCTGCCCGATCCCCACGCCGTAGGTGCGCTCGTTGGGGACGTTCGGAACTCGCCAGCTGAAGACACACCCGCCGATGCCGAGGTCCTGACCGGCTCCCAGCATGCTGGTCGCGATCACTCGCCCCACCGGGTCGCGGATGACCACCGGCGCGCCGGCGGTCAGACCGGCGTACTGACCACTGCCGGCACACGAGCCGTCGGCCGTCGCGGTGAAGTTGCGGGCAGCCGTCGCGGTACGCGGGTTGATCATGAACGTCCCGTGGAGATCGACGCGCCCGCTGATTGCGCCGCTCGGGCTGGACGTTGCGACGACCGCTGCACCAGCGGCTGCGACACACAGCGACAGCAGCCCACCGATCGCGAGGAGCTTCTTGTGGTGTCGCGGCTCGGTGACGGCGGCGACGTACGACGCCAACGTGCCGCCGGCGGACTTACTGGGCTTGACGACGCCCCAGTCCGATGGCCGAGGGCGAGGGATGACCTCGAGGTCCGGCGTACGCGGCCGAGGGATGACCGCACTCTCCGCAGATCGCTGGCGCGGGACGCCGGCGACCACCGACGGGACGGACGACGCAGTCGTCGTCGCTTCCTCGTCGGCATAAACGACGCGCCATTCCGGCGTCGTGCGAGTGTCGGCCATCACCGCCCCAGCAGGATCGTTGAGTAACGACCGTAAGCGAGGTGATGCCGCCTTATGTCCCGCTTTCCCGAAGATGATCGGAAGTGACTAGGCCGGCTGAGTGACCCGCAAAGGTTGTGGAGCGTTACCGGTATCTGGGTGCCGGTAACGCTCCACAAGTCTTAGCTGCTGATCGTCGCCGTCGCGTTGTCGGCCGCGGTGAATCCCGGCGCAGATGTCGAGGCGGTTACTGTCGCGCTCTTACTTGCCGCGTCGGTGTGGGTGACCGTAAACGACCCGCTCGGCGTGCCGGTCGCTGACACAGACGACGGGGCGACGCTGAATTTGTTGGCATTCGTCCCGCTCAAAGTGATGGAGATGCTGATGCCCGATCCAGCGTAGAGCGGCGCGTTGTTCCACGCGTCGTGGGCGATGGTGACGGTCGATGTCCAGGTGGTGCCGCTTCCAGAGAGCGAAGTCGGTGCGGTCGTGAAGGAGAGAGCAGCGCCACCAGAGTTGACCGCGACGCTCGTCTCACCACTGCGGGTCGTCGGAGAGGTGTCGGCGATCGTGAACGTGTTGGAGGCGATCGCCTTGAACAAGGTGGCACTCACGGTCGCACTTCCACTCGAGTTGAACGTGACCGACGTGGTGGCGAGCGTCGCCGAGTGCGTTCCGTCCGGTGCGGTCGGAGCGCTAATCGTCAAGGTGTGCGTACCGGTGTAGGAGGTGTCATTCGAGGCGCCGAGCTTGGCCTGCACAGTGACGTTGAACGCAACGCCCGCTGTTTCCGGTCCTGTCGCCGGCGTCAGCTCGAAGGTCGGCGTCGCCCCGGATGAGACGACGGTCTCGGCCATTCCGGAGCCGCAGGTGCTCGCGGTGGCGGCGTTCTGGGTGTCGCCGCCGTAGGAGGCGAACCACCAGTAGTTACCGGCAGTCGTTGGCGTGAAGCCGGCGGATGGGTGGTACGAGCCGTTTCCGCTGACAGTGACGCCGGTACCGACCGCGGTCCCGCCCGTCGTGCATGTCGACGGGGCGTTGGCCAGCGGGCCGAAGACGGTGAAGCTGATCGAGCCGGTCGGAGAAGTCCCACCGGACAGCGAGGCGGAAACCGCAGAAGCAGCAATGGCTGTGTTGACAGTGCCGGAAGCGGGTGCCGCCACCGTCAAGGAGGTCCCGACCTTTGGCGTGGTGATCTGAGCCGCCGACGCGGAGGTCCCGGTCCAGCCTTGCAGAACTGGGGTGACGGCGAACGTG
>JAICXJ010000034.1 GCA_025980465.1 Frankiales bacterium | reverse complement strand
GTTGTCCTGTCGCGGCGCGCCTGGCTGGAGCAGACCCAAAGCGAGGTCCGCCAGAACTTCCTCACCCAGCTGCTCAAGGGCCAGGTCCGCAAGGGCGTCGTCTCCTCGATCGTGAACTTTGGTGCCTTCGTCGACCTCGGCGGTGTCGATGGGCTGGTGCACGTGTCGGAGCTGTCCTGGAAGCACATCGACCACCCGAGCGAGGTCGTCGAGGTCGGCCAGGAGGTCACGGTCGAGGTACTCGATGTCGACATGGACCGCGAGCGGGTCTCGCTGTCGCTGAAGGCGACGCAGGAGGACCCGTGGCAGGCCTTCGCCCGCGCCCACTCGATCGGCCAGGTCGTGCCCGGCCGGGTCACCAAGCTGGTGCCCTTCGGTGCCTTCGTCCGGGTGGCGGAGGGCATCGAGGGTCTGGTCCACATCTCCGAGCTGGCCGAGCGCCACGTCGAGATCCCGGAGCAGGTCGTCAACGTCGGCGACGAGATCTACGTCAAGGTCATCGACGTCGACCTGGAGCGGCGCCGGATCTCGCTGTCGCTCAAGCAGGCGAACGAGGGCACGGTGGGCGAGGCGGTCGCGGACCACTTCGACCCGACCCAGTACGGCATGCCGGCCCAGTACGACGAAGCCGGCAACTACATCTATCCGGAGGGCTTCGACTCGGACACCAACGAGTGGAAGCCGGGCTACGAGGCGCAGCAAGCGGAGTGGGAGGCGCAGTACGCCAAGGCCCATGAGCGCTGGGAAGCCCACCAGGAGCAGATGAAGGCGGCGCAGGCTGCCGACGCGGAGGCTGCTGAGGGGACGTCGTACACCTCGGAGCCGACAGCAGCACCGGCAGCACCGTCTGGCGGCACGCTCGCCAGCGACGAGGCGCTCGCGGAGCTGCGGCGCAAGCTGACCGGCGGCGACGACGAGGCTGAGGCCCCGGCCGATGCTGCTGAGTCGGCCGTGGAAGCCACCGCCGAGGCCCCTGCCGAGGCGGCTGCCGCTGCCGAGCCCGCCGGTGCTGCCGCTGACGAGCCCGCCGCCGACGAGGCCGCCACCGAGTAACCCGAAACGATCATGAGGTTGTCGGCAGACTCGCCGGCGTGTCGCGCGGCGAAGCTCATGATCCTTTCGGTGGGGGCGGGGGCGGCGTGCTCAACGTCGGGCTGACCGGCGGCATCGGCGCCGGGAAGAGCGAGGTCACCCGGCGGTTTGCGAGCCGGGGTGCGATCGTCATCGATGCCGACGCGCTCGCTCGCGAGGTCGTCGAACCGGGGACGCCTGGCCTTGCGGCGGTGCTCGCGGAGTTCGGTCCCGAGGTCGAGGCGGCCGACGGCACCCTGGATCGCGATGCCCTCGCTGCGAAGGTGTTCGGCGACGACGAGGCGCGCGCCCGGCTCAACGGCATCGTGCATCCGCTGATCGCAGACCGGGTCGGCGAGCTGATGGCCGAGGCCGCGGCCGGACCGGCCGGTGCCGTGGTCATCAACGACGTACCGCTCATTGTCGAGGCGGGGGTGGCCGATCGATACGCCGCGATCATCGTGGTGGACGCCCCCGTCGAGGTGCAGCTCGACCGGCTGACCCGGCTGCGCGGGATGACCCGGGAGGCGGCCCAGGCCCGGATGGACGTCCAGGCCAGTCGGGAGCAACGGCTGGCGATCGCCGACTACGTCATCGTCAACGACGGTGACCTCGATGCCCTCGAGACGCAGGTGGACCAGATCTGGGCGCAGCTTCACAAGCGGGCGGCCGAGCCCGCCCCGGGCTGTGGGTGAGACGGGGTCGGGAAGTGTCCGGGGTCCGGCGTACGTTGTGTCGTTGTGGCCACCGTGACGTCGATCCGACCCAGCCGCGCCCCGTTCGTGGTGGAGTCGGACTTTTCGCCCTCCGGCGACCAGCCGGCCGCGATCGAGGAGCTCACCCGCCGGGTGCAGGCCGGTACGAAGGACATCGTGCTGCTCGGCGCGACCGGCACCGGCAAGTCCGCCACGACCGCCTGGCTGATCGAGAAGCTGCAACGGCCGACCCTCGTCATGGCCCCCAACAAGACCTTGGCCGCCCAGCTCGCCAACGAGTTCCGCGAACTGCTTCCCAACAACGCCGTCGAGTACTTCGTCTCCTACTACGACTACTACCAGCCCGAGGCCTACGTCCCGCAGACCGATACCTACATCGAGAAGGACTCCTCGGTCAACGAGGAGGTCGAGCGGCTGCGGCACTCGGCAACCATGTCGCTGCTGACCCGGCGCGACGTCGTCGTCGTGGCGAGCGTGTCGTGCATCTACGGTCTCGGTACGCCGCAGGAGTACGTCGATCGATGCGTCCAGCTCGACGTCGGCGACACCATCGAGCGGGATCAGATCCTTCGCAAGCTCGTCGAAATCCAGTACACCCGAAACGACCTGGCCTTCAGCCGTGGGACCTTCCGGGTGCGCGGTGACACGGTCGAGGTGTTCCCGGTCTACCAGGAGCTCGCCGTCCGGATCGAGATGTTCGGTGACGAGATCGAGCGGATCTCGACGCTTCACCCGTTGACCGGCGAGGTGGTCAGCGAGGACCAGACCGTGCTGGTGTTTCCCGCGACCCACTACGTCGCCGGCCCGCAGCGGATGGAACGCGCCATCTCGGGCATCGAGAGCGAGCTCGAGGACCGCCTTGCCGAGCTGTCGAAGCAGAGCAAGCTGCTCGAGGCGCAACGGCTGCAGATGCGCACCACGTACGACATCGAGATGATGCGCCAGGTCGGCTTCTGTTCCGGCATCGAGAACTACTCGCGCCACATCGACGGCCGGGGTCCGGGGACGCCGCCGCACACCCTGCTCGACTACTTCCCGGACGACTTCCTGCTGGTCATCGACGAATCGCATGTGACGGTGCCGCAGATCGGTGGGATGTACGAGGGCGACATGTCGCGCAAGCGGACCCTGGTCGACCACGGCTTCCGGCTGCCGAGTGCCATGGACAACCGGCCGCTGAAGTGGGAGGAGTTCCTCGAGCGGATCGGCCAGACCGTCTACCTGTCCGCGACGCCGGGTCCCTACGAGATGGGCCGGGTGAACAACGACGTCGTCGAACAGGTGATCCGGCCGACCGGGTTGGTCGACCCGCTGGTCGTGGTGAAGCCGCCGAAGGGGCAGATCGACGACCTCATGCACGAGATCCGGGTCCGCGCCGAGCGCAACGAGCGGGTGCTCGTGACGACCCTCACGAAGAAGATGGCGGAGGACCTCACCGACTACCTCCTCGAGAACAACGTGCGGGTGCGTTACCTCCACAGCGAGGTCGACACGCTGCGCCGGGTCGAGCTGCTGCGTGAGCTGCGGATGGGGGAGTACGACGTACTTGTCGGCATCAACCTGCTGCGTGAAGGCCTCGACCTGCCCGAGGTGTCGCTGGTGTCGATTCTCGATGCCGACAAGGAGGGTTTCCTGCGCTCAGGCACCTCCCTGATTCAGACCATCGGCCGCGCCGCCCGCAACGTCTCGGGTGAGGTCCACATGTACGCCGACACGATCACGCCGTCGATGAGGACCGCGATCGAGGAAACGAACCGGCGGCGGGAGAAGCAGGTTGCCTACAACGTCGAGATGGGAATCGACCCGCAGCCGTTGCGGAAGCGGATCGCCGACATCCTCGACGACATCGTCCGGGGCGAGGAGGACGAGCTGATCGGCGGCGGTGGTCGGCAGCAATCGCGAGGCAAGACGCCGGTGCCGGGCATGGCCAGCAAGTCACCGACCGCTGGTCAGCACGCCGCGCAGCTTGCGAACATGCCGAAGGCCGAGCTGGCCCTGCTGATCCAGCAGCTTCAGGACCAGATGCACGCCGCCGCCGCCGAGCTGCACTTCGAGCTCGCCGCCCGGCTGCGCGACGAGGTCAATGAGTTGAAGAAGGAATTCCGGGCCATGGACGCCGCCGGGATCAAGTAGCGCTACGGCAGAATCGAGTGGTGGCAGTCCGCGGATACGAGCCGATCTTCACCGTCACTGACGTCGCGGCATCGCGGGCGCACTACGAGCTGCTCGGTTTCACCACGTCGGAACACGACGAGAGCTACGCCTTCGCGCACTGGGACAACTTGACGATCCATCTCTGCGAGCCCGAGGAAGCCGACGACATTGTCGGCGCGGGCGCGCTCTACCTCCACCTGGACGATGCCGACGCGGTTGCCGAACAGTGGCGTGCGGCGGGCGCGTCGGTGATCGGTCCGGAGGACTTCGACTACGGCAAGCGAGAAGGCTCCCACGTCGATCCAGACGGCAACCTCATCAGATTCGGCTCGCCGCTACGCCACTGACTGTGGATCGCACCTCGACGGGATGGTCGTCGGCGCGACAGTGGCGACCTCGCCGTCATCGAGGCACAGCTCAACCGCGGCCCGTAAGACTCTGTTCGAGCCGGGTGGCGGCGTCCAGCAGGGTCGCCTCGCCGTCCCACGTCGCCAGCAGCTGAAGTCCGACCGGCAAGCCGGTGGGATGGGTCCCGACCGGTACTGAGATGCCGGGCACGCCGGCCAGGTTTGCGATCACCGCTTGCCTGAGGTTTCCGGTGTCGGGCAGGGCTGGCCCGGAGGGCAGCGTCACCGTGGGCGTCGAGCGTGGCGGAGCCGGCGCCGGGTTGGTCGGCCACGCCACGACGTCGTACGACGCGAACAGGTCAGCCAGCCCGCGGCGCAGCCGAGCGCGAACCCGGTCGGCCCTGATCAGTTGCCTCGCGGGCATCATCGCGGCGTACTGCACCATTCCGCGGGTGACGGCATCGAGGCTCGGCAGGAGCGAGGATGGCACCAACGCTGCGAGCTCGGTCGCCGCTCGGACTGCTCCGGCCGGCGCGGCGAGGTCGGCGTAACCGAGCTCGACCTCCTCGACCCTCCAGCCGCTGTCGGTCAGCGCGCGTTCGCATATCGCCGCGACATCGGGGTCGAGGTCGGTCCAGAACGGCTCCCGGACCACCGCCACCCGCAGCGACGCTGCGTCGCCCTCCGGCAGCGCTCGGCCGAGCAGCGCCTCGGTGAGCATCCGGGCGTCGGCGGCGTCTCGCCCGAATGCGCCTGGTGCCGACAGCGTCGAGTGAGCGCCGGTGTAGCCGTCGTACGGGAGTGCGCCGTAGGTCACCTTGAGGCCGACGACCCCGCTCCAACCGGCCGGCAGCCTGGTGGACCCACCGCTGTCGCTGCCGACCGCGCCTGCGACGAGTCGGCCACCGACGGCCGCCGCGGAGCCGCTGGACGATCCGCCGGCGCAGTGGTCGGGATTGCAGGGGTTCCCCGTCGGGCCGTACGCCGATGCCAGTCCGGTGGTCCCTAATCCGAGCTCGTGCTGGTTGTCGACGCCGATCACCACCGCACCGGCGTCGCGCAGCCGGCGGAACGGACCCGACGCCGCCTTCGGGCCGAGCGGTTGCGCGGTGCCGTTCTGGTAGGCCCGCCACGGCAGCGAGAACATGTCCTTCATCGTCAGCGGAACGCCGTACAGCGGCCCGCGTGGCGCGGCCGCGAGCATCGCGAGCGAGGACTCGCGGAAGGTCGCGACCACGGCGTTGAGCGCTTGGTTGCGCTCCTCGATCCGCTCCAGCGTGTCCTCGAGCAACTGCCGCGGGTCGAGCTCGCCGGCGGCTAGCAGCCGTGCCTGTTCCCGAAGCGACAGATCCTGCGGGTGGCTCATCCGCGGGGACGCGGCGCGCGGCCCGGGTCGAGGTCCGGCTCGAGGGGCAGGTCGGCGAGGTCGACGGTGTCGAGTGCCCGCATCGCATCGCTGAACGCGCCCGCGATCAGCCGCAGGACCTCGACGTCACTTCCGCCGAGCGTCAGCCCGGCGCTCTGCGTGGCTTGCTGCGCCGCTGCTGCGAACCCGTCGTCGCTCATCGCCCGCCGACCCTACCGAGTGAGTCGTTCAGTCGCGCTACGGTCGCGGCGTGAAGCATGCCAAACTCCTCGGTTACTGCCTGGCCAAGCCCGGAGCAGTCCCGGATGAGCGTCGTGGCGAAGCTGCCCGAAGGCCAACCGTCCGGGCCTGGGGCGGCTGGAGCATTCGCCCCGAGACGGGCAGACTGCTCCCGTGGCGACCTATCTGGTAACTGGCGGCACCGGCTTCATCGGACGGCATCTCCTCGACCTGCTGGTCCAGCGCGACGACGCCCGGATCCTCGTCCTGGTCCGAGCCAGCTCAGTCGGCAAGCTCGCCCGGCTCGGCGATCGGGTCGAGCCGCTCGTCGGTGACCTCACCCAGCCACTGCTCGGCGTCGGCGCCGAGGACCGCGATCGCCTGCGCGACACCGTCGACCACTTCGTGCACCTCGCCGCGATCTACGACATGACCGCCGACGAGGCCAGCAACGAGGCCGCCAACATCGGCGGCACGACCGAAGCGCTGATGCTCGCCGCAGACCTGGCGGCCGGCTGCTTCCACCACGTTTCCTCGGTCGCGGTAGCCGGCGAGTACGGCGGGACCTTCACCGAGGACATGTTTGACGAGGGTCAGCACCTTCCGTCGTCGTACCACTCGACGAAGTTCGCCGCCGAGAAGCTGGTCCGGCAGCAGGGCGAGCTGCCGTGGCGGGTGTATCGGCCGGCCATCGTCGTCGGGCACTCCCAGACCGGCGTGATGGACAAGATCGACGGGCCCTACTACTTCTTCCCGGCGCTGGCGCGGCTGGCCCAGCTGCCGACCTGGCTGCCGCTGATCGGGCCTGATCTCGGTGACACCAACGTGGTGCCGGTCGACTACGTCGCGGCCGCGATGGATCACCTCATGCACGTCGACGGTCTCGATGGAAAGGCCTTCCACCTCGTGGCGCCGGAGCCGCAGCCGCTGCTCGACGTCGTCAACGCGTTCAGTGAGGCCGCGGGCGGTCCGGTCGTGTCACTCCCGATCGATCGACGGGTGTCCGGTCCGCTGCGGACACTGCTGGCATTCACCGAGGCGATCCCGGGAGTGACGGTCGCCCGCAATGTCGTCCTCGACCGACTGGCGATCCCGCCGGAGGTCGTGCCGCACGCCACCTTCACACCGGTGTTCGACTCCCGGGCCACCCGCCGGGCGCTGCGCGGCAGCGGACTCTCGGTTCCCGCGATCGAGGACTACGCCCAGGTGCTGTGGGACTACTGGGCGGCCAATCTCGACTCGGTGCGGGCCCGTCGCAAGCGGGAAGGCGGGCCGCTCGAGGGCCGTACCGTCGTGATCACCGGCGCATCATCCGGGATCGGTGCCGCGACGGCGGTCGCCGCCTCCGGGCTCGGCGCCATCCCCTACCTGGTCGCTCGCAGCGCCGACAAGCTCGAGGAGGTGAAGGCGCAGGTCGAGGCCGCGGGCGGTACGGCGCGGGTCTACCCCTGTGACATCACCGACGAGGAGTCGGTCAAGGCCACGGTGAAGCAGATGATCGCCGACGCGCCGACCGGCATCGACTACCTGGTCAACAACGCCGGCCGTTCGATCCGACGATCAGTGAAGCTCTCCTACGACCGCCACCACGACTACGAGCGGACCATGGAGCTCAACTACTTCGCGGCGGTCCGGATGATCTATGCGCTGCTGCCGCACATGAGCGACCGGCACTTCGGCCACATCGTGAACATCTCATCGATCGGCGTCCAGACCGCGCCGCCCCGGTTCTCGGCGTACGTCGCGTCGAAAGCGGCGCTCGACGCGTTCAGCCGGGTCGTGGCGAGCGAGACCTGGGGCGATGGCGTGACGTTCACGACCATCCACATGCCGCTGGTGCGGACGCCGATGATCAGCCCCACCAAGATTTACGACGCCTTCCCCACCAAGTCGCCTGCGGAAGCAGCGGAGCTGGTTGTGGCGGCGCTGGTCGACCGGCCAAAGCGGATCAGCACCCGGCTCGGGACCTTCGGGGAGATCTCCTACGCGGTGGCGCCGCGGGTCGTCGACGCCGTCCTCAACGTCGCCTACCGGGTGTTTCCGGACTCCAAGGCCGCCGGTGGCGGTGACGAAGGCCCGTCATTGACTCGCGGTGCCCAGGCCATGGTCAAACTGCTGCCCGGCGTGCACTGGTAGCCCACGCATGGGCCATCACTGGGCCTATGGCACCACCAATGGCCCATGCGTGGGCTCAGGCGGGTACCGGGAAGCCGGCTGTCAGTTCTTTGACTTCCTTGCCGATCTGGTCGAGGTCTGCTTCGTCGCCGCTGTTGGCGGCCGTCACCACCCGGTCGAACCAGCCGGCGATCGCGGTCATCTCGGCGGTTCCCATACCTCGCGTGGTGACGGCGGGGGTGCCGATCCGGATACCGGAGGGGTCGAACGGCTTACGTGGGTCGTCCGGCACGGTGTTGTAGTTGACCACCAGACCGGCCCGGTCGAGCGCCTTCGCCATCGGCTTGCCGGCGATCCCCTTGTTGGTCAGGTCGATGAGGATGAGGTGGTTGTCGGTGCCGCCGGAGACCAGGTCGAAGCCGCGCTCGGTCAGCGCGCCGGCGAGGGTCGCTGCGTTGCTGACGATCTTCGCGGCGTAATCCTTGAACTCCGGTGCCGCCGCCTCCCGCAGCGCGACCGCGATGGCTGCCGTCGTGTGGTTGTGGGGCCCGCCCTGCAGCCCTGGGAACACCGCCTTGTCCAAGGCCGCGGCGTGTTCCTCGGTGCTCATGAGCATTGCGCCGCGCGGGCCGCGCAGCGTCTTGTGCGTGGTGGTCGAGATCACCGCGGCATGGCCGACCGGGGTCGGGTGCGCACCGCCGGCGACCAGGCCCGCGATGTGGGCGATGTCGGCGACCAGCACGGCGTCGATCTCCGCCGCGATCGAGGCGAACGCCTCGAAGTCGATGGTGCGGGGGATCGCCGTACCGCCGCAGAAGATCAGTTTCGGCCGTTCGGCCAGTGCGATCTCGCGGACCTCGTCCATGTCGACCCGGCCGGTCTCGGCCCGTACGCCGTAGCGCACCGGCGTGAACCACTTACCGGTCGCCGAGACGCCCCAGCCGTGGGTGAGGTGACCGCCCGACGGCAGCGCCATGCCCATCACCTTGTCGCCCGGGTTGAGGAATGCCAGGTACACGGCGAGGTTGGCGGGGGAGCCGGAGTACGGCTGGACGTTCGCGTGGTCGACGCCGAACAGCGACTTGGCGCGGTCGATCGCGATCGTCTCGACCTGGTCGATGATCTGCTGGCCCTCGTAGTAGCGCTTGCCGGCGTAACCCTCGGAGTACTTGTTGGTGAGGACCGTTCCGGTGGCCTCGAGGACCGCCCGAGACACGTAGTTCTCGGAGGGGATCAGCCGGATCTTCTCGCGCTGCCGGGCTTCCTCGGCCTCGACCAGCGCGGCAATCTGCGGGTCCTCCGCGACCAACGCGGGACGGGCCATTGGCGCGGGCAGCTTCTGGGCAGACATGCGCGACTCCCGATGCGCGACGCCCAGGCGTACGGCGTCTGCGCGGGTGCGCTTCCCGGTGGTCGTTTCCACCCACTGCACGCCAGTCGCGACGGTCCTAGTCTAGCGACGACTGAGCGCTGATCGTGACCGAGATGACGCGATCGAGGCGTGAGAACGCCATCACCGTCAGGCTCCGCATCCGGCATAGTGGCGGCATCATGACGTCTGCAGAGGTTGTTCTCGCCTTCCACGAGCGCGCGAGGCGGCGTGACGAATCTGCTCTCGAGCTCATCGCCGAGGACCTCATCCAGCACGCAGCCGGCCCGCACTGCTGGCCGGGCTTCAACCCACCGGTAACGCGATCGCGGGGGACGTCATTTCGATCTGGCGGGTCGCGAACGGGATGATCGCTGAGCACTGGGCCTGCCGCGACGACGTCGGACTCCTCGCGCAGGTGGGCGGCTGGCCGCGACCGAGTAGGCGCGGCGAGGAGTAGGAACGCGTGACGGAACGCACCGCGGCTGGGATAGTTTTCGCCGCGGCCATGGCTGCGGTCGTGATCGCAGTGGATGTGCTGTTGTTTCGGCACCACCTCTGGCAGCGGCTGGCCGTCAACGTGGCCATCGTCGTGGTGGCCGTGGGGATCTACTTCAGGTTCGTACGTCGTCGATAACAGGGACGGCCGGGGTGAGGAGCGAATGACCAGGTATGGCTGAACGACTTGAGGTTTCCCGTGAGATCGCTGCTGCGCCCGACGTGGTTTATGCGGCGATCTCGGACGTGACCCGCATGGGGGAATGGTCCGAGGAATGTCATACCTGCGTGTGGCATGACGGTGTGCCGGGCCCGGCTGTCGGGGCGACGTTCGACGGGCACAACCGTCACGACGACCACGAGTGGACGACGCAAGGCAAGGTCATCGAGGCCGATCCGGGCCGGGCGTTCGCCTTCGAGTGCTCGATGTACGACTTCCACTTTTCGACGTGGGGGTACCGGATCGAACCGACCGCCGCCGGATGCCGGGTGACGGAGTGGACCGAGGACCTGCGACCCGAGTCGGCCCTTGAGATGAGCAAGCAGATGTCGGGCGTCGACGACCGAGGCGAGCGCAACCGTCGGACGATGAGCGGCACTCTCGACCGGCTCGCCGCCGTGGTGGCGGGTCCTCCCGCCGGCTAGCGGAGACCGGCGGAGATCAGGTCTCGTTCTCCCGGCTGGCGACCGGTTGGCCGCCGTGCACCAGGTGGTTGTATGCCGACTTCTTGGTCGCGGTGTTACGGCCGCTGCGAGCCGGCACTCGGTCGGCCGTGGTCGGTGCCGAGCGCAGGTAGCGCGAGGCGGGCACCGTGGTGCCGTGCTGGGTGGGCATTCGCTGCTTGGTGGGGATGGTCGGGCTGGCACCCCCGAAGACGCCGGAGGAGTCCTGGTCGAGCTCCGAGCAGCTGCCGGTGAGAGCCGGGTTCGCCAGCGGGATGTGAGGGAGCGCCGGCATCGACATGTCCTTGTGGCCGTGGAACAGCGCCTTCTCCAGGCTGTTGACCGTGCGCCGCCGCCAGGTCGAGATGTTCCAGACCTTGATCCCGAACCGGTCCTCGAGCAATCGAAGCTGCGAGGTGTGATCGAACAGGTGGGAGCTGACGTGGCCACCGCGGCTGAACGGTGACAACACCAGCAGGGGCACTCGTAGGCCGAGCCCGAGCGGTCCGCGGATTCCCATCGTCTCCGCGCTGATCGACTTGGCCGTCAGCCACTCGCCGTGGGTCCCCTTCGGCGCCGTTGGCGGGGGCACATGGTCGAAGAACCCGTCGTTCTCGTCGTACATCAGGAACAGCGCTGTGCGCGACCACACCTTCTTGTTGCTGGCGAGGGCGTCCAGCACGGTTTTCGTGAAGTACATCCCGCGGTCCGGCGCAGCGGATGGGTGCTCGTCGAATCCGGCCGGGGGAAGGATCCACGAGACGCTCGGGAGCGTCCCGCGCCTGATGTCGGTGACGAAATCATTGGGGTAGGTCGGCCCGAACGCCCGGCGGTGCAGGATCCCGCTCGGGTTCTGGAACGCTGTGAAGTAGGGCAGCACGTGGTCGGTGACCGCCATCGTCAGTGGGAACAGCGTGGGGTTGTAGAGCAGGTTGTTGAACGTCGGGAACTTGGCGTACTTCGCCCCGAGTCCGGCGTAGGACGGGCTGTAGACCTTCCAGGACACGCCCTTGTCCTCCAGCAACTCCTGCACCGTCGGCCAGGTGCAGGTCCAGAGAACGTCGGGATTCACGTTGGTGTCGGTGACCGGCCCGCCATGGCTGCCGGCCGGATCGATCGTGCCGGTCTGCGCCATCAGCCGGTTCGGATGGGTCGGGCCGAGGATCGAGCAGTGGTAGGCGTCCCCGAGGGTGAAGTGGTCGGCGAGCGCGTAATACAACGGCAGGTCGTGACGGGTGTAATAACCCATTGTCAGCGCGCCGTCGGGGTCGCCCTCGAACTCCGTCTTGGTGTGCGTCTCGACGTACCGGTTCATTCGGCCGTGGTTCCAGCACAAGTGCTGTGGTCCCCAGTTGTGGGTGAGGTCGTTGGTGCACTCCTCACTGCCGTGGTTGAGGTGGAAGGGCAGCAGCTTGCGCCGCGGCGAGAGCTCGGTGCCGCCCGGGTAGGGCTGCGCGAAGGCGCCGAGTGAGTGGCTGGGGTGGTCATCGAACCCGCGACCCTTGTGGTACGCGCCGAAGTAGTGGTCGTAGGAGCGGTTCTCCATCATCAGGAACACGAGGTGGTCGACCGCGCCGAGGTCGGAGCCGTGGGCCGCGGTCGCTGCTGCCCGCCGTACCGTGCGGGCGACATCCGGCGGCCGTGCAACTGCCGATGCATGATCCGGGATCCCGAACGCGGCCGCCGCGCCAACCGCCGAGATCGCAGCGAGCAACTCCCGGCGGGACAGCGACGAGATCTCGTCTGCGCCGATCGGCCCGTCTGTCATGGCTGTTGACTTCCCCCTTCCCCGGCTCAGTCCTGCTCCAGTACGACGCGGCGGTACGCCGAGCCCGGTCAGCCGCCCAGGTGGTGCAATACCAGGACGGTGATGTCGTCGTCACCCTCTGGTCCCGGCGCCTCGGTCGTCAGCGCCTCCATCAACTTGGCCGCATCGACGGACTGCAGTTGGGTGACCTGCTCGACCAGTCGCTTGATCCCGATGTCGATGTCCTCGTCTCGTCGCTCGACCAGGCCGTCGGTGATCGCGATCAGCGAGGTACCGGGCGGCAGGTGGAGTTCGGACGCGGTGCGCTCGAACCCGCCGACACCGAATGGTGTACCGATACTGAGCTCTGTCGTGCGGGCGCCGGCATGATCGACGAGCAGTGGCGGCAGGTGCCCGGCGTTTCCCACTGCGATCCGTCCGGTGGCCTGGTCGACGAGAAGGTACAGCACGGTCACCAGCTGGGAGTAGTCCATCACCTCGAAGAAGCGGTCGACGTTGTTGAAGACATCCACCGGCTCCGGATCAACCACGGCGTATGCCCGGAGCATGGTCCGGGTCTGGGCCATCGCGGCAGCGGCCTCGATGCCCCGTCCCATGACATCGCCGATCATGGCAACGAATCTGCCGTCGCGCAGCGGGAGCAGGTCGTAGAAGTCGCCGCCGGCCTCCTGGTTGCCCGCCGGCTGGTAGTACGTCGCGACGTCCCAGTCCGGGATCAGCGGCGACTCCCGCGGCAGTAGCGCCCGCTGGAGGCTGATCGAGGCCTGCCGCTCGGCGGCGTACAACTCGCTGCGCTGGAGTGTCTGCGCCGTCTGCGCGGCGAGTGCGAGAACGAACGACCGCTCGTCGTCGTCGAACAGGCGCCGCTCGTTGAAGCTGAATCGCAGCGCGCCGAGCAGCGTCCCACCGACGCTGAGCGGGACCGCGCACATCGACACCGTTGCGGCCTCGAAGCCGTGGAGTGCCGGGAACTGCTCGTCCCGCTCTTCTTGCGATTCCAGCCAGACCGCATCGCCGGTGCGCAGGACCGTCGCGGCCGGCAGCGGGGCGTCGAGCCGTTCCTCACGCAGCGCGCCGACGAGCTCCTCGCCGTATCCGACCGCGCCGGGCACCGCGATGTGCTCGCCGTCCGGAGCCGGGACCAGCAGGCCGCCGCCGTCGGCGCCGAGGGCGTTCACACCTTCGGAGACCACGACGTTGGCGACGTCCTCCGGCGTGCGGGCGCGGGCCAGCGCTGCGGTCACTCGCTGGAGCCGAGCCGTTCGCTCGGTGATTCGCTGGCGGGCCGCGAGACGTTGGACCTCCTCGAGCAGGGTCTCCTCGAAGGGTTCGACCGGTTCCGGTCGACGGCCGGCGGCTACCTGCCGTAGCTGCCGGATAACCGCTTCGACGTACCAGCGTCGAAACAGGCGGTGGGCGGCAGGCGTCTCCAGCGTGAGCAACCGCGCCGCCCTGGAGTAGGTGTCGGCCTCGTCGAGCGCCGCCAGGTAGGCCTCGCCGGCGCCAGCCGCCGACAGCGGCAGGTGAAGGACCAAGTTGGTCCGGGGCTCGTCGCGCTGGGCGGCCGCGAGCGCCTGACGCTTGATGGCGTCGCGGGCCTCGGCGAAGCCGAACACGACGGTCTCGATCAGCTTGGCGAGATGCACCGGGACGCCGGGGCCGGGCGAGTCGCTGCCGGCGGCGCTGGCAAGCGTGAACTCCCGTACCAGATTGTCGATGTGTGCCTTCGCCTCGATGAGGAGGTTCGTCGGCACGTCGCCGAGGCGGACGGTGAAGTACCCGGGCGCCCCGTCGACAACGCCCGTCCAGTCGAGCAGGTCGTCGTTCAGTGGCTGGCCGGTCGCGGCGGCGGGGTTGGTCGAGAGCTCGGCCCAGACCCGCTTTCCGCCGCCGGGGGCCCGGTCGACCCCCCAGCGCGTGGAGACCGCCTCCACCAGGGCCAGGCCGCGACCGGTCATGTTGCTCGCGCTTTGGGCCGGTCGGATCGGGGGTCGCGGGTCGGCGTCTGCAACCTCGATCCGCAGCACACCGCCGCTACCGCTCACGCAGACCACGATCGGGCCGGCACCGTGCTGGACGGCGTTGGCGGTGAGCTCACTGGCGACCAGTGCCGCGCTGTGGGTGATCTCCTGGCCGTGGAACTGGGTGGCGTGCCCCTGGACGAAGCGCCGGGCGAGTGGGATTGCCTCCGGTCGGTCCGGTACCTCGAGACAGGCCTTGTCGGGTCCCGTCGAGGGCGCGGTTGTGCCGCTGCTCCCGGGGTCGCCGTTGCGGCTCACTTCTCGATCGTACGGCGGTGAACCGGGCGATCGGGACATACCTCGCGAACCGTCACCAGCCGCGGTCGCGCCACTCGCGCAGGTTGGGCCGCTCGGCGCCGAGTGTGCTGTCGTTGCCGTGCCCCGGATAGAACCAGGTTTCGTCCGGGAGCACCCCGAAGACCTTCTCCTCCAGGTCGTCCATCAGCGAGAGATGGTCCTCGGTCGTGACCGTGCGCCCGTGGCCGCCGGGGAACAGGCAGTCACCGGTGAACAGGTGAGGCCGATCGGCGCCCTCGTAGA
This sequence comes from Frankiales bacterium, assembly GCA_025980465.1. Classification (GTDB taxonomy): domain Bacteria; phylum Actinomycetota; class Actinomycetes; order JAFAQI01; family JAFAQI01; genus JAICXJ01. The sequence goes on along the minus strand of JAICXJ010000034.1, from coordinate 15,883 downwards.
GCAGCGAGACCGAGCCCGGGGTGTGGCCGACGAGATGGATGATCGTCAGCTCGCAGGTCCCGATGCGGACCGTCTTGCCCTCCTCGAGCGGTTCGAAGTCGGTGACCGGGAGGGGCTCCGCGTCGAGCGGGTGGACGGCGACCGGGGCGCCGGTCGCGGCGATCATTTCCGGGAGCGCCTGCCAGTGGTCGCCGTGCTGGTGGGTGGTGACGATCCGGGCCAGCTTTCGTCCGGCAAGGACACCGAGCAGGACGTCCGGGGAGTGCGCAGCGTCGATCAGCAGCACCTCACCGGTGTCCTTGCACTCCAGGAAGTACGCGTTGTTCTCCATCGGCCCGACCTGGACCTTGTCCAGCACCAGCCCGCCCAGGTCCCGGCGCTGCGACGGGCCGCCGACTGTCACTGCTCCGGTGTAGTCATCAGCCATGCCTGCAGCCTATGGCGTAGGGGCCGGCACAGGCTCTCGCCGGTACGAACAGGGGAGCCTGTTTGCCCGGTCGGACTGTCGCCGGCGACACGTAGCATGCGAACCGAGCCCGATCCGTCCACGACCGAAGGCTGATGTGGCCGACCACCTGCTGATCCGAGGCGCTCGCGAGCACAACCTGCGGGACGTCAATCTTGATCTGCCCCGGGATGCGCTGATCGTGTTCACCGGGCTCTCCGGCAGCGGCAAGTCCAGCCTCGCCTTCGACACCATCTTCGCCGAAGGCCAGCGGCGGTACGTCGAGTCGCTGTCGGCGTACGCCCGGCAGTTCCTCGGCCAGATGGACAAGCCCGACGTCGACTTCATCGAGGGGCTGTCGCCGGCGGTCTCGATCGACCAGAAGTCGACCAGCCGCAACCCGCGCTCGACGGTCGGCACGATCACCGAGGTCTGGGACTACCTGCGGTTGCTCTACGCCCGCATCGGCACGCCGCACTGCCCGGTCTGCGGTGCGCCGATCGCCCGCCAAACACCGCAGCAGATCGTCGACCGGGTGCTCGATCTCGACCAGGGCAGCCGGTTCCAGGTGCTGGCGCCGGTGGTGAGGGGCCGCAAGGGGGAGTACGCCGAGCTGTTCCGGGAGCTGCAGACCAAGGGCTTCGCCCGGGCCCGGGTCGACGGCGACGTCATCACGCTGAGCGACCCTCCGAAGCTGGCGAAGTACGAGAAGCACGACATCGACGTGGTCGTCGACCGGCTTGCCGTCAAGCGGGACGCCAAGCAGCGGCTGACCGACTCGATCGAGACCGCGTTGACCCTGGCGAATGGCATCGTCGTCCTGGACTTCGTCGACCTGCCCGTCGAGGACCCGCACCGCGAGCGAAAGTTCTCCGAGCGGCTGGCGTGCCCCAACGACCATCCGCTGACGATGGAGGACCTCGAGCCGCGGACCTTCTCCTTCAACTCTCCGTACGGCGCGTGCCCGGCGTGCTCCGGTCTGGGCACCCGGCTCGAGGCGGACGAGGAACTGGTGGTGCCCGATCCGACCAAGTCGCTGGACGCCGGCGCGATCACGGTGTGGGCGGGGCGCAACGGTCGCGACTACTTTGGCCGGCTGGTCGACGCGCTCGCCGAGGAGATCGGCTTCAGCACCCGCAAGCCCTGGGAGGACCTTCCCGCGAAGGCGCGCAAGGCGATCCTGCACGGCCATCCCACCCAGGTGCACGTCCGCTACAAGAACCGCTACGGCCGGGAGCGGTCGTACTGGAGCACCTTCGAAGGTGCGATCCCGTTCGTCGAACGCCGCCACCGGGAAGCGGACAGCGACACCAGTCGGGAGCGCTTCGAGGGGTACATGCGGGAAGTCCCGTGCCAGGACTGTGGAGGTGCGAGGCTCCGCCCGGAGTCGCTTGCCGTGACGCTTCACGGCAAGACGATCGCGGAGGTGGCCAGCCTGCCGATCGGCGACTGCGCGAAGTGGCTCGCTGCGATGAAGCTGACATCACGAGAGAGCCAGATCGCAGCGCGAGTGCTCAAGGAGATCAACGAGCGGCTGCGGTTCCTGGTCGACGTCGGCCTGCACTACCTCTCCCTCGACCGCGCGTCGGCGACCCTCGCCGGTGGCGAGGCGCAGCGAATCCGGCTGGCGACCCAGATCGGATCCGGGCTGGTCGGTGTTCTGTACGTCCTCGACGAACCCTCGATCGGACTGCATCAGCGCGACAACCGGCGGCTCATCGAGACCCTGATCCGGCTCCGCAACATGGGGAACACCCTCATCGTCGTCGAGCACGACGAGGACACCATCCGGTCGGCCGACTGGGTCGTCGACATCGGCCCGGGCGCCGGCGAGCACGGCGGTGAGATCGTCCACTCCGGCCCCTACGCCGGCCTGCTGAAGGTGGAGCGGTCGCTCACCGGGGCCTACCTCTCCGGCCGGCGGGAGATCACGATCCCCGACATCCGCCGGCAGGCAACACCGGGACGGTCGCTCACCGTGGTGAAGGCCCGCGAGCACAACCTGAAGGACGTCACGGTCGAGTTCCCGCTCGGCAACTTCGTTGCCGTCACCGGGGTCTCCGGGTCGGGCAAGTCGACCCTGGTCAACGACATCCTCTACTCCGTCCTGGCCCGCGAGTTGAACGGCGCCCGGACCATCCCCGGCCGGCATCGCACCGTCCAGGGGCTGGAGTATGTCGACAAGGTGGTCGGTGTCGACCAGTCGCCGATCGGCCGCACGCCGCGTTCCAACCCGGCGACCTACACCAAGGTCTTCGACCGGATCCGGGCGCTGTTCGCCGAGACCACCGAGGCAAAGATCCGTGGCTATCAGCAGGGTCGGTTCTCCTTCAACGTCAAGGGCGGCCGCTGCGAGAACTGCCAGGGCGACGGCACGATCAAGATCGAGATGAACTTCCTGCCGGACGTGTACGTCCCGTGCGAGGTGTGCCACGGTGCGCGCTACAACCGCGAGACCCTCGAGGTTCATTTCAAGGGCAAGACGATCTCCGACGTACTCGACATGCCGATCGAGGAGGCGGCCGAGTTCTTCGCCGCGATCCCGGCGATCTCGCGCCACCTCACCACCCTGGTCGACGTCGGGCTGGGCTACGTCCGGCTCGGGCAGCCGGCACCGACGCTGTCGGGTGGCGAGGCGCAGCGGGTGAAGCTCGCATCCGAGCTGCAGAAGCGGTCGACCGGCCGAACCGTCTACATCCTCGATGAGCCGACGACCGGGCTGCATTTCGAGGACATTCGCAAGCTGCTCGGCGTCCTTACCCGGCTGGTCGACGCCGGCAACACCGTGATCGTCATCGAGCACAACCTCGATGTGATCAAGACCGCTGACTGGATCATCGACATGGGTCCGGAGGGCGGCATCGGGGGCGGGACAGTCGTCGCGCAGGGCCCACCCGAGACGGTCGCCACGATCGCCGCATCCCACACCGGCGGCTTCCTGCGCGAGATCCTCGGCGACCGGGTGAAAGGTGGCCGGCCGGGCACGGCGGGCCGCCCGCGCAAGCGCGCCACTGCGGCCACCTCGACTCGCTCGGCGCCGGCGAAGCGGGCCCGCAAGCAAGCCTGACCGCCGGCCCGGGTACGACGAACCGGGCGTCTAGGCGGCCGTGTGCCGCTCACTACGTCGTAGTCAGCGAGATGACCGCGCGAGAGCGGCGGCGACGAGGCTCACGACGCGGTCCGGCGCGTGGTAGATGTCGTCTGCGCTGAAGACCAGAATGGTCCAGCCGAGGGCTCTCAGTGCGTCGCGGCGACGGTCGTCGGAGCGACGCTGCGCCCAATGAAGTGCGCCGTCGAACTCGACGGCGACGAACTGCTCGGCGTAGGCGAGGTCCAGACGCGACGAACCGGCCGTCGTGGTCGAACACCTCATATTGCGACCTCGGTCGCGGCAACCCGCCCTGGATGAGCGTCACCCGCTGTCTGCTTTCCATCGGGGACTCAGCGCCGTCGTCGGCCATCTCGCTCGCCCGGCGAAGAGCAGCGGATCCCTTCTCGCCGCGGTGACGATCAGCGATCTGAGCGAGGTCGGAGTACGACAACCTTGTTGTCCGCATCAGTGCATCGATGACCACGACTGTCTGCATCAGCGAGAGCCAGCGGGCGCAGTCGAGTGCTGTGCGAGCGGGGCTGGTGACCAGCCAGTCGCCTCCTCGCCGCACCTCACCCGGCTGGACGGTCAGCTGGTGTATTTCGATTCCGTGTCGGGCGCGGCGGGATTGATCCGGCAGCCCGACGTGCACCACCACGTCCCCCAGCGCTCGAACGTCGGCACCCCAGTCGGTCGCGGCCGACAAACCGCACAACAGGGCGTCAGATGGCATGACCAGCCGCGCCGCGTCGCGCCAGATATTGCGGTTGACGGGGAGCTCAGCGTGAATCCAAACGCCCCGGGTCAGCTGTCGCCACACCGGCGCGCGAAGCATGCTGCCGGTCACTCCTGGCTGCCGCTGTCCGCAGCCCTGGGGCACCCGCCACACGTATGACGTAGCGAGCGTCACAACGCTTTCTTGGCGCCCATAACGTCGTACTAGCCGGGGATCGGGGGTTGGCGCAGGACTGGCTCGTGCCGGTCGCGGCGCTCGGGCTGAACGTCGGCGCCGGTCACCGCGAGGTAGCCGACCAGTACGACGATTGCCACCGTGAGCAGCAGCGCGGTCTTGCCGTCGCCGAAGCCGAGACCGCTGACCCGCTTCGACTTGCCCAGATAGTCCGCGACCGAGGCTCCCAGCGGGCGGGTCAGCACGTACGCCGCCCAAAACGATGCGATCGCATTCCAGCGCAGCAGCCAGAAGCCCAGCGCCGGGATCGTGATGGCGACCGCGAACAGAACTGCGGAGCCGCCGTAGCCGAGCTTCACGGTGATGGCAGTCAGGTCGCCGACCGCCGTACCAAGGGCGAAGGTCGCGACCACTGCCGCCCAGTAGAACAGCTCGCGCGGGGTGGTGTTGACGGTGTGGATCGACAACGTGTGCTCGGTGCGCTGCCAAGTGATGAACACGGCAGCGAGCGCCACCGCAAACAGCGGGGACGACACCCAGTACGGGACGCCGAACCCGACGTGCAGGACGTCGGCGACCATCGTGCCGAACACCCCGACCATCACGACCGCCAGCCAGTAGTTGACCGGGGTGTAGCGCCGGGTTCGAAGCTGCCGCCGCAACGCCGCCACGAACGCGACGAAGCCGATCAGTACGGCGAGCACCGGGGGCATCGCGTGCACCATGAAGTCGGAGGTCGACTCGCCCATCGCGGTTGACAGTGCCTTGATCACCCAGAACAGCACGGTGATCTGCGGCACCCGCAGCCGGCGGGAGGTCGAGATCGCTGCGGAGTCAAAGCGGCGCCCGACGCGGGTGAGCGGGGTGGTCACGAGGGTGGAGATTCCCATCACGCGCTGTGAATTTGCTATGAGCAAGCGCGCAGAGCCCGGCAGGGTCGTCGGCGTGTCGCACTAGATTGGACGGCGTGGCGGACCCGGCGACGTACCGACCGGCAGCCGGCTCGGTGCCGGACTCGCCAGGGGTCTACCGGTTCCGCGACGAGACCGGCCGGGTGATCTACGTCGGTAAGGCAAAGAGCCTTCGAAGCCGGCTCGGGTCGTACTTCCAGGACATCAGCGCGTTGCATCCGCGCACCCAGACGATGGTGCGGACCGCGGCTGCGGTCGACTGGACCGTCGTCGCCACCGAGGTCGAGGCGCTGCAGCTGGAGTACAGCTGGATCAAGGAGTACGACCCGCGGTTCAACGTCCGCTACCGCGACGACAAGTCCTACCCGTGGCTCGCGGTCACTCTCGACGAGGAGTTTCCACGTGCGCAGGTGATGCGCGGCGCGAAGCGCAAAGGCGTGAAGTACTTCGGTCCCTACGCGCACGCCTGGGCGATCCGCGACACCCTCGACACGTTGCTGCGGGTCTTTCCGATGCGCACCTGCAGCGCTGGGGTCTTCAAACGAGCCGGCCAGGTCGGGCGGCCCTGCCTGCTCGGCTACATCGGCAAGTGCTCGGCGCCCTGCGTGTCCCGGGTCAGCCAGCAGGAGCATCGCGACATCGCCGAGGACTTCGTCGACTTCATGTCCGGCCAGACCCAGAAGTTCGTCAAGCGGCTCGAACGCGAGATGAAGTCCGCCGCCGACGCGCAGGAGTACGAGCGGGCGGCCCGGCTCCGCGACGACATCGGCGCGTTGACCAGGGCCATGGAGAAGCAGGCAGTGGTCCTCGGCGATGGCACCGACGCCGATGTCGTGGCCTTCGCGCAGGACGAGCTGGAGGCCGCGGTCCAGGTGTTCTACGTCCGCGGCGGCCGGGTTCGCGGACAGCGCGGCTGGGTGGTCGACAAGGTCGAGGAGATCGGTACGGCGGGCCTGGTCGAGCAGTTCCTCACCCAGGCCTACCTCGACTCCGGATCGGCCGACAGCGAGGTGCCACGCGAGGTGCTGGTGCCGGAGCTGCCAGCGGATGCGGACGTCGTCACCGAGCTGCTCGAACTCGTCCGCCACGCGAAGGTGTCGCTGCGGGTGCCGGTGCGCGGGGACAAACGCGCGTTGCTCGAGACGGTGGAACGCAATGCCAAGGAGGCGTTCACCCGGCACAAGTTGAAGCGGTCGAGCGACCTGACCTCACGGTCGAGGGCGTTGCAGGAGCTGCAGGAATCCCTCGGCCTTCCGCAGGCGCCGTTGCGCATCGAGTGCTACGACGTGTCCAACCTGCAGGGCAGCGACATCGTCGCCTCGATGGTCGTCTTCGAAGACGGGCTGGCGCGCAAGAGCGAGTACCGCCGCTTCGCGATCAAGGGCATGGCCGGTGACGGCGGCGACGCCACCCAGAATGACACCGCATCGATACATGAAGTGATCAGTCGCCGATTTCGTCGCTACCTGGAGGAGCGAATCGACCTCGCCGAGATCGAGCTGGACGACTCGGACGAGGACGGCGAGGCCGGCCACTCGGTGGGTACGCCGATCGACCCGGACACCGGCAAGCCCCGCAAGTTCGCCTATCCACCGCAGCTCGTGGTGGTCGACGGCGGCGCTCCTCAGGTTGCGGCAGCGAAGGCCGCCATGTCGGAGCTGGGCATCGACGACGTGTCGTTGTGCGGGTTGGCGAAACGGCTCGAGGAGGTCTGGCTGGCGGACAGCCCGGATCCGGTGATCCTGCCGCGTACCAGCGAGGCGCTTTACCTCCTGCAGCGGGTGCGCGACGAGGCGCACCGCTTCGCCATCACCTACCACCGGCAGCGCCGATCGGTCGGGATGACGGCCAGCGCGCTCGACGGCGTACCGGGCCTCGGCGCGACCCGACGCAAGGCGCTGCTGCGACGGTTCGGGTCGGTGAAACGGCTGCGGGCGGCCAGTGTCGAACAGATCGCCGAGGTGCCGGGCATCGGCCGGCGTACCGCCGAGGCAGTCCACGCCGCACTCGCCGCCTCGGGTCCGGCTGCGCCCGCCGTCGACCCGATGACGGGAGAGGTGCTCGAAGCCTCTGACACGGTCGGGGTATCAGTGGCAGGCTCGAGGGAACCGTCATGAACTCTCCTGCCACATCGCCCGCTCCGGCGCTGAAGCTTGCTGTGATCACGGGGCTGTCCGGCGCCGGACGAAGCACCGCCGCGAAATGCCTCGAGGATCTGGGCTGGTTCGTCGTCGACAACCTCCCGCCGACGTTGATCCCGGCCGTCGTCGACCTCGCCGCCCGGTCCAATGGCGGCGTGGACCGGGTCGCGGTTGTTGTCGACGTCCGAAGCCGCGGGTTCAGCTCCGACCTGCACGCGGTCTTCGAAGAGCTCGAGCGAGGCGGGCTCCACCGCCCGCAGCTGCTGTTCCTCGAAGCCTCGGATGACGTGCTGGTACGCCGGTTCGACGGGGTGCGGCGACCGCACCCACTGCAGGGTGACGGGCTTCTGATCGATGGGATCGCGAAGGAACGCGAGCTGCTTCGAGACCTGCGCGGCGAGGCTGACCTGGTGGTCGACACCGGCGATCTCAATGTCCACGATCTGCGCGCCAAGATCGCGGCGGCGTTTGAGGCCGAGGCGGCAACGGAACTTCATCTGTCGATGGTGTCCTTCGGTTACAAGCACGGCCTGCCCGTCGACGCGGACATCGTGATCGACTGTCGGCTGCTGCCCAACCCGCACTGGGTGGAGGACCTTCGGCCGCTCACCGGGGAGGACGCCCGGGTGCGCGAGTACGTCTTCTCGCAGCCCGGGACCGCCGAGTTCATCGACGCCGCGACCGACCTGCTTCGCCGGTACGAGACCGGCTATGTCGATGAGGGCAAGCACTACGCGACGATCGCGATCGGCTGCACCGGAGGCCGCCATCGCAGCGTCGCGGTGGCCGCCGAACTGGCCCGCCGGCTGCACGCCGACGGCATCGAGGTCCAGCTTTTCCACCGCGACAAGGAACGCGAATGAGCCCGCCGAAGGTCGTTGCGTTCGGCGGCGGCCACGGCCTGTCGGCGTCACTGGCGGCGCTGCGTCGGGTGACCCCTCACCTGACGGCGGTGGTGACGGTCGGTGATGACGGCGGCTCGAGCGGTGTCATCCGCAGTGAGCTCGGGGTGCTGCCGCCCGGTGATCTGCGGATGGCCCTGGCCGCGCTGGCCGGCGATGACGATCGGGCACAGCTGTGGGCGCAGGTGTGCCAGCACCGGTTCGGCGGTGAGGGAACGCTGGCCGGCCATCCGGTCGGAAACCTGTTGCTGGTCGGGCTCAACCAGATCCTCGACAGCCCGGTCGCCTCGTTGGACATGGTCGGATCGCTGCTCGGCTGCGTCGGGCGGGTGCTGCCGCTGTCGACCGGCCCGATCGACATCGTGGCCGACGTCGTCGGGCTCGATCCCGCCGATCCCGGGGAGATCCAGGAGGTCCGGGGCCAGGTCGCGGTGGCGACGACGCCCGGTCAGGTCGTCGGGGTGCGGCTCGACCCGTCGTCGGTCGACGCCTGTCCAGAAGCGGTCGACGCCGTACTCGACGCCGACTGGGTGGTGTTCGGCCCGGGCTCGTGGTTTACCAGCGTGATCCCGCACTTGCTCGTACCGGGGATCGCCAAGGCAGTGGCGACGACGACGGCCCGCTGCTGCCTCACCCTGAACATGTCGGCGCAGACCGGAGAGACCGAGGGCTTCTCGCCGACGACGCATCTCGAGGTCCTCGCCGCACACGCGCCGGACCTCCGGGTCGACGTCGTCCTAGCCGCCCGTCGGGCGACCAAGGACGGCATGGCATCGTTGCAGGCGGGCGCGGCCGGCCTCGGCGCCGAGTTGTTCGTCGCGCACCTCGGAGCGGACCAGTCCGTTCCGATGCACGATCCGCAGCTACTCGCCGCGGCGTACCAGTCGATCTTCACCGCTGAGCAAGACGGCCGAAGGGGGCACTCCGCATGGCGATGACGGCGGCGGTCAAGGACGAGCTGGCGCGCGTCGTCGTGACCAAACCGTGTTGCCGCAAGGCGGAGATCGCCACGATGCTGCGGTTCGCCGGCGGGCTGCACATCGTCGGCAAGGGCCAGCTGATGATCGAGGCAGACCTCGATGCCGGCGCGACGGCGAGGCGGCTGCGTAAGGATCTCGCCGAGGTCTACGGCCACACCTCGGAGCTGGCCGTCGTATCGGCGGCCGGGCTGCGCAAGGGCTCCCGTTACCTGGTGCGGGTCACCAAGGACGCGCACGCTCTCGCCCGCCAGACCGGGCTGGTCGACGGCAACGGCCGGCCGGTTCGTGGCCTCCCGCCACAAGTCGTGTCCGGCGCCTTGTGCGATGCCGCGGCGGCATGGCGCGGAGCTTTCCTGGCGCATGGCTCGCTGACCGAGCCCGGCCGCTCCTCCTCGCTGGAGATCACCTGTCCCGGGCCGGAGTCGGCACTTGCTCTCGTGGGCTCGGCGCGCCGACTTGGGGTCTCCGCGAAGGCGCGTGAGGTGCGGGGTGTCGATCGGGTCGTGATCCGTGACGGCGACGCCATCAGTGTGATGCTGACCAAGCTCGGCGCCCACGACAGCGTGCTGGCGTGGGAGGAGCGGCGGATGCGCCGCGAGGTGCGGGCCACCGCCAACCGGCTCGCGAACTTCGACGACGCCAACCTCCGCCGCTCGGCCCGGGCCGCGGTCGCAGCGGGGGCTCGGGTCTCGCGGGCGATGGAGATCCTCGGTGAGGACGCTCCGGATCACTTGCTCTCGGCCGGCCGGCTCCGCCTCGAGCACGCCAACGCTTCATTGGAAGAGCTCGGCGCACTCGCCGATCCGCCGCTGACGAAGGACGCGATCGCCGGCCGGATCCGCCGGCTGCTGGCGATGGCCGACCAGCGTGCCGAGGAGCTCGGCGTACCGAACACCGAGGCCTCCCTCACCCCGGAGATGCTGGCCGACGTCCCGTAAATGCTGGTTGTCAGGACCGTCGGCGCCGAGGCCCGCATAACTTTCCTGACAAGTCGTTCTGCACACGGCGGCGGGGTGGAGCGGCGATGCACATGCCGAGCCGAGAGCAACGGCTCGTGATCCAACTTCGCTGATTCTGGCGAGCGTGATCCTTCCGCCTGGCGCCGCTGCCTCGGCTATTCCAGCCGTCACGGACCTTGGTGAGCGGCAATTCGATGTAGCGCGGCGAAGCCAACTGCTTGACGCCGGGTTGACCGACGCTCAGGTCGATCGGTGTTTGTCCACGGCGAGGTGGCGTCTCGCCGGCGGAGGCGTCATCGTGATGCACAACGGACCACTGACGACGGTTCAGGAGTGGGCAGTCGCTGTACTCGCTGGCGGCAAGCTGGCGGCGTTGGCAGGCCGCTCGGGAGCCCAGGCCGGTGGTCTGACCGGTTGGCCCCAGCGCTGCCCTGCCGTGGTAGTCCCGCGAGGTACGACGTACCCGAGCCTGGACGGGGTGCTCGTCAAGGTTCACGAGTCCCGTCGATTCACCGCTGAGGACGTTCACCCTGGAAGTTGGCCGCCCCGGGTGCGCATCGAGCGGGCGCTCGTTGACGCCGCGGCGTGGAGTCCGCGCCCCAGGACGGCGTGCGGCATTCTTGCCGCGGGTGTGCAGCAGCGCCTGACGACGGCTGCCCGCCTGATGGTCACCCTCGACCGTGCCGGCGCAATCCGGTACCGGCAGATCCTGCGTTCGGCATTGGTAGACATCGCAGGCGGGGCCGATGCGGTGAGCGAGATCGACTTCATCCGCTTCTGCAGGCGCAACCGGCTGCCACGGCCGCAGCACCAGCAGGTTCGGCGGGATCCCGACGGCCGGCGGCGATATCTGGACGCCACCTTGGTAGGTCCGACCGGTGCTGTGGTGCGGGTCGAGATCGACGGCGCCCTTCACCTCGTCGTATCGACGTACTGGGATGACATGTCCCGTGGCAACGAGTTGGCGATCTCACGCGAGACCGCGCTGCGCTTTCCCAGTGCCCTGATCTACCTCGACGATCCTCGGATCGTGGACCAACTCCGCCGAGCGCTGCACTTGTCAGGGCCCTCGGCGCCGACCGCCGCGCGAGCGTCCTGACAACCTCGGTCAGTTGCCGCTGATCAGGACCGGCGTGCTGGTGGCGACGCGCTTGGTGAAGGGTTGGTCCTTGGTCAGCTGACCCGTCGCGTCGTACGGGCCGAAACTGCGGCCGGCGTAGTGAACGGTGTACGTCGCACTCCACTCGGTGGTGAGTACGCCGGTGAAGCGGCCGCCGCCCAGATAGCGATGGCCGGTCTCGCTGTCCGGCGGGCGCCATCCGGAGCTGTCACCGTCACCCCAGGTCCACCGGATCCGACGCGGCCCGATCGTGATCACCTCGGTGATCGTCGGGCCGCCGAACGGCACTGGCTCAAGGGCCGGCGGCGACGCCCGGAAGTACGTCGTCAGGCCCGCCAGCGTGAGGTCCTTCGGACGGGTGGTGACGGTCAGATCCGGGGGAGTGACGTCGCGCAGGTAGCGCTGGAAGTCCGCGCTCGCGGTGTCGCCGATAGCGACGATCTGGCTGGTGCCACCCAGACACACGGTGCCTTCGAGCTGGTCGAGCCTGCTGTCAGTCGTCAGGTAGAGGCGGTAGAGCAGTTGGCCCGGGCGGCAGATCGGGCTGCCACTCGCCTCGACACAGGCGCTCTGGCTGCCGGGGTCGGCGGGGCTGTTGGTGGGGCAGGCGAGGACCACGATCCAGATGCAGTCACCGCATCCTGGCGTCGTCCCGTTAGTTGCGGCCCGATCGAGGACCCAGCCTTGGTCGGTGACCGCGATGAGCCCGTGGTAGACCCCGTTCGCCTCGTCGGCGCTGACACCGCACGTCGAGCCCGCTGATCCGCCGCAGTCCGCGGCGGTCGCCGTCGGTCCGGTGAGCGCGACCATCGTGGCGAGCGCCACCGCGGCGAGCAGCCGACCGGCGCCGTTCCCTCGGCCGATCACGAGACTGCGTCGATCCGGGCGATCAGCCAGCGGCGGCCGTGTCGGACCAGCCGGAAGTCCCACCAGACCCGATGCGGACGGGTCCGGCCGAGCTGATGGCCGGCGGCGTCGACCCGCTCGGCACGGATCAGGGTGTAGTCGGCGAGGACGTCGGCGTTGGCCGGCCCGTCCAGGTTCGGTCGGATCGCGTTGATCCGTACCGCCTCGACGTAGCGCTCACCGCGGGCGGCGGCGGCCCGGATCGCGCGGGCCTGCTGTTGACACGGGCAACTGCGAGTGAACAGCCGCGACAGAGCCACGGCGTCCATCCGTACCTGCAGCTGGTCAAGGACGCCGAAGTAGCGCTCGATCGTGCTGGTCAGCTGGGCCTGGATTGCCGGCGCGTGCGATGGCGTCGATGGCGTCGACGGCGTCGACGGCGACGGAATGGCGGCGGCAGCTGACGGCCGAAGCGGCGGAAGTACCCCGAGAGGGGTCAGCCGGCCGGCGCAGCCCGCCGTGAGCGAGGCGGCGAGAACAGCCGCTGTCTGAAGCCGGCCGATTCGACCGCAACCTCCGGGCACGGGCGCGACGGTAGTCAGATCCAGACCGGCAAAGTCGGTTGTCCACAGCTGGACTTCTGGCTCCGCCAACCGCATGAATCCGGACCAGGCGAACGCCGTTCAAGCCTGTGGGCGATTAGGCCGATGGAGTGCTTAGTGCGCCGTGTCGTACGGCCCAGAGGCGAGGTGTGAAGAAATGCCCGAACTGTCTCCCCGCTCCCAGCAGCTCGATCGTGCGATCGCCGACCTGCTGGCGCAGGCGCCTGAGGTCGAGGCTGCCGCGGTCGTCTCCTTCGACGGACTGCCGATGGCGAGCGCCCTGCCCGCCACGATGGACGAGGACCGGGTCGCGGCGATGAGCGCCGCCCTGTTGAGCTTGGGGGAGCGCGCTGCCGAGGGCCTCGGTCGCGGTGGCCTCAACCAGGTCTACATCGAGGGTGACACCGGCACGGTGTTCCTGGTCTCGGCCGACGACGAGGCCGTCCTCGTCGCCGTCGCCGCGAAGGGCGCCAAGGTCGGAATGATGCTCTACGAGGTACGCCGGGCCGCCGAAACGGTGGCTGAGGTGCTGCGTGCCGACGCCCCGCCCGCGCCGTACCAGGCCGTCCAGTACCCGGCGGCGCACGCCGAGTTCGCGGCACCGGTCGAGGCGCCGGCGTACGACGTCGAGTCCTACCCGCAGCCCGTCGCCGAGCCGGTGAGCGAGGTCCCGACGTACGCACCAGTCGCGTCGGACCCGGCATGGGCCTCGCACCTGCCGAACGGCTCCGCCGTCGCTGCTGCCGAGCCCCAGACCTGGTCCTGACCGACGCCCCGAGTTGTCCCGCCCACTAAACGCCCAACGAGGTCTGCCGTGAGACTTGAAGGCTCGCTCGACGCCTTCAGCTTGCCGGACATCTTCGCCCTGCTGAGCATGACGAAGAAGACCGGCGGGTTGCACCTGCGCCAGGGCGACGCCCACGGTGCGGTGTGGCTCGCCGATGGCCTGCTCACCGGCGGCAGCTCAGACGTCACCCGTGAGTCGCTGGGTCGCCGGCTGGCCGGCAGCGGCCAGGTATCCGACGAGGATCTCGCCGATGCAGTGCGGGTAGCCGCCGCTGGCGAGGTCGGAGTCGCTCGGGCACTCCGCGATGCCGCCGCCATCGACGAGGGTGAGCTGCACACGCTGCTGTGCGAGCACATCAACGACGCGGTCTTCGATCTCATGCGCTGGAGCGATGGCGAGTTCGCGTTCGTCGTCGACGAGGCGAACCACAACGACGTCGGCGTGACCCGCGACGTCGACGAGGTCGTCAGCGAGGCCCGCCGCCGGCTCGAGGTCTGGGCGACCATCGACGCCACCGTCGCCGACCCGGCGACGGTCCTTTCGGTCGCCCTCGAGCCCGGAGGCGATCCCACTCTCAGCCGTGAGGAGTGGGCGCTGGTCGCGATGATCGACGGCAACCGCACTGTCGGCGACCTCGTGGCGATCTGCGGCCGGGGCGATTACAGCGTCGTCGTCGCGCTCGCCGAGCTGGTCAGCCGTGGTCTGCTGCGAGCTGATGACTCTGAAGGCGTCGGCGCGCTGGCGCGTCGACAGCACCTTCTCGCCTCGCTCGAGACTTCGCCGGCTGCCGCTGGAGTAGCCGCGGCGCCCGACACCGAGGTCGCGACAGCGCCTTCCGTGCCGGTTGCCGATCCGTTCCCCAGGTCGCCTGAGCTGGCCACCGGATCGCCTGAGCTGGCCGCCACCACGCCTGAGCTGGCCGCCAGCACGCCGAACCCGCTCGTCGCGGTGCCGGTCCCGGGCTTGGCGACGGATTCGGCGGAGGACGAGGACATCGACGACAAGGACGACGATGCGCCGCTCGCCGGGGTGTCACCGATCTCCCGGAGCCCGCAGGCCGTAGGTGTGGCGGAAGCGGTGTCGCCGGCGCGTCCGGAGCCACTGCTGCCGGCCCGTCAGCCGGATCACCCGGAGCCGCTCGCGGCGGCCGTCGTCGGGGGAGGCGTTGTGACCGGTGCCGTACCCGCCACCAACCCGTCGGGAGCGATTGAGCGTGACCCCAGCGTGAACAAGAGCTTGCTGCTCCGCCTGATCGCCGGCGTTCGGGGGCTGTAGAGATGGCAACGAGACGAGGCCGTCGTACCTCCGGTACTGCCGTGAAGATCGTCGTGACCGGTCCGTTCGCAGCCGGCAAGACCACGCTGATCCGCACCATCAGCGAGATCACGGTGCTCTCGACGGAGAAGAGCATCACCGACGCGACCCGCACCCAGAAGACCGACACCACCGTCGCGATGGACTTTGGCCGGATCACCATCGATCGCGATCTGGTGCTCTACCTGTTCGGTACGCCGGGACAGGACCGGTTCGACTTCATGTGGGAGATCCTCAGCGAGGGGATGCTCGGCTACGTCCTGCTCGTCGACGCCTCCCGTCCCGACTCCCTCGACGACGCAGTCAGCATTCGCGACGCCTTCCGTCGGATGGCGCACGTGCCCTTCGTGGTCGGGCTCAACCGCGCCGAGGGGCTGGACGAGGTCGAGGAGGCTCGAGTGCGTGAGGCGCTCGACCTCGAGCCCGACGTGCCGGTCGTGCCCTGCGACGTCACCGATCGAGAGTCTGTGAAGTCGGTGCTGCTGGCCCTGCTGTACGCCGTCGTCGACTCCCTGGACCGCCCCACGGCGGTTGAGGCCTAGGCCGCACCATGCGCTGGCCGTGGTCGCGGCGGCGCCGCGGCAAGGCAGCGGTCGTCTCGGCTCAGTCCCGAACGTTTCGGCCCGGTTCGTGGGCGGACGTCGCATATCCGCCGGCCGAGCAGCCGACGGTGCGGCTGATTCCAGCTAGTGAGAGCAGCTCTCGGATACGGCTCGGTTTCGCCGACGGGACATCGCTAGATGTCGAGGAATCCTCGCCAGAATCCGCGGCGTTACAAGGCGTGGCGCGCGATCTCCTAAAATGGTTGTAATGTCTGTCCGTTCACCCATTCGGGCTAAAGCAATGGGGCCTGATGGCCGACGACACGAGAATGG
>JAICXJ010000101.1 GCA_025980465.1 Frankiales bacterium | reverse complement strand
TCATCGCGCCGCAGGGTATCCGGAGGCGCGGAGGTCGTTACGCTGATCCGGCCGGGGTGGCGGAACTGGTCAGACGCGCCCGACTTAAAATCGGGTGGCCCTCGGGCCGTGCGGGTTCAAGTCCCGCCCCCGGCATCGCTCTCCGTCGAAGACGCCTTCCACCGGTGGCGAGGCGAACTTCAGCTGCAGGAGCTTCGCACCGGCGACCCGCATCGGTCGAGAGTTAAGTGATCGTTCACCCGCGTGTAAGCGCGATGAGAGGGACGCGTGCGACCGTCGATGCATGCGTGGAGAACCGCTCCGCGCGACCTTTCAGGAGGTTGGAGGATGAAAAGAGTTCGCTTCAGTGCCCTGCTTGCGCTCGGAGCTGCGGTCGCGGCGGTCACCGGTCCGGCAGCGGCGACCGCGGCGGCGCAGTCAGCGCGGGTGATCGGGCACGTGTACATCAACGACAACACCGCGCCCGCCAATGCGGTGGCCGGCTTCGATCGTCACGCCGACGGAAGCCTCACTGCGATGCCGGGATCACCGTTCGCGATCGGCGGCTCCGGGGCCGGTCATCCCGACGCGTCGCAGGGTTCGCTCGAGCTGAGCGCCGATGGTCGCTATCTCCTCGCCGTCGACGCCGGCAGCAACCAGGTCTCTGTGCTGCGGATCAAGCTGGACGGCTCGCTACAAGCCGTCCAGGGGTCGCCGGTGGCTTCGGGTGGCGTCGACCCCGTCAGCATTGCCGTCCACGGTGATCTCGTCTACGTGGCAAACGCGGGGCCCGGCGCCGGCGCCGGCGACACCAACTACACCGGCTTCAGGCTCGACGCGGGTGGACACCTGAGAGCGATACCGGACTCGACCTATCCGCTACCGAACGACTCCAAGCCCGGCCAGGTGCTTTTCAACGGTGATGGAACCAGGCTCGCCGGCACGCGGATTGCCACCTCGCGGATCGACAGCTTCACGGTCGGCGGGGACGGGAGGCTGACCGCAGCGCCGGGCTCGCCTTACGACGCGCAAGCGTTTAGCCCGACTCAGGGCTACGGCCAGCTCGGTAGCGAGTTCAACCCGACCGACCCGAACCAGCTGTTCGTCTCCGACGCCCACACTGCTGCCGGAGGCGCGGCTTTCCCCGGACTCGTATCCAGCTTCGCCGACGCATCCGACGGCACGCTCACCCCGGTGGGGGCACCGGTCGCGAACGACGGAGGCGCAGCCTGCTGGATCGAGATCAGCCACGACGGCAGCTTCCTTTTCGTCGTGAACACGGCGTCAGCTTCGGTCTCCAGCTACTCGATCGGCGCTGGAGGCACGCTCAACTTCCTTCAGAGCACGGGCCCGGGCCAGGTCGGTGCCGGCGCCGAAGATGCACGTCTCGCTCCGGACGGCTCGACCCTCTGGGTCGTCGAGTCAGGCACGAACGCAGTCACCGGGTTCACCGTCAATGGTGGCACCGTCACGCCCCTGGCGGAGGCGACAGGCCCTCTCGGAGCAACCCCCTCCGGCATCGTCGTCGACTAACAGTCGGCCACGACGGCCTCGAGGCGACAGGCGATGGCGGCGAGACGGTGCCGCCATCGCCTGTTGGCGGCTTCGCGGGTCGGGCTGAACTGGAGCAGCTCCGTCCCAGCGTCGTCGGCGTCCGCAGACCTGCAGCCGCGTTCGCTGCGTGTCACGATGAGCGCATGCGGCTGGACGAGGAGAAGCTCGAGGCGCTCAGGAGCTGGGGGGAGAGGCTGCGGCAAGCGGGCGGGGAGGAGTCTGCCGCGGTCGGTCGTGGGATTCTGATGCTCGTCGAGGAGATCGACCGGTTGCACATCGAGCTCTGGCACGCGCGTATGCAGTCGAGGGGGAGAGAATCCCTCGCGACCGAGGAAGCCGCCGAGGGCGAAGAGGAGCCGGTGACGGCGCCCCTTCACGAGGGGCTACAACGGGCGCTTCGGCGCGACGCAGAGGACGAGCCGGCGGAACAGCCGGTAGCCGAGCCGGACAGCGACAGGACGACGTCGCCACAAGCCTGGCTCGCGGCATTGCGGCGTCAGAAGTAATCCCGGTCTGGGACTGTGGAGTCGCCTGTTGAAAAGTGGAAAACCTCGCCTGCGCG
>JAICXJ010000014.1 GCA_025980465.1 Frankiales bacterium | reverse complement strand
GCCGATCCTTCGGCCCGAATCTGCACAGCCGATCCTTCGGCCCGAATCTGCACAGCCGATCCTTCGGCCCTATCCGACCGACTCCGACGCTCCCGAGCCGGCGCCGCTGGCGGCTGCGAGCTGATCAGCTGACGGATTTGTCGGCGTGATAGGTGTCGCTTTCAGGTGGACCCTGTTACATGGTGGGGTGAGCGTCGCCACCGAGGTGTCCGTCCCGCCCGGGCAGGTGCGGATCGGTGCCACCCTGCACCGGCGCTTCCTGTGGGCCGCCGCGATATGCGCCCTGGTGGTCGGCGTGATCTACCTGCTGATGGTCCGGACCGCCCTCGGTCACCGGCTGGACAATGCGGCGCTGCTCGGGGCCCACCACCATGTCTCGTGGTCGGCTCGGCTGCATGACGCGTTCGTCCTGCGGCACATCAACGCCGGGAACTTCGCCATCGTGCTCGCGATCATCATTGGGATCGGGATCCTCCGTCGCCGGCCCTGGCTGGGGGTGACGACTGCCACCGCAACGCTGCTCGCGGTCGGCGCCACCGAGCTGCTCAAGAGCGTCGTACTGAGCCGGCCCTACCTGGTCAACACCGACATCGTGTATCCGGTCAACACGTTCCCGAGCGGGCACACCGCCACAGCAGTCGCCTGCGCCCTCGCCCTCGTTGTGGTGTCACCGCCGGCCTGGCGGGGTCTGGCTGCCGTCGCGGCCGGCTCCTACGCGGTTGTTACGGCGTCGTACGTGCAGAGCGCAGGCTGGCACCGGGCAAGCGACGCAATCGCGGCGGCGTTCATCGCGTTCGCCTTCATGTCGCTCGCGATCGCGGCGCTCGCCCGCGCCCGCCGGGTCCGCACCGGCCGCCGCCTCGCTCACGTGCCGGCGTTGGTCCTGCTGGGAGCGGCCTGGGTGTACGGCGCGCTGCGAGGTGCCGACAACGTGGCGCACGCGGTCGCCTACCTGATGAACAACTCCGGTGTGCTCGCGCCCACGCCCGTCGTACAGAACGAGGCGTACCAGTTCAGCATCAGCTTCACGATCGTCATCGTCGTCAGCCTGTTGATCGCACTACTGCTGATGCTGGAGAACTTCGACCTCGACGCACCGCGATCGGGATTCGTGGCCCAGCCGGCTCAGCCCGGGGAGTCGTAGTCGGTCGCGAGCTCGACGTCGCGGTAGAGCGCCTGACCGATCGGCCGACGGCGTTCCTCGGCGAGGTGACCGAGCAGGCCCGCGGTGCGGGCGAGCAGCGCGAATCCCCGGAGGATGTCGGCACCGAAGCCGAGGTCGGCCAGGGCCGCGCCGCACACCCCTGCCCCGTTGAGGGGCAAGGTTCGACCGAGCTGCTCGGGATGGACCCGTCCGACTGCCTCGAACAACCGAAGATGCGGACCGCGCTGATCGGATCCCGCAGCGATCCGGATCAGGACGGCGGTGCGCGGATCAGCGACCTTGTGGACGGGGTGGCCCAACCCCGGTACGTACCCACCGGCAGCGCGCCGCTTCGCGATCGCGGTCCGCGCGACCCCGTCGAAATCCGCGTCCTCGGACGGTGGTGGGCCTCCCGCCGCAGCGTGGGCGGCCAGCGCATCGATCAGGAAGCCGCCGCAGTCCTCAGTGACGCCGAGGAAGCGGGAGCCGCCGCCGAGCAGCCCCGCGGCGAGCGCGCCCTGGATGGACTCCGGGGCACCGGTCAGCGTGAGTCTGGCGGCAATCGCCGACGGGGTGAAACCGTGGTCGGCGAGAGCCACCAGCACGGCCTCGAACACGCGTAGCTCTCCCTCGGTGGGGCGCCGCATCGCGACCAGCCAAAAGGCAAGTTCGGCGAATCCGACCTGTCCCATCAGCTCGCTTGCGAGGTCGCGCCCGAGCAGCGTGATCGAGTCGGCGTCGGTCGTGCCGATGGACGTGGGATAGCCGCGGGACTCAGTCATGGTGGCGTCCACCCTGGCACGGCGGCCGACGGATCGGCGTCGTACTCCTCGCGCGGGTGTCCGCTCGGAAGCTGATGCTTGGCCACCCTCGCGGTCGGGGTGCGCGGGAGCCGGTCGAGTCGCTGCCAGAACCGCGGCACCTTGAAGCTGGTCAACCGCTGCGCTGCCCAGTCGTGCAGCTCGGCGAAGCTCGCCTCGCTGTCCGCGCGCAGGACCACGAACGCCTTGACCTCCTCCTCGGTCAGGTCCGACGGCACTCCGACGACGGCGCATTCGACAACGGCCGGGTGGGAGGCGATGGCCTCCTCGACCTCGGCAGGCGAGAGGTTCTCCCCGCGCCGACGCAGTACCTCCTTCTTGCGGGCGAGGAAGGTGTAGGTGCCGTCGCCGTTGTCGGTGACCAGGTCGCCGGTGTGCAGCCAGCCATCGACAATCGTCTCCGCGGTCTGCGCGGGCATCTCGAAGTAACCCGGAGTGATGACCGGGTTACGCAGCAGGAGCTCGCCGTCGAGGACCTTCGCCTGATTGATCTCACCCAACGTGGGGTGCTGACGGACCGACCCGAGGGTGCCGAATGGCCTGGTACGCAACGACTTCTCGCCACCACGCGGCCAGATCAGGCCGTACGGAGACTCCGACATTGCATAGCCGCAGACCACCCGCAACCCGAACCGCGCCTCGAACTGCTCCTGCCACTCACGGGTCGGCGACGGCCCGGTGTAGACCACTCGCAGGTCGGTCGCCGCATCATCCGGGCGCCGCGGCGTCCGCATCAGGATTTCGAGCATCGCGCCGATCGCGTTGAACTCCGTCGCGCCGTGGCGGCGGGCTGCCTCGAGGAAGCTGCTCGCCGAGAAGCGCCGCAGCAGGATCAAACCGGCGCCGCAGGCCAGCGAGCCCATCACCGAGTACGCCGGGGCGTTGATGTGGAACAGCGGCAGCGACGTCATGAGCCGGTCGTCGGCGGTCAGCTCCATCCAGTAGGGGAACCCGGCTCCGGCGTAGGCATAGGCACGGTGGGTCTGCATCACGAGCTTCGACCGACCGGTGGTGCCGGAGGTCGGGATGAAGGCCGCAATGTCGTCCGGGTGGGCGGTCGTGGAGAGCGTGGTCGCTCGGCCGCCGCTCGACGACGGCGCGCGCCAGTCACCGGCGTACCGCAGCGGGTCGTCGATGCGAAGCGCTGGGCGGACCTGGGAAACCAGGCCGTTCAGCTCGGCGGGCGAGCTTGCCGGGTTGATCGTGACGGCGACCGCACCGAGACAGCTGACCGCGAGCCAACACAACAGGTCGGGTGCAGTGTTATGGATCAGCAGCGCCACCCGATCGCCCGGCTGGACGCCGTCCTCGCGGAGCCGGTCGATAGCGCGGCCGACGGTCGCCGCGGCGGCGGCGAAACTCAGCTCGCCATCGTCGGTGCGAAGCCAGATCCGCTCACCGTGGGCGTCAGCGGCCGCCTGGACAAGATCTGGGATGGTCTCGACAGCCACCCACCGATCACATCACGCGAGGGGCTAGCGGACTTCCTGGTGAGGATGCTGCACCGGAAGATGGAGGGCGTGCTCAAGGCGCTGGTGCCGGCAGTGGAAGCACCGGCCGTGCTGCGTAGTGATGATCACCTTGAGATGGCCGCATTCGTCGTAGCGTGGTCCTGACCGCGGCGTGAACAGGTTCATCACGCCGATCCACTCCATGTAGGCAGTCACGAACAGCAGCACCGCGCCCAGCACGATGATCACGGCAAGCAGCACGTCGTTGTCCATACCGGCTCCTCTTGAGCGAGTCCCGACCGAGTATATCGCATTGCGATATAAATACCCCGCATTTGATTGAGGTGGCATGGCGGAGATCGACTACCCGGCGCTGCTGGCATTCCGGACCGCGCTGCGGCGGTTCAACGCCTTCAGCGAGGAGCAGGCGGCTGCGGTCGGGCTGACCCACTCCCAGCATCAGCTGTTGCTGGTGGTGAAGGCGTATCCGGGTCCGGAGGGGCCGACGGTCGGCGGGATCGCGGACGGGCTGCTGATCAAGCATCACTCGGCGGTCGAGTTGCTCAGCCGCACCGTCGCACTCGGTCTGGTCACCCGCAATCGTGACGCCGACGACGGCCGGGTGGTCCGGGTGACGCTCACCAGGGCCGGTGAGGCGAAGCTCGTGTCACTCACCGAGCTGCACCTCGACGAACTCGAGACACTTGGCACGACGCTGCGCCCGCTGCTCGAGCGCGGCGGCCTGTCCGACTGAGCCATCGGTCGGACCTGGAAGAGGCGGGCCAGCCCGGCTTCCCCTCCGGACCAGCCCGCCTCGCTCAAGGGCGGCTGACGTCAGCCGCTAGGCGACGAGAACGCAGCCAGCGTCAGCTACAACCACTGGTCGACCCGCACGACTCACAGACGTAACAGCTTCCGGCGGGACGCATCTTGACGCCGCAGGACAGGCACAACGGCGCGTCCGCCGCGGTGCCCTGCTGTACCTCGATCAACTCGGTCGAGGAGTGCACCTCGACCGGTGCCGGTGCCGGTGCCGGCTGAGCCTCTACCGGCACGCTGTCTCGCAGCGTCTCCGGGTTGAGGTCGAGATCGTCGTCGATCGCCGGTGCGGCCGGCGCAGCGCCGTACGACGATGCCACGGTCTGGGCCCGCTCCTCGGCGGTGAAGATGCCGAGCTCGGCGCGGCTGTCATACGGCAGGTAGTCCAGCGCGAGGCGACGGAAGATGTAGTCCATCACCGACTGCGCCATGCGGATGTCCGGGTCGTCGGTCATGCCCGCCGGCTCGAACCGCATGTTGGTGAACTTCTGCACGTAGGTCTCCAGCGGCACTCCGTGCTGCAGCGCGATCGAGATCGCGATCGAGAACGCATCCATCACGCCGGCGAGGGTCGAGCCCTGCTTCCCAAGCTTGAGGAAGACCTCGCCGAGACCGTCGTCGGGGTAGGAACCCGCCGTCAGGTAGCCCTCGGCGCCCGCCACCGAGAACGACACGGTCTGACTCGGCCGGCGCTTCGGCAGCCGCCGGCGTACCGGCCGGTGCTCGATCGGGGCGTCGATGATCGACTCGGCCTTCTTGGCCCGGGCGTCGGTGAGCGGCTGACCGACCTTGCAGTTGTCGCGGTAGATCGCGAGCGCCTTCAGCCCGAGCTTCCAGCCCTGGTAGTAGATGTCCGCGACCTCCTCGACGGTCGCCGACTCCGGCATGTTGACGGTCTTGGAGATGGCGCCGGAGATGAACGGCTGAGTCGCCGCCATCATCCGCACGTGGCCCATCGGCGAGATCGCTCGCTCGCCCATCGCGCAGTCGAACACCTCGTAGTGCTCCGGGCGCAGCCCTGGCGCATCGATCACGTTGCCGTGCTCGCAGATGTGCTCGATGATCGCCTCGGCCTGCTCGTCCTGGTATCCGAGCTTGGTGAGTGCCCGCGGAATGGTCTGGTTGACGATCTGCATCGAGCCGCCGCCGACCAGCTTCTTGAACTTCACCAGCGCCAGGTCCGGCTCGATGCCGGTCGTGTCGCAATCCATCATCAGCCCGATCGTGTTGTGGCTGACCAGGCCGTTGGCGACGTACGTGACGTTGGCCGGCACCGACAGGTCGTACGTCGGCTGAACGCCGCCGTCCTCATTGGCCGCCACCCGCTCAAAGAGGTACCCCAGCGCATGGCCGAGCCGCGGGTCGGGAGTCACGTCGAAGACGCGCTGCGCGGTCGTCCGTGAGACGCTGCCGGACTCGGCGAGCGACGAGACAACGACAGATCGATGCCGCGACCCCGCCGGGACCAGCCCATCCCACACCTGGCGCGGCAGATAGATCCGGTCGCGATTGCCCGGCTGGCTAGCCACCACGGACTGCAGCAGACGCGAGTTGCGTCCGCCCAGGAAGTTCACCGATTCCGCGTAACGCCAAGCGTGGTCGAGGTTGCGCAGCCGTACCTGGAACTGAGGCCCGCCCCTCCCGCTGACTGTCTCTCGCGTCGTTGTGGCCATTCCGAGTGCGAGCAGGAGCGTGCGTACCTCGGTCGCGAACGATTCGGACGCTGTCGAGAGGGACGGAACTGACTCGACGATGGAGCCGTCAGCCTCGAACAGACCACGCAAGAACGCGGCGTAGATCTCGCGGTCGTTGCTCTCGAGCACTGCCGCCGGCACCCGCGGTGTCGAGCCGTTGCCGCGATGGTCGGCCGAGGGCAACAGCTTCGCGAAGCCGGCTGCCTGCCACCACCGAGCGAGTCGCACCGAGGACAGCGTGACCTCGGTATAGCCCTGCTGCTGAATGATCGTCGGCTCGATGTCAAACAGCGACTTCGCCAACACCTTGAACCGATCGACCACATCGAGGTCGGTATCGGCGACGCGGAGCCTGATGCCGGTGGCATGCAGGCTCCCGTCACCCATGAAATAGCCGACGAGCTCGGCGAGGTCGGCGTCGACCGAATCCGGCACGCGGACGGCGTGGTCACCTGAGTAATCCGCCTGGTCGAGTACGGGAAGCGGCACGTGACGCGGCTCGCCAACCAGGGTGCCGAGCTGCACCGGGGTGAGGTCGCCGGTGGCGACATCGGCCAGCCGCTTCCAGACCCACTCGCCGGACATTGGGTCGACGACCTTGATCCGATGGGCGAGCGTGCCCTGGATCCGGTAGCCGCCCTCGGTGACGATCCGACGCGTCGGCTCCTCGCCGTTGACGAAGAACTTGGTCGCCTGCTGTGCGCCCTCGTCGGTCGAGACTCGCACGTCGAGATCCTGCCAGCGCTCGCCGTAGACCTCGCCGAGCTGGTCGAGGCGAACCAGGCCGCGATCGGTCGTGACGAGAGTGTCACCGGTCAGACATCCGGTCGGCGCGAGAACCGACGCTTGCGCGTTGCGCCAGCCATGCTTCTCACCGATCGCGAGGCAGTCCTGCCAGGCTTTCGTCGCGGCATGCAGTACCCGCGCCGCGTCGGCGTCGACCGGACGGACCATGTCGTTCGCAGCCGAGTGCTTGCGCATCACCCGCTTGTGTGCGTCGGCGTTGCGGGCATAGCCGTCATACGGTCCGACGACGCCGGCCAGCTCAGCCGACTGCTTGTACGCCGTACCGGTCATCAGCGAGGTGATCGCGGCGGCGAGCGACCGCCCGCCTTCGCTGTCGTAGGCGTGGCCGGTCGCCAACAACAACGCGCCTAGGTTCGCGTAGCCGATGCCGAGCTGACGAAAGGCGCGAGTTGTGTCGCGAATGCTCTCGGTCGGGAAGTCGGCGAAGCAGATCGAGATGTCCATCGCCGTGATGATCAGCTCGACCGCCCTGGTGAACTTCGTCGAGTCGAACGTGTCGTCGTCGCCGAGGAACTTCAGCAGGTTGAGCGATGCCAGGTTGCACGAAGAGTTGTCCAGGTGCATGTACTCGCTGCAGTTCGCCACGACGACGCCGCCGACGATGTAACTGTGGTTGCGCGGCTCAGTGAGGTTGTACGTCGTCTCGAACCCAACCGAGCCGCGACTCACCAGCGCGACGGTCTCGTCCGTCTCATAGACAGTGTGATCGTCCAGCGCGACCCGTAGCTTCTCCGCCTTGCGAGACAGGTCAAATCCGATCATGACCGCGTAGTCACGTGCGCTGCGTCCGCTGATGCGAAGATCAAACGAAGGCCCATTGGAGTAGATCCGCGCGGCCATGCCGAGTGAGGCAATCAACTCCTGAGCCCCGAGCAGCAGCTCCTCGGACCGGCTGCCCAGCCCCACATACCGAGCGTTCGGACCGTCCACGACGCATCCGTCGGCATCGAACACGCCACGAAGGAATGCCGTAAGGACCGGCTCCGGCATCTCGAACGCACACTCAGGCATCGACGTGTCAGCCGCCCGACTAGCGGTGAACCCGAGCGCACGGATGAATGTCACAAACGCGTGCCGGGTGACGCGCAGCTGGACGGTCCCGTTGGCCTGCACCGAGGGCTTCGGAGCGCGGCCGGTGATGCGCTCAATGACAGCGCTGTGCCGGGCGAGATTCGCTTCCCGATCGTCCGCGTTGCCATAGACCGTCACGACGGCGTTCCGTGTGACGCAGCCGTCACCGAGTGCCCAGCCCAGATAGTGGGCGAACTCCTCATCCCACTTCTCAGGCAGCGCGAGCGCGGCGCCGCGCCCCGCCGTCCGCTGCGCCGCCTCGTGGGCCTTCGCCGGGATCGACCACGATGCGTACGGGCGGGCGGCGTACTCGAACGACCGAACGATCCGGTCGTCATCCGCCAGATCCTCGGCGCGCACATATCCGCGATTCGCCGTCCAGAGACGGTGGTTCGGAGTGCACCGCAGCCGAGAACCGTCGGAGAACCGAAGTTCGACGACCTCGTTGCGTCCGGTGACCATGTACCGGGTCGGGGTGGTGGCCAGCACGCACGCTCGCGGCTCGTCCTCGTTGGTTACGTCATTCGTGTAGACCGCGAAGTCCTCACCCTCGGCGGCGCGCGACACCAGGTCCCCGATCCGGATTAGCCCCTTGTCGGTGACCACGCGCTGGTCTGCTGGGAAGCATGGATTGGACGCGGTGATCCGGCCGGACTCCGGCGTGGTGTGCCAGTCGTTGATCGTGCCGTCGTACTGGATGCCCGGGTCGGCGCACTCCCACGCCGCGTTCGCGATCTTGGCGAACAGGTTCTTGGCGTCGACGGTCTCGAGGACCTCACCGGTCTGCCGCGCCCGCAGCCCGAACTCCCGGCCTTCCTCGAGCGCCCGCATGAAGTCGTCGTTGACCCGGACCGAGTTGTTGGCGTTCTGGTACTGCACGGACACGATGTCCTTGCCACCGAGGTCCATGTCGTAGCCGGCGTCGCGCAGCGCCCGGATCTTGTCTTCCTCGCGCGACTTCGTCTCGATGAACTCCTCAACGTCGGGGTGGTCGACGTCGAGGATCACCATCTTCGCCGCGCGCCGGGTGGCGCCACCCGACTTGATCGTGCCGGCGCTGGCGTCGGCGCCGCGCATGAAGCTGACCGGACCCGACGCGGTGCCGCCCGAGGACAGCAGTTCCTTCGAGGAACGGATCCGCGAGAGGTTCAGGCCGGCGCCGGAGCCGCCCTTGAAGATCAGGCCCTCCTCCCGGTACCAGTTCAGGATCGAGTCCATCGTGTCGTCGACGGCGAGGATGAAACAGTTGTGGACGCGCAGCCCACCCGAGAGGTACTCACCGGAGTCCGTCTGGATGTCATAGACATCCATCTCGCCGCGGGATTCGATGGACGCGATCTGGACTCGCTTCACGGGGAGTGCCTTGCGACCGGCCAACTCGAAGGACGCTTCTAGCTTCTCCGCCTTGCGCGGGTCGATGAACCCGATCTCATCGGCGAAAGTCCGGCGATCGCCATCGTTCTGGATCCGGATACCCCACGTGTCGTTCCGGTTGGGTCGCGAATCGATCTTGTGCCCCACACGAGCGAAGATCCCGAAGCGAGAAAGCAAGGTCTGAACGCCCCGGACCAACTCCTCGCTGATCATGTCGAGGCCAACGAGGGTGGACCGCTCCCGGCGGCTGACGTAGCCCTCCGCCTGGAACAGGCTGCGTAGATACGCCGCGACGACAGGAAGGGGGGCGGCGAACAGTCGCGGAGGGACGACCATCTCGGTGCCTCTCACGCGCAGATCCCAGGCGTCGACGTATTCCTGAAGACCGTTGCCGTAGAGGCGGGTCCGGCGACAGTCAAGGCTAGTGTCCTGAGTCACGACCGACCGCTCGTGACGATGAGTGTCAGGGAAAACCACGTCGAGAGCGCGGGTGACCCACGCCAACTCCTCGTCGGTGACGGTCATCGCCTCGATCGTCAGCGAGCGGTTCGTACCGCTGTACTGGCCAACGAAGCCATCGGACTGCAACCAACCTGCGAGGGCCGCCTCGGCGATCTCTCGCGTGTGGATCTCTGCTTCACCGTAGGAATGCGTGCGGTGCCACTCGAGAGCATCGCCCGCACGCAGTTCCGCTGCCGGAACGAACCGCCCGTTGCGATCACCGGTCGACCGCCAGACGAGGTGGTCAGCGGTGACGTCCAACTGGTGGCCGGCCTTCGTGGTGATCCGCAGAACCTCTTTGCGACCGTTGTGCTTGACCGCGAGGATCTGGGCAAGGCCGTGCGCGTCGTAGACCTTCGTGCCGACGGCGTTGTCCTCCACCAGTTTCCCGATCGGCACCATGCCCGACGGAGTGCTGACCATCGCGTCGTAGGGCTGGCACGCGCTCACCTGCTGCGGTGACGGGGTTCCGACGTTGAACCAGACCGGCGAGTTGAAGCTGAAGATCTGGTTGACCAGCATATGGGTCAGCTCGTGGTCGAAGATCTCGGCGTCGTCAGCGGTCGCGAAGTAGCCGTGCTCCTCGCCCGCCCTGCGGTACGTCGAGACCACCCGGTCGATGAGCTGGCGAAGGCTCGACTCCCGTTCCGGCGAGCCGACCGCACCACGGAAGTACTTGGTAGTGACGATGTTCGCGGCGTTGACCGACCAGGAGTCCGGGAACTCGACCCCGCGCTGCTCGAAGTTGACGGTGCCGTCGCGCCAGTTGGTCATCACGACGTCGCGGCGCTCCCACGTCAGTTCGTCGTAGGGGTGCACGCCCGGGCGCGTGTAGACGCGCTCGAGCCGCAGCCCGCGGGCCCGCTTGCTGGTCGTCCCAGCACCGGCACCGCGCGGCGCGCCGCTCACCGTCTCGGTCATGGATGTCCCTCTCTCTGCCCTAGTTACAACGCTTCTGCTGCCGGGATACGTCCCGGATCTGCCTGCTGTTCGGTGCGCATCGACGCGACCTCGATCACGAAGTCGTCGAGTGAGGCGAAGTTCTTGTAGACGCTCGCGAACCGGATGTAGGCGACCTCGTCGAGCGACGACAGCGGCTCCAGGATCGCCATCCCGATCTCGTGCGCCGGGATCTCGGCGGCACCTCGTGCCCGTACGGCCTCCTCGACGGCCTGACCGAGTCGCGCGAGCGCGTCCTCGTCGACCGGACGGCCGGAGAAAGCCTTGCGGACGCCGTCGATCACCTTGGTCCGCGAGAACGGCTCGGTCGCTCCGGAGCGCTTCACGACGGTCAGGCTGGCGGTCTCGAGCGTGGTGAACCGGCGGCCGCACTCGGGGCAGGACCGGCGACGGCGGATCGCCGCGCCGTCCTCGGCCTCACGGGAGTCGACGACCCGGGAGTCCGGGTGACGGCAGAATGGGCAATGCACCTGGCCGACACCCCGCTTTCTGGTGGCAATTGCTGCGTTTCGCCCGATTTCGTCCACAGCCTGTGGAAGCGGTGTTCCACAACTTGTGGGTAAATCACATCGGTGTAACACAAGATGTAGGGCGGGACGTTACGACCTCGGGTCGCGGCGCGCAAGCACTTCGGACACTTTTCTCCTCCGCGTGTCGCGATGCTGGCCTCGATCAGCCGACGGTGGGCACGATCAGCTGTTGCCCGGGCTCGACCACGGCCGTCGCGAGGTCGTTGAGGGAGGTGATGTCAGCCACCACCAGCCGTGGATCGGCATGCGGGGCGATCCGCGCCGCCACCGACCACAGCGTCTCGCCGGCCTCGACCGTCACGGTGTGCTGGATCGGGTGGTGACGGCCGGCAGCCTGGCTCGAGCCGTGACCCAGGCTGAGACCGGCTGCGACGAGGATGAGCATGAGCAGCGCCACCACGGCGATCCGGCCGCGGCGGGTGAGCCGGACCGGGGTGGTGTAGCTGCGAGTGGGGGAAGTCATCGATCCGCCTCCGTACTCGAATGCCTGTTCGATCGAACGCATGTACGAGTTCTACCACGACAGCCGGACAAAAACGCGACACGTTCGAACAGGTGTTTGAATCCGGCGGGTCGGATCGCTACGGTTCCGATATGGCCAAGACGCCGCGGGACAGCCGCCGAGACACCAACGTTCGCGAGATTCCCGACGGACCCCCCGACGCCGCCGGGCTGACCCCGCGCCAGCACAAGGTGCTCGAGGTGATCCGCGAGTCGGTCGAGCGGCGGGGCTACCCGCCGTCGATGCGGGAGATCGGCGAGGCGGTCGGCCTGACCAGCACGTCGAGCGTGGCCCATCAGCTGACAACGCTGGAGAAGAAGGGCTTCCTGCGCCGCGACCCGAATCGGCCTCGGGCGGTCGAGGTGCGCGCGGTGGCGCCCGACGACGCGACCGGCGAGGGCGACGATCGGCCGCCTCCGACCTACGTGCCGGTGGTCGGCCGCATCGCCGCAGGTGGTCCGATCCTCGCCGAGCAACTGATCGAGGACGTCTTCCCACTCCCCCGCCAGATCGTCGGCGACGGCGACCTGTTCCTACTGGAGGTCAAAGGCGACTCGATGACCGACGCGGCGATCACCGACGGTGACTGGGTCGTCGTCCAACGCCAGCAAAGCGCCGACAACGGCGACATCGTCGCCGCGCTGCTCGACAACGAGGCCACCGTGAAGACGCTGTCGCGCAAGGACGGTCAGGTCTGGCTGATGCCCGCGAACTCCGACTACTCGCCGATTGACGGCACCGACGCCGTCATCCTCGGCCGAGTGACCGCCCTGCTGCGCCGCATCTAACGCGCACCCGGGGCGGCTGCCCGGATCGCCGGCGTCCGGGAGCGAGCCGGGGCTTTCGACGACCGGGACCGTCGATTGGCCGCTCCCCCACCGGTGCGAGGGTGTCGGCCGGCACGGCTCGAGGTGTCAGCGGTCGGCTCGTGCACCACGACGGGTACGCCGGAACTTGCCAGGCCCTTCACCAGCGGGTGACCCGGACGCACCGCGGTCTCGTCGGCCGTGACGTTCGCGGCCGCGAGCAGCCGCGAGACCTCTCGTGCCTGCTCCCGCTCAACGAAGGAGAGCACTGTGCCACCCGCCCCGGCCCGGGCGGTCCGCCCAGACCGATGCAGATAGGTCTTGTGGTCGTTCGGCGGGTCGTAGTGCACCACGAGGTCGACGTCGTCGACATGCAGGCCGCGCGCAGCGACGTCCGTCGCCACGAGCACCCGATGCCGGCCGGCCGCGAACCCGTCGATCGCGCGCTGGCGCTGCCCCTGGTTGAGGTTGCCGTGGATCGCACTCGCCGCCACGCCCTCGCGGCCGAGCTGGCGGGCCAGTCGATCAGCCCCGTGCTTGGTCCGGACGAACAACAGCGTGCGCGCGGGTCGGGCGGCGATCTCGGCCGCAAGCGACAGCTTGTCCTCGCGACGCACCGAGAACACCAGATGCTCGGCGTCGGACACCGGCGACGCGGCGGCAGCAACCGCATGGATCGCCGGGTCGTCGAGATAGCGGTCGACGAGTCGCGCGACGCCACGGTCGAGGGTGGCGGAGAACAGCATTCGCTGTCCGCCCGGCGGCGTGAGATCGAGCAGCCTCGTCACCGCCGGAAGGAAGCCCAGGTCCGCCATGTGGTCGGCCTCGTCGAGCACCGTCACCGCGATCCCGTCGAGGCGCACGGCGCCCCGCTCGAGCAGATCGATGAGCCGGCCCGGGGTGGCGACGACCACGTCGGCGCCGCGCCGCAACGCCTCGATCTGTCGGCCCATCGGCGCACCGCCGTAGACCGTTGCGAGGCGAACTCCGATCGGCTGGCCAAGCGGGGCAAGGGCATCGGCGACCTGACGGGCAAGCTCGCGGGTCGGCACCAGCACGAGCCCGCGCGGTCGGCCGCCCGAGACGTCGCGGCGGTCGGCCGCGAGCCGCGCCAGCATCGGCAGCCCGAACCCGAGCGTCTTACCGGAGCCGGTCTGCGCCCGGCCGAGAACGTCACGGCCGGCAAGGGCGTCAGGCAGTGTCCGCGCCTGGATCGCAAACGGCGCGGAGATTCCGCGCCGGGCGAGCGCTGTGACCAGCGCTGACGGCAGGCCGAGCTGAGCGAAGTCACGCGGCTCAGGCGGCGCTGCTGCGGCCGAGGCGTCGAGCGCCTGCTCGAGCGCCGAGGAGCGGTCGAGGGCGGGCGCGCGAGCGGGTCGGCTGCCCGAGGACTGGCCTCGGCGGGAGGAGCGCGCCGGGGCGGGCCGTCGGCGCGGGCGGGCAGATGAAGCGGGCAAAGTGGTACTCCAAACATCGGTCGGGCCGCGTTCGTGTGCTGAAGCCCGTCGATGGATGAGGAGCAACCGGTGCTACGTGCGACCTCGCGGGCGGCTCGCCCGCGGGAGAGAACCCACGGCGACGCCGTCGATTCGACCTCAGGATATCAGGGTGCTGTCGCCGACCCGGTCAGGGCAGCACGGCGTAGGCCGCGACGTCGTGCGCCAGCCAGACGGGCAGCCGCGCCTGGAGATGCGTGCCGTCGGCGGTATGGGTCACCGCCTGGACCTCGCCGTAGCGATGGATCCGCGACACGACGTCGCCTGCCGTGAAGGGCACCAGCAGTGTGACCGGGACCTGCGGGTGCGGCACCAGTTGCGCGAGCCGCGCCTGAAGCGCGTCGATTCCTTCGCCGGTCCGCGCCGAGATGACCACGGCGTCCGGCTCGTCGCGGCGGAGCCGGGTGAGCACTGCAGGGTCGGCGGCGTCGGCCTTGTTCACCACGACGAGCTCCGGCACGTTCAGCGCACCGATGTCGGCGAACACCTCCCGCACCGCAGCAAGCTGCGAGGCGGGGTCGTGATCCGAGCCGTCGACGACGTGCAGGATCAGGTCGGCCTCCGCGACCTCCTCAAGCGTCGAGCGGAATGCCTCGACGAGCTGGTGCGGCAGGTGACGGACGAATCCCACGGTGTCGGCGAGCGTGAAAACGCGACCGTCGCTGGTGCGGGCCCGTCGTACCGTCGGGTCGAGGGTCGCGAACAGCGCGTTCTCCACCAGTACGCCGGCGCCGGTCAGCCGGTTGAGCAGGGAGGACTTGCCGGCGTTGGTGTAGCCGGCGATGACAACGGACGGCACCGCGTTGCGGCGCCGCTCCTGCTTCTTCACCTCTCGCGCGCTCTTCATCGCCGAGATCTCGCGGCGCAGCTTTGCGGTGCGCGCCCGGATCCGGCGCCGGTCGGTCTCGATCTTGGTTTCACCCGGTCCGCGCGTGCCGATCCCGCCACCCCCGGCGACCCGCCCTCCGGCCTGCCGAGACAGCGACTCGCCCCAGCCCCGCAGCCGGGGCAGCATGTACTCCATCTGCGCGAGCTCGACCTGCGCCTTGCCCTCCTTGCTGCGCGCGTGCTGGGCGAAGATGTCGAGGATCAGCGCGGTCCGGTCGATCACCTTGACCTTCACGACCTCCTCGAGCCGGCGCAGCTGCCCGGGGGTGAGCTCGCCATCGCAGATCAAGGTGTCGGCGCCGGTCGCGACGATGATGTCGCGCAGCTCCTTGGCCTTGCCGGATCCCACGTACGTCGCCGGGTCGGGATCCGAACGACGCTGCATCAGCCCCTCGAGCACCTGCGATCCGGCGGTCTCGGCGAGGGCGGCGAGCTCGGTGAGTGACGCCTCAGCGGAATCGAGCGTGCCCGCGGTCCAGACCCCGATCAGGACCACCCGTTCCAGCCGCAGCTGGCGGTATTCGACCTCGGTGATGTCGGTGAGCTCGGTCGAGATTCCCGCCACGCGGCGAAGCGCCCGGCGCTCCTCGAGCGCCAGGTCGGCACGCTGATCCGAGCTGAGATCAGCGTCGGGATCGAATGGTTCGGCAGTCATCTGGAAAGCCATCGTGACAGGTACAACGCGCTCATCCGAATGGATATTCGCCGCTGGCGACCACTACCGCGGGCCCGCTCAGGAGCACCTGGTCGTCGGCCCGCCAGTCGATCACGAGCCGACCGCCGGGCACGTCGACGAGGTACGGCGCTCGCTCCCCCGCCGCCTCCATCGCGGCAACGGCCGCGGCGCACGCGCCGCTGCCACACGATCGGGTCTCCCCCACTCCCCGTTCGTGCACCCGCATCCGCAGGTGGTGGTCGCCGAGGAGCTCGAGGAACTCGATGTTCACCCCGTCCGGGTAGGAGTCGGCCGGCTCGTAACCGGGTTGGCGGGTCAGGTCGAGCCCCGACACGGCGCCCGCGTCGAGCACGACGAGATGCGGATTGCCCATCGAGATACCAGTCGCCGGCCACGACGCGCCGTCGATCGTCACCTTGCCGTCCGGCAGCCGCTGCGGCGTACCCATCTCGACGGTGATGTCACCGCCGTCGGCGGGCACGACGACCGCGCACGGCCCGTTGCGGGTGCCGACAACAAACTCGCCGGGCTCCTGCAGACCCGCGGCCACCAGGAACCGGGCGAAGACCCTGATCCCGTTACCGCAGGTCTCGGCAACCGAACCGTCAGCGTTGCGGTAGTCCATGAAGTAGCCACCGGCCTCGCCGGTGGCAGCGACCCGAAGCACGCCGTCAGCACCGATCCCGGTACGCCGGTCGCAGATGCTCTGGATCAGTTCGGTCGTGAGGTCAGCCGCCGCGACGTCGGGCAGAACGACGAAGTCGTTCTGCGTCCCGTGCCCCTTGACGAAGCGAATGCTGGCGGACCTCACGCGTCCAGGGTAGGTCTGGCGAGCTTGCCGTCGACCGATTTGCGCTGCTCGGGCGCGGTCCAGCCGGAGCCGTGCGCCATCATCATTCGCGCATGCTCGGGCAGCTGAGGTCCGCTGAACAGGTAGCCAAGTGCGCGGTCGCAGCCCAGTTCGCACAACCTCGCGCCCTCGGCCCAGCTCTCGACGCCCTCCGCCACCACCCGAATGCCGTGAGCGTGCGCGAGGGCGATGACCGAGGAGACGATCGAGTCGTCGTCGAGGTCGGAGCCGACGCCGCGGACGAATGACCGGTCGAGCTTGACCGCCTCGATCGGCAGATCGCCGAGAGTGCCGAGGCTCGAGTACCAACTCCCGAAGTCGTCGATGGCCAGGACAACGCCGGCCTCGCGCAGCTCGTTCAGCAGCGCCGGCGCGTGCTTGCTGCCGGTCGCCAGGGTCTCCTCGGTGATCTCGATGCCGAGGGTGCCTGGAAGCAGGTCGAACTCGGCGATCAGCCCGGCGAGCCGGTCGGCGAAGTCGACCTGCAGCAGCTGCGAGGCCGAGGCGTTCACCCAGAGCTGGCGAGGTGAGCCATCGCCACCCGGCGGCAGGGACCGCCACGACGCCAGCTCCTTGGCACCGCGACGCAGCACCTCCCAGCCCAGGGACGGCAACAGCCCGGCGCGCTCCGCGACGGTAAGGAAGTCGACGGGCCAGAGCAGCCCGCGCCGGGGGTGCTGCCAGCGAAGCAGCGCCTCCATGCCCACGACACCGCCGGAAGCCAGGTCGACCTCAGGCTGGTAGTGCACCACCAGAGCGTCATCCTCGACAGCGCGCTTCAGCGCGGGTACCAGGTCGAGGTCAATCGCGTTCATGGGCCCTCCCGCTGCGTCCGGTTTTTCCGGATATGCCTGTGGCTGAGTATGTGATGTGGATGATCGTCACAACATGGCCTGATGTGACCATTTTTGGCGTGCCGAACGTGTCACCCGTTTGCTAGTGCGATTGCGTCCCGGAGTGGGTCAATCGAGGCATCGAGCCACGTGATCCGCGGGTCGCGGCGAAACCATGAGCGTTGCCGGCGCACGAAGCGGCGGGTGGCCCGGGCGGTCTCCAGCCGGGCGGTGGCGAGATCCATCGTTCCGTCGATGACGGCGAGCAGTTGCGCGTATCCCAGCGCCTTCGAGGCGGTGCCTCCCTCGCGCAGCCCGGCTTCGGCCAGCGTGCGGACCTCGGTCTCGAAGCCGGCCGCAAACATCTGCTGCACCCGGCGCTCGATTCGGGCATCGAGCTGCCCGGTCGCCAGGTCGAGCCCGACGTACGTCGTGTCGTACCTCGACGCGCCATAGCCGGGAAGGGCGGCGGTGAACGGTTCGCCGGTGAGCCGCATCACTTCGAGCGCGCGGACGATCTTGCGGCCGTTCGCCGGGGCGATCGCCGCCGCTGCCGCCGGATCGCACTCGGCGAGGCGAGCATGCAGCGCCGCCGCGCCGACCGCGTCGAGCTCAGCTTCGAGCTCGGCGCGAACCTCGGCGTCGGTGCCGGGGAAGGCGATCGGGTCCAGCGCCGCCCGGACGTAGAGGCCACTGCCACCGACCACGATCGGCGTCACGCCAACACTCAGCAGCCTGTCGATCGCGATCCGGGATCGGTGCTGGTAGTCGGCGACGCTGGCGGTCTGGGTGACCTCCCAGATGTCAAGCAGATGATGCGGGATCCCTTGCCGCTCGTCGAGCCGCAGCTTCGCCGTACCGATGTCCATCCCGCGGTAGAGCTGCATCGAGTCGGCGTTGATGACCTCGCCGCCGAGCGCCCGTGCCAGGGCGATACCGAGAGCCGACTTTCCGGACGCCGTCGGTCCGACGACCGCGACGACCCGGGCCATCAGCCGGCGCGCCCCGGCATTCCCAACCCAACCGGCGTCGGGCCGTCCGATCGTTGACCGGCATCGCCGCCGCGAGTACGGCGGATGTCGAGGACCCGGTCGGCGACCAGGTGGTGCGGCGCGGCGTGGGTCACCTCGGCGGTCACCACGTCGCCCGGTCGGGCGTCGCAGCCGGCGAGGTGCACGAGCCGGTTGTCGCGCGCCCGGCCCGACAGCCGATGGGTCCGTTCGTCCTTGCGGCCCTCACCTTCAGCCACCAGCACCTCGACCGTCGTCCCGAGGAGCGCCCGGTTGCCCGCCCAGGCGCCTTCCTCGACGACCGCGACCAGCCGCTCGTAGCGTTCGGCCACGACCTCGGCGGCGACCTGATCCGGCATTGACGCGGCTGGGGTGCCGGCTCGCACCGAGTACTGGAAGGTGAAGGCGCCGGCGAATCGCGCCGCCCGCGTCACGTCGAGGGTCGCGGTGAAGTCGTCTTCGGTCTCACCGGGGAAGCCGACGATGATGTCGGTGGTGATCGCCGCATCGGGGATGGCCGCACGTACCCGGTCGATGATCCCGAGGTACTTGCCGGCGCGATAGGACCGCTTCATCGCGGCGAGCACCCGGTCGCTGCCGGACTGCAACGGCATGTGCAGGCTCGGCATGACGTTGGGCGTTTCGGCCATCGCGACGATCACGTCGTCGGTGAAGTCACGCGGGTGCGGCGAGGTGAACCGCACCCGCTCCAACCCCTCGACCTCACCGCAGGCGCGTAGCAGCTTGCCGAAGGCGATCCGATCACCGAACTCGACTCCGTAGGAGTTGACGTTCTGGCCCAGCAGGGTGATCTCGATGACTCCGTCGGCGACGAGCGCCTCGATCTCGGCGAGGATGTCGCCCGGGCGACGGTCCTTCTCCTTGCCGCGCAGCGACGGGACGATGCAGAACGTACAGGTGTTGTTGCACCCGACGCTGATCGAGACCCAGGCTCGGTACGCCGATTCGCGCCGGGTCGGCAGCGTCGACGGGAAGGTCTCGAGCGCCTCGAGCAGCTCCACCTGGGCTTCCTGCTCGATGCGGGCCCGCTCGAGCAGGACCGGCAGCGCACCGAGGTTGTGCGTGCCGAAGACCACGTCGACCCACGGCGCCCGCTCGACGATCGTGCCGCGGTCCTTCTGGGCGAGGCAGCCGCCGACGGCGATCTGCATCCCAGGATTCGCCATCTTGACCGGCCGGAGGTGGCCGAGGTTGCCGTACAACCGGTTGTCGGCGTTCTCTCTCACCGCGCAGGTGTTGAAGACGACCACGTCAGCCGTCGTACCCTGCGCCGCCTTCTGGTAGCCGGCGGTCTCGAGCAGTCCGGAGATGCGCTCGGAGTCATGCACGTTCATCTGGCAGCCGTACGTGCGCACCTCATAGGTACGGCTTACGGTCACGGCACCAGGCTACGAGGTCGGCGCCGGATGGCAGGCTGACGGCATGCCTGCTCATCAGCACGGCGCTGGTTTGACACTGGCCGGCGCCTTCGGCAAGCCGCCGGAGGTCAGCGGGGAGTTCTGCGCGTCAAGGTCCAACTGTCGGCGGGTTGAGTCCTGCGCGCGTCTCGGACTCGCTAGCTCGGCACCGGGATCCATGACACTCGGTGCGCGAGTTCGGCGTAGCCGATGAACGCCACCGCGTCCATCAGAAAGTGGGCGAGGAGTAGCGGCATCACCCGGCCCCATCGCTGGTAGAGCCGGCCGAAGATCAGCCCCATCACCGCGTTGCCGGCAAACCCGCCCAATCCTTGATAGAGGTGGTAGCTGCCGCGCAACAGCGCACTGGTGGCCAGTGCCGTGTTGTCACCCCAGCCCAGCTGGCGGAGCCGGTGAAGGAGATAGCCGGCGACCAAGACTTCCTCCACGGCGGCGTTCTGCAACGCCGACAGCGCGAGAATCGGGATCCGGTACCACACGGCTGGGATCGCCTCGGGGACGACGGTCAGATCGACTCCGGCGGCGTGTGCGGCGAGATAGAGCCCGAGCCCGGCGCCGCCGACGATGGCCGCGATCGCCGCTCCTCGCACACTGTCCGAGCGCGGTCGGGTGAGGTCGACACCGATCGTCGCCGGCCGCTCCCCCGACCTGATGAGGAAGTGGATCACCAGTAGCACCGGCATGATGCCGAAGGCGAGCGAGTCGAGCAGCAGGAACAGGCTCAGCCACGGCCGGCCGGACGCCGGATTGCCGACGATCAGCGCGGTCTGGGCAGTGAGCGACTGGCCGCTGGTCGCCGCTCCGATCAGATCGATGGCGGCGCGGACGCCGGACGCACCGAGTGAGAGGGCGAAGACCAGCCAGACCTCCGTGACGAGCCAGCGGCGCGGCACCGGCGGAGCCGGCCGCTCCGAGTTGTCAGCGTCACCGGGTGCTCGGGCACCCGGTAGTGCTGACAAGTCACCAACCTGCCGGGTCACGTTCTCGACGCTATCCGCGGCGGCGAGCTCGCATGCTGTCTCCGACGATTCGTGCGATCACGTAGCCGCCGAACGAGATCATCGCGACGAAGAACGACGGCGGTGGGCTGGTCCACTGCAGTGAGCACAGGACACCGCCGGCGGAGGCGAGCAGCGCCAAGCTGACCGAGGTGAGGACAACGGTGCGCGGTCGAGCCGACAGCCTCGTCGCTGCTGCGGCGGGGGTCACCACCAAAGTGAGGATCAGCAGGACCCCGGTGACCTGAATCACCTCGGCAACCGCGGCGCCGAGCAGGATCGGGAACGCGACACCGAGGGTGCGCACCGGGACTCCGCGCGCTTCGGCGGCGGCCGGATCGACCGAGGCAAACCACAGCGGCCGCCAGCAGATCGCGAGGACCACCAGCACCGCGCCGGCGACCGAGCAGAGCAGGATCACTTCGTGGTCGGACACCGAGCTGATCGAGCCGAACAGCAGCCCGAAGCCCGTCGTCGCATACGCGTGGAGCCGCGACAGAAACAGCCCGCCGAGGCCGAGACCGGCGGCAAGTACGACGCCGGTTGCGGCGTCGCGATCCCGATCGCGCAACCCGAGAAAGCCGAGCAGCGCGCCGACGCTCGCGGAGCCGATCAAGGCGCCGGAGGGCGCGTCGATGCCGGCGAGCAGGCCGCCGGCCGCGCCGGTGAGACCGAGCTCGGCGATGCCGTGAACCGAGAACGCCTGGCCGCGGGCGATCACGAGTGGTGACAGCGTTCCGGAGACGACTGCGGCTACAGCCGCGGCAACGAGCGACATCTGGACGAAGTGCTGGTGCAGCAAGGTGAGGAACATCAGTGCCCGCCGCCTTCGTCCGCGTGGTGATGCGGCCCGGTGAGCTCGTCCGGCGCACCGACGATCACGACGTGGTCGCGCACCCGCACGACATCGATCTCGATGCCGTACAGAGCGGTCAGCCGTTCGCTGGTCAGCACCTCCTCCGGCGTACCGCACGCCCACTTGCCCGCCGCGAGGTAGAGCACCCGGTCGACATGCCGAAGCATTGGGTTGATGTCGTGCGTGACGACGACCACTGCCGAGCCGACCTCGCGGCGTCGGCCGTCCAATACGTCGGCGACCTGCCGCTGACTGGAGAAATCGAGCGACGACAGCGGCTCGTCGGCGAGGATCAGCGCCGGGTCGTCGACGATGGCGCCGGCGATGCGCAACCGCTGCTGCTCACCGCCAGAGAGCAGCCCTACCGGCGCGGTTGCGTAATCGCCGGCACCGACCGCGCTGATCGACGCGGCGACGCGTGAGGCGACCGACTTCGGCATTCGGCGCGGACCGAACCGGTGACCCGAAGCTCCCAACCCGACGAGGTCGATCCCGCGTACCGGCATGTCGCGGTCGAACGCCTGGTGCTGGGGCACGTATCCGACCCGGCGGTCGCCGCGCTTGGCCGACTCGCCGAACACCGCGACTTGACCGGCCAGCGGACGCAGCGCGCCGAGCAGCAACTTCAGCAACGTCGTCTTGCCGGTGCCGTTGCCGCCGAGCACCGCGAGGTACTCGCCGGGGGTGATCGTCAGGTCGAGGTCGCGCCAGAGCACCCGGTTGCCGTAGCCGGCTGCGACACCGTCGAGCCGCGCGACGTCACTCACGTGCCGGCCCCGCTGCTACCCAATGCGTCAGCGAGCGCGTTGACCTGGGCGAGCTGCCAGGACTCGAACGTCTGACCAACCGGCATGGTCTCGGTCACCGGGACGACGGGGATGCCATTGCCGCGTGCCAGTGATTGCAGCTGCTTCGCCACCGGCGAGGCGGCCTGCGAGTTGTAGAGCAAGACCTTGGCCTTGTGCTGGGTGATGACGTTGCGCATCGCCGCGGTGTCAGCGAACGACGGATCGGTCCCGTCCTCGATCGAGCGAGCGAACCCGGGCGGTGTCACGACCTGCAGGCCAGCGGTGGCGAGGAGGTACCCGGGTACCCGCTCGGTGTAGGCCACCCGGGTGCCGGCGTAGCGCACTCGAAGCGAGCCCACTGCGCGCTCGAGGGGCTGCAGCCGCGTCAGGGTGTGCTGGAGGCGCCGGTGGTAATCGGCGACGTGGGCAGGATCGACCGCCGCAAGTGCGGACTGAATCGAAGTGACGACGGCTCGCAGGCCGCCAACGTCGTACCAGAGGTGCGGGTTGGGGTTGCTGCCGCCCACGTGCAACACGTTGGCAACGGTCACCACCCGTCGATGCGCGGACGGTGATGCCGAGAGCAACTTCGACATGAAGCCGTCGTATCCGGCGCCGTTGACGATGACCACACCGGCGTGCGAGACGTCGAGCTGGTCGATGACATTCGAGGTGAACTCGTGCGGATCGGCACTGGGGTTGGTGATCAGACTGGTGACGACGACGTGGCTTCCGCCGATTTGCTGCGCCAGGTTGCCCCAGAAGTTCTCGGCCGCGACGACCTCGACCTGGCCCGAGGCATTTTTACCGCTGCCTGAGCTGCTGCACCCGGCCGCGGCCGCCGCAATGGCGACAACGGTTGCAACGACAGCGATCCAACGCACGCCGGCCATGCCAGCAAGACCCGATGATCATTGTCCAATGCGCATCCATGCATACACCGCGCGAGGCCCCGTCCTCATCGGGGGCAGCGGGTCGGGCCTGGGAGCCGGCGCTAGTCGGTGATGTCGATCTCCGGTAGTGCGCCGAACGGCGAGAGGACGCCCAGGTACGGCGCGGCGTCGCCCGACCAGTCCATCGCGGCCACCTGGGTGATGCTGCGACGTCCGGTCATGCTGCGGAAGAACTCGAACTGCGAGGCGGTCCAGACGACGCCGCCCGCAGAGCCGGCAGTCCAACCAGTAGCGGGGTCGATGAGCTGAACGGGTGGCAGGTCGGTCTTCGCGACTATCCGCTCGAACCGAGTCGCGAATCCATCGGTGATGAAGGTCAGGCACGTGGGGTCGGGCAGCGGGTCGAGGCCGAGGGCGCCACGCAGGTCCTGTTCATGCGTGATCACGTCGTAGCTCACCGGCGCGGGGATGTCGCCGGCTCGGATCCTCGTGGTGATGGCGTCGACAGCGCCATCCCACTCCTCGACCAGCTCACCGATGGTGCGGCCGCGACGTTGCTCGACCTGCGCCTGGGTCCACTCCTCGCCGCCCGCTCCGTCGAACTTTCCCGCCGCCAAGTCGATCGGCGATCCCACGACGTGGCCCATCAGCTCGATCACCGACCATTTCGGCGTACCTGGCACGTTGCTGTCGAGTTGCTCGTCGGAGATCGCGCTGACGAACTCCCGCACCCGCTCGCGCGAATCA
The DNA here is from genome assembly GCA_025980465.1 of Frankiales bacterium. Taxonomy (GTDB): domain Bacteria; phylum Actinomycetota; class Actinomycetes; order JAFAQI01; family JAFAQI01; genus JAICXJ01. The sequence goes on along the minus strand of JAICXJ010000014.1, from coordinate 38,255 downwards.
ACCCAGCGGTCGGCGATATCCGTAGGCGTGGGTTGGACGCTCACCGTCTGGCCTTCTTACTCTGGCGATTTCTACTACTTGGCGACCTCGATCGCGCGCGACTCCCGCACGACCGTGATCCTGATCTGGCCCGGGTAGGTCAGCTCCTCTTCGATCTGCTTCGCGACATCACGCGCGATGACCTGGGCGCCGATGTCGTCAATCTCCTCGGGTTTGACCATCACCCGGATCTCGCGGCCGGCCTGCATCGCGTAGACCTTCTCGACGCCGACCTGGGTCGAAGCGATCCGCTCGATCCGCTCCAGCCGCTGAACATAGTGCTCGAGCGACTCGCGACGGGCGCCGGGACGGCCGCCGCTGATGCCGTCGGCGCACTGGGTCAACACGCCTTCGACAGTGCGAACCTCGACTTCGTTGTGGTGCGCCTCGATCGCGTGGCAGACCTCCTCGGGCTCGCCGTACTTGCGGGCGAGCTCGGCTCCGACGATGGCGTGCGATCCCTGGACCTCGTGGGTGAGCGCCTTGCCGATGTCATGCAGGAAGGCGCAGCGCTTGTTGAGCGTCACGTCCAGGCGCAGCTCGGCGGCCATCACGCCGGCGAGGTGGGCCGATTCGACCAGGTGCTTGAGGACGTTCTGCCCATATGAGGTGCGGTAGCGCAGCTGGCCGAGCAGCTTGATGAGCTCGGGGTGGATCTCCCCGATGCCGACATCGACAACGGCATCCTCACCGGCGCGCTGGCACAGCGCTGCGATCTCGACCTTGCTTCGCTCGTGCTGCTCTTCGATGCGGTGCGGATGAATCCGACCATCGAGGACCAGCTTCTCCAGTGTCAGCCGGCCGGTCTCGCGTCGTACCGGGTCGAAGCACGACAGCAGGACCGCTTCCGGGGTGTCGTCGATGATGAGGTTGACGCCGGTGATGCTCTCGAAGGCCCGGATGTTGCGACCCTCACGGCCGATGATCCGGCCCTTCATGTCCTCCGCCGGAAGGTGAAGGACGGTCACCACTGACTCGGTGGTCTGCTCGCTCGCGACCCGCTGGATCGCGCCCACGACGATGCGCCGCGCGCGCATCTCGCCTTCCTCGCGGGCGGTGGTCTCGATGTCACGCACGATCAGTGCCGCGTCGCGCTTTGCCTGCGCCTCGATCGAGCTGACCAGCTCGTTCTTTGCGTCCGCGGCCGTCAGACCGGCGACGCGTTCGAGCTCTCGCTCGTGTTGGGTCATCAGCGCGGCGAGTTGTTCCTGCGCCTGCGCGAGACCCTGCTCGGCATCAGCGAGAGCCCGCTGCCGTTCGTCGAGGCGACGCGCCTCAGCATCGAGTCGCTGCTCGGACTCGATGAGACGTTGCTGTCGGCGCTCGAGATCGGCGCGCCGCTCGGTGGTCTCATCGCCGGCGAAGGCTGCGGCTGGGTTCGACGGTGGCGGCTGAAGCGCCGCTGAGTTGCGAGTGACGGTGCGAAGGACAACGACAAGGAGGACGGCGATAGCCGCAGCGACGACGATCAAAACGGCAACCAGGATTGCCATGTCAGGCACCCCTTCCGCTCTCGCGCGTGGGCAACCGCGCATGCCGAAGGGAACCCGTTAGTGCATCGCTCAAATCAAACGCGGGACGGCGAGTGACGCCGCTCTGCGGCTGGATTACTCCTTCGTGACTTCGAGGCTAAGCCGCCGTCACAGCGACGGCAACACCCCGTCATCCGCGCCGACAGCGGACCTCACCGCTTGATAGGCAAGGGATGCACTGAAGCCCTTCCGGCTGAGCATCGCCACCAGCCGACGAGTCTGGACATCGCGGGACAACCCGGACAACGAGGGAAGCCGCCGCCGTACCAGGGCGACGGCAGCGGCCTCCTCATCGTCTGAGGTCACGGCCGACAGGGCCTCCGCCGCCACCTCTCCATCAATTCCCTTTCGCCGCAGCTCCGCCGCAAGTGCGCGCTTGCCCAGACCGCGGCCGCGATGCCGCGACTGGACCCACGCCGCCGCGAACGCCACGTCGTCGATCAGCCCGACCTCGCCGTAACGGTCGAGGACCCGCTCGACGATCTCGCCCGGTACGCCGCGTCGGGCCATCGCCGTCGCGAGCTCGCTACGGGTCCGTGGCGCTCGCTCGAGGAGCCGGAGCGCGATCGTTCGGGCGACCGATTCCGGATCCGGCTCCGGATCGGGATGACGGCCCTCGTCGATCAACGGTCCGGATCAGAACTCGACCGGAGTCGGAACGTCGGCAGTCAGGTCGATCGGCGCATCGATGTCGATGTCGGCGGCGTCGACCGTCGGTGCGTCAACTCGCGGTCCGATCCCGAGCTTCTCCTTGATCTTCTTCTCGATCTCATCGGCCAGGTCAGGGTTGTCGTGCAGGAAGCCGCGCGCGTTCTCCTTGCCCTGACCGAGCTGATCCGACTCGTAGGTGTACCAAGCACCGGCCTTGCGGACGATGCCGTGGTCGACACCGAGGTCGATCAGGCTGCCCTCGCGGCTGATGCCATGGCCATACAAGATGTCGAACTCCGCCTGTTTGAAAGGAGGCGAGACCTTGTTCTTCGCGACCTTGACGCGAGTCCGGTTTCCCACCGCATCCTGGCCGTCCTTCAAGGTCTCGATCCGTCGTACATCGAGCCGCACCGATGCATAGAACTTCAGCGCCTTGCCGCCCGTCGTTGTTTCAGGTGAGTTGTGCACAATGACGCCGTCGGCGAGATAGTTGTGCGAACCCTCGACCTCGATGTCGAACCGGTGCATCGATCGGGTCGGTGGCTTCACCCGAATGTCGACCACCTTCGCGGGCACCGGATGCATCATCGGCTCGACGAACGTCGGCGTGACCGCGAATTGACCGCGGAACCGCTCAAGCAACTTGTATTCCATCGATGGGTGAACGTACGGCGCAATCAACTGCTGGAACTTCGCCGTTGTCACGGTGTTGAACTGCAGCACCTGCTGCCGCCTCTTGCCGCAGGTCATGAGCTTGCTCGGCAACCCGAAGTGATCATCCAGGTGCTCCTGAAGCCGCAGCCGCGTCTCGGGGCTCATCGCGTCGACGCAGATCTCGAGGCGGCCACTGCCGCCTCGGGTGCGCTCCTGCAGGCCCTTCGAACGAAGGGTGAAGCAGCCATCGTCCATCACCCAGATTGCGAGCGAGAGTGGTGTGAGCGCTTTCAGGTAGTCCCAGCTGAGGTGCTTCTTGCCGTCACCGAAGTAGACAGCCTCGCGCAGCTCGGCGAGCTCCGGCAGTGGAGTCAGATCGACGAACGCAGCGCCAGCGGCATTCATCGTGCGGCACTGCTTGATGTTGGTGAACAGTGACGCTTTCCAATCGAGGTAGGCGTGCTGCCTCGGGCCGGGTCCCATCCGGAACCGAGTGCCGAGGCCGTTGCGAGTCGGCGAGAGTGCGGCATCGCCCATCAGCCCACCCAGGATGATCTCCCATTGAAACTGGCTGAGCTGGTGCGGCTGCGACAGCATCACCCGATCGCCGGGAATCAGCTCGCCGGCCTCCCGCCAGCCTCCCGGTGTGCGGACCAGGTGGTTCGAGGTAAGACCGAGCTGGGCTCGCCCAGTGCCACTCGGCCGCGCGACGGTCAACTGCAGGAAGTGGTCGGTAGGTCCGTTGTCGAACCAGTTGACGACCTTCTTCGGCACGATCTTGCCAAGATCCGGATCGTAGGAGAGCACCTCGACCGGGAGCTTCTGGTTAACGATCTTGCCGATCTTCTCCTGAGTACCGTCGGCGAGGGTGACTCGCGTGCCATAGGACAGGCAGCCAAAGAACACGCCGATCTTTTCGCGAAGCTGGTTGATGAAGATCGCCGTCGTACCAGAGGTCGACAACGCGCCGGTGATCTTGCGCAGCGCCTGGCTCATCAGCCGGGCCTGCAGGCCGACATGGGAGTCGCCCATCTCGCCCTCGATCTCGGCCTTCGGCACCAGTGCAGCGACCGAGTCGATGACCAGGATGTCCAGCGCACCGGAACGGATCAGCATGTCGGCGATCTCCAGCGCCTGCTCACCGGTGTCGGGTTGCGAGACCAAGAGCTGGTCGATGTCGACACCGAGTGCTTTGGCGTACTCCGGATCGAGGGCGTGCTCCGCGTCGATGAAGGCGGCAATTCCGCCGGCCCGCTGCGCATTCGCGACCGCGTGCAGGGCCACGGTCGTCTTCCCGGAGCTCTCAGGCCCGTAGATCTCCACGATCCGGCCGCGCGGCAGGCCGCCGATGCCGAGTGCGACGTCGAGTGCGATCGAGCCGGTCGGGATGACGTCAATCGGCGCCCGGGTCTCGTCACCGAGCCGCATGACCGCACCCTTGCCGTGCTGTCGCTCGATCTGGCCCAGGGCCGCAGCAAGCGCCTTGTCGCGGTCGAGCTCTGCCATGTCGCGCCTTTCGGTCGAAGCTGTCGATGCGGGCGACCGTAGGACCTGGTACCGACAGAATCGGCGGCGCAGAGCCGGTTGGGGACGGTCGCGTGCCATCCACAATCATACGAACAGGTGTTCGAGTCCAGCCGACACGCCGGACCTACCGCTGTGGCGAGGGGGCGACCCCGGCTAGTGGCGGGCGCGAACCGGTATCTCGAAGTGCTCGCACAACGCCAGCCAGACCGTTCGTGGGTTCTCGCCGTCCTCCAGCGCCTGGACCGCGCTGCGGCCGGCAAGCTTCGACAGCACCTGGTCGCGAGCGACCGCATCGGCGTACGACGGACCGAACTGCTCGCGCATTCGCTCCCAGAACTCCGTCATCCGCACCGGTTCAAACTAATCGCCGCCGCCACCGCGGGCACCGGCTGTTCACCGCGCAGTGACGGTCACGAAGTCACGTGACCAGCCCACGAGGTACTGCTCCGAGGGTCGTCCCTGCCCGGTAAGACCGCGCGCAACGGCGCACGGCACCTTCCACCGTTGTCATCCCGATGCCCATGGCGCCCGATGGTCGAGGCCGTGACCACGGACTTCCTGCCGGCCTGGACGACGAACCAATCCGCCGCCAGGCGAGCGGATCTGCCCGCCATACCGGGCTGTCCCGGGTCACCGACGACAGTGAGGGACTCCGCTCGCCGAGCCTCACGGCGTCGCTGAGACCGGCCTGATCGAGTCGCACCTGAAGGAGCCGGCGAATCAACTCGACCGGCAGCGGTTCGTCGACCGGAAAGTGCAGCGCGCTCTTGGTGCCCTGGTATCCGGCGAGCTCATCCGCGAGGGCGGGAAGGACCGAACCGCTGTGCGGGAGGTAGCTCAGGTGACGAGTGAACGCCGCCAGCCCGGCGATCATCTTTCCCTCCACCCTGAAGCCGGGCACCTGGTAAGAGATCACCTGTTCCGCCTGCGGCAGCAGGGCAACGACGCGTCGCCGTACCTCACCCAGGGTCGAGCCGTGCGGCTCGTCGAGGCGAGCGAGGTAGGCGTCGATGTCGGCCGCGGTCACGCCGGCACTGTAGCGAGCGACGACACCCGAAGTCGGCTGTCGTAGGCAGCGACAAGAATGGAGCGGTGACGACGACCGATCCCCTCGCCGGCTTCTCCCCGGCGACCCGGGCCTGGTTCGAGACGTCCTTCGCCGCCGCCACCCCGGCCCAAGGCGGGGCGTGGCAGGCGATCAGCAGCGGCGCTCACTCGCTGGTCATCGCACCGACCGGCTCCGGCAAGACGCTCGCGGCATTCCTGCACGCTCTCGACCGGCTGACGACCACGCCGCGGCCGAAGGACCCCGGAAAGCGATGCCGTGTCGTCTACGTCAGCCCGCTGAAGGCTCTTGCGGTCGACGTCGAGCGCAACCTCCGCGCTCCGCTTGCGGGGATCCGTCACGCCGCCCACCGACTCGGTCTCGACATCAGCGAGGTCTCGGTCGCGATGCGCACCGGCGACACACCCGCCGACGAGCGTCGGGCGTTCGCCCGCACTCCGGCGGACATCCTGATCACGACACCGGAGTCGTTATATCTGTTGCTGACCAGCAAGGCTCGCGAGTCGCTCGAGGGCGTCGAGACCGTCATCGTCGATGAGGTCCACGCCGTCGCGGGCACCAAACGCGGCGCTCATCTCGCGGTCACCTTGGAACGCCTCGACTCCCGCCTGGAGGCTCCGGCACAGCGAATCGGCCTCTCAGCCACGGTTCGCCCGGTGGACGAGGTGGCGATGTTCCTGGCCTTCGCCCGACCGGTGACGGTCGTCCAGCCGCCTGCCGCCAAGACCATCGCACTCGACGTCGTGGTGCCGGTCGAGGACATGACCGAACCGCAGACCGACACCAACAGCATCTGGCCCGCAGTCGACGAGCGGATCGCTGGCCTGATCGACAGCCACTCGTCCACGATCGTCTTCGCCAACTCACGCCGACTTGCCGAGCGACTCACCGGCCGGCTCAACGAGCTCGCCAGCGACCATGCCGGTCGCGAGATCGAGATCGCGCGGGCCCATCACGGCAGCGTCAGCCGCGAGCAGCGCGCAATCACCGAGGAGGCGCTGAAGCGTGGCGAGCTGCCCTGCGTCGTCGCCACCTCCAGCCTCGAGCTCGGCATCGACATGGGTGCGGTCGACCTGGTCATCCAGGTCGAGTCACCGCCTTCTGTGGCCAACGGCCTGCAACGGGTCGGTCGGGCCGGTCATCAGGTCGGCGCGGTCAGCGAGGGCGTGATGTTCCCGAAGCATCGCGGTGACCTGCTCGCCAGCGCCGTTGTCGCCCAACGCATGCAAGCCGGCGAGATCGAAGCGATTGCGGCACCGCGCAATCCGCTCGACGTACTCGCCCAACAGATCGTCGCAATGATTGCGATGGATGACTGGAGCGTCGCGGACATCGCCGGCGTGGTACGACGAGCAGCGCCATTCGCCACCCTTCCCGACTCGGCCCTCAACGCCACCCTCGACATGCTGGCCGGCCGCTACCCCAGCGACGACTTCGCGGAGTTGCGGCCTCGCATCGTCTGGGACCGCACGACCGACACCCTCACCGCCCGCCCCGGCGCGCAGCGCCTCGCCGTCACCAGCGGCGGCACGATCCCGGACCGGGGATTATTCGCGGTTTACCTGGTCGGCGCCAACACTCGCGTCGGCGAGCTCGACGAGGAGATGGTCTACGAGTCCCGGGTCGGTGAGGTGTTCACCCTCGGCTCGACCAGCTGGCGGATCGAGGACATCACCCATGACCGGGTAATGGTCTCCCCGGCGCCCGGCATGCCGGGCCGGCTGCCGTTCTGGCACGGCGACGCGCTCGGGCGACCGGTCGAGCTGGGCCGGGCGATGGGAAGTTTCGTGCGCGAGCTTGGCCGGGTCGACGACGAGTCCGCAACCACTCGGCTCCGCGCGATCGGCCTCGACGAATGGGCGGCCGCCAACACGATCGCCTATCTGCGCGAGCAACGAGCGGCCACCGGCGCGCTCCCGGATGACCGCACCATCGTCGTCGAGCGATTTCGTGACGAGCTCGGTGACTGGCGGGTCGTCGTTCACTCACCTTTCGGCGCTCGCGTGCACGCGCCGTGGGGTCTGGCATTGCAATGCCTGCTGCGCGAACGAAGCGGCCTCGACGCTCAGGTCATGCATGCCGACGACGGGATCGTGATCCGGCTTCCCGACACCGACGAGCCGCCGCCCGCCGACATCGCGCTGCTCGACGCCGACGAGGTCGAGGCGATCGTGACCCGGGAGATCGGGTCGTCCGCCCTGTTCGCGTCCCGGTTCCGCGAGTGCGCCGCCCGGTCGCTGCTCCTGCCGACCCGCACGCCCGGCCGCCGCGCCCCGCTGTGGCAGCAACGGCAACGCTCGTCGCAGCTGCTGTCGGTCGCCAGTCAGTACGGCACGTTCCCGGTCGTCCTCGAGGCGGTTCGGGAATGCCTCCAGGACGTCTTCGATCTGCCCGGGCTGGTCGGGTTGATGCGCCAGATCGCCGGTCGGGAAGTGCGGATCGTCGACGTCGAGACGGCGGCGCCGTCCCCGTACTCGCGATCGCTGCTGTTCGACTACATCGGCGCCTTCATGTACGAGGGCGACCAACCCCTCGCCGAACGCCGCGCCGCGGCGCTGGCACTCGACGCCACGCTGCTCGCCGAGCTTGTTGGTACGGCGGAGCTTCGCGAACTGTTAGACCCCACCTCGGTCGAGGAGATCGAGGCCGAGCTGGCCTGGCTCACGCCGCAGCGTCGACTGCTCGACGAGGAAGCAGTCGCTGACGCGCTGCGGGTCCTCGGCGACCTGCGCACCGACGAGCTGATTGCGCGCGGCGCCACACCGACGATGCTCGCGTCGCTCGAGGAGCGACGCCGCGCCATCCGGCCGCGCATCGCCGGCGAAGAACGCTGGCTGGCAGTCGAGGACTCGGCGCGGGTGCGCGACGCACTGGGCGCCCCGCTGCCGGTCGGCCTACCCGAGGCCTTCCTCGAGCCGGTCGCGGATCCGCTCGGCGACCTGCTCTCCCGCTACGCCCGCAGACATGGGCCCTTCCACACCGCCGAGGTTGCGGAGCGATTCGGTCTCGGACCGGCGGTGGTCGATGCCGCGTTGCACGCAATGCTGGCGACCGGGCGCCTGGTCCGGGGCGAGTTCCGTCCCGGCGGGGTCGGGCTCGAGTGGTGCGACGCCGAGGTGCTGCGGTCGCTGCGGCGCCGGTCCATGGCGAAGCTGCGCGACGAGATCGAGCCTTCGCCGCCCGCTGCGCTCGCCCGGTTCCTGCCGGCGTGGCAAGGCGTCGGCCCTCACGCCGGACGGGGCATGGATGCCCTCGGCCGAGCAATCGAGCAGCTCGGCGGTGCTGCCGTGCCCGCCTCGATGCTCGAGACTGTGATCCTCCCGAGCCGGGTGACCGGCTACTCGCCCGCCCAGCTCGACGAGCTCACGGCGAGCGGCGAGGTGATCTGGGCCGGGCAAGGTGGGCTGCCAGGAAACGACGGGTGGATCACGCTCGCGCTCGCCGACGCGGCACCGATGCTGATCCCGGAGCCGGACGCCGATTCGCTCACCTCGACCCAGCAGTGCATCCTCGACCTGCTGGCCGGCGGCGGAGCGCTGTTCTTCCGGGCGATCAGCGAGCGCCTCGACGGCATCGACGGCCCCGACGGCATCGACGACAAGAGCCTGACCAGCGCGCTGTGGGATCTGGTCTGGAGCGGTCATCTGACCAACGACACGCTCGCGCCACTGCGATCACTTCTGGCCGGGTCCGGCCAACGGCGTAGCCACAGCCGCAGAGTCCGGCCGGGCCGACCCGGCCGGCTCGGCATTCCACCGCGGACGGCTGCTCCGACCGTCACCGGCCGCTGGTCGGCGCTGCCCGCGCGAGACCTCGACCGGACCCGAAGCGGCCACGCACAGGCGGAAGCGCTGCTCGATCGCCATGGCATCGTGACGCGCGGTGCGGTCGTCGCCGAACGACTCGGCGCGGGATACGCCGCGACGTACCCGATGTTGAAGGCCTTCGAGCAGAGCGGTCGCTGTCGGCGCGGCTACTTCGTCGAAGGGCTCGGCGGCCTGCAGTTCGCGATCCCGGCCGCTGTCGACCGGATGCGCAGCCTGCCGGCCGACAGCGGAGCATTGGTGCTCGCCGCCACTGACCCGGCGAACGCCTTCGGCGCAGCGCTGCCCTGGCCGGAGCATCCGGGAACCCATCGTCCCGGGCGCAAGGCCGGCGCGCTCGTCGTACTGGTCAACGGTGAGCTCTGTCTCTACGTCGAAAGAGGCGGCAAGTCATTGCTGTCATGGTCCGACGACACCGACGTCGTGCAGCCCGCCGCGGACGCTCTCGCTCTTGCCGTGCGTGACGGCATGCTCGGCCGGCTGTCGGTCGAGCGCGCCGACGGTGCCGCCGTTGCGCACTCACCGCTCGCCGAGGCACTCGAAGCGGCGGGCTTCCACCCGACCCCGCGTGGGCTTCGGCTGCGGAGCTGACGCACGTGCCCGAAGGCGACACCGTCTGGCGGTCGGCCAAGCACATGCACGATGCGCTGTTCGGTGAGCTGCTGACCGCGAGCGACTTCCGCGTGCCACGCCTGGCGACTGCCGACCTCACCGGCCGGCGAGTGCTCGAGGTCGTGCCGCGGGGAAAGCACATGCTGACCAGAGTCGAGGGTGGGCTGACGCTTCACACGCATTTCAAGATGACCGGGTCGTGGCGGGTCTTCCCGGCTGGGGCGCGATGGTCCGGTGGTCCGGGCCACGAGATTCGGATCGTGCTCGGCACTGACACGATGCGAGCGGTCGGCTTCCGGATCCCGGTCATCGACCTCGTCGACACCCGCGACGAGGCCCGGCTGGTCGGGCACCTCGGTCCTGACCTGCTCGGCCCGGACTGGGACCAGAGCGAGGCGGTGCGCCGGCTGGCCGACCAGCCCGATCGCGCGATCGGCGAAGCCCTTCTCGACCAGCGCAACCTCGCCGGCATCGGAAACCTCTACAAAGTCGAGACGCTGTTCCTCATGGGTGTGACGCCTTGGACCTCGGTCGGCGAGGTGGCCAAGCTCGAGCGAACGGTCGCACTGGCCCGGCAGCTGATGCTCGCCAACCGGCACCATGTGCAGCAGGTCACCACCGGGAGCCTTCGCCGCGGCGAGGAGCACTGGGTCTACGACCGTGCCGGGCGCGAGTGCCGGCGGTGCGGCACCACGATCCGCCGAGCGATGCAGGGCGAACCGCCCCAGGATCGGGTCTGCTTTTGGTGCCCGAGCTGTCAGGCCGGCCCGGCGCCGACGGCAGTCGCTACCAATCCGGCTTGAGCGGCCGCGTCGACCGCGGGTGCCGCGATGAAGCTGACCAGCCATCGCAGCACCGTGTCGATGCTGGTCGAGCTGGTCGCGACACCGGCCGCGACCATCACATCCCGCACCGACGAGCGGGCCAGCCCCCACAACGGCATGTCGGTCGGCGTCATCAGCGTCGCCAACGTCGCTGGCTCGTCCGCCGCGACGCGCCGCAGCGCCGGGTGGCTGCCGATGCGTTCGGCCGCCAGCGCCAGCGCTTCGGCCAGGTCCTCATTCGCGGCGGCGGTGCACTCGGCCGTCAGACTCCGAATGCCAGCGTCGAGCGCCGCGGCGTACACCGCCTCTTTCGCACGGAAGTGGTTATAGAGCGTGCCCTTCGCGATTCCGGCGAGGGCGGCGATGTCGGCCATCGTCGCCTTACGCGCACCGTGCTTCTCAACAGCGCGCGAGGCGCCGTCCAGCACGGCCGATCGGGTCCGGGCCATTGCGTTGCCGGCGCGGCTGTGCACCCCTCGTTCCCGAATGGGTGCCGCGGACGCATGGTGCGCGGAGACCGACTGCGGGTGGGTCATGTCAGGCGGCGGCGACAGGCAGCGGGCCCGCAGCGGCAAGCTGCGCGACCGGCGAAGCCGGCCGTTCGCTGCGCGACGGGGTCCGCGGCGGAATGCCGGCGACTGGCCGCACTCCGAGCGATGGCACCAGCGGGCTCGGTATAAACCGAGCCGGCGCACCGATCGCGGCGAACCCGACTGGGGCGAGCCGCACCTTGCGCTCCTCCCGTGCCAGGTCGTCGCTGACCTCGCGCAACACCTCCGACAGCGACACCTCGAGAGCGGTGCAGATCGCGGCGAGCAGTTCACTCGACGCTTCCTTGCGGCCTCGCTCGACCTCGGAGAGGTACCCGAGCGATACACCTGCCGCACTGCTGACGTCCCGAAGGGTCCGGGACTGCCGCAGGCGGTGGCGACGAAGGACCTCACCGAGCAGGCGACGAAGCAGCGGCATCCATCCAAGTTACTCGACCGAGTCTGGCGCCGCTACCGATCGGCTGAGACTGCGACGAGCAATTGCGCCAACGCCTCGTCGCGGGCGCCGGCCCGGATCGCAGCGCGGTCTCCGGACAGCTGCAGCTGGTGGATCTCGGCGACGGATTCGGGACCGGCAATTGCGATGTACACCAGACCAACCGGCTTGTGGTCCTGCGGATCCGGACCCGCCACACCCGTCAACGCCAGTCCCCAGTCCGCACCGACCCGCTCGAGGACGCCAGCCGCCATCGCTGCCGCCACCTGCGGATCAACTGGCCCTCGCTCGGCCAACAGATCGGCCGGTACGCCGGCGAGCGTCGCCTTCAACTCGGTCGCATAGACCACCACGCCGCCGCGATAGGTCAGCGAGGATCCCGCGACCTCGGTCAGCGCGGCAGCGACCATTCCGGCCGTGAGTGACTCGGCAGTCGCTACCGTCTCGCCACGCTCCCGCAACCGGTCATGGATCGCGATCGCGGTTGACGTCATGGCCGTTGCAGCCGGCGCAGCCGCTTCAGCGCCGTCCGTTCGCTGGTCCGTCGTACCGTCACCGCCTTGGACACGTAGTCGACCCCGGTCACGACGGTGAGCACGACTGCAATGCCCATCATCCAGAACCGGGCGGCCGCCAATCCCCCCGTGAGTGGCAACAGGTACAGGCCGATCGCGATGTTCTGCACCAGCGTCTTTGCCTTGCCACCACGACTGGCCGGGATCACACCGTGACGAATCACGAACACCCGTAGGCCGGTGATCCCGAGCTCCCGCGCCAAGATCACGACGGTCACCCACCAGGGGAGATCACCGAGCGCGGCGAGGCTGAGGAGCGCGGCACCGGTCAAGGCCTTGTCGGCGATCGGGTCGGCGATCTTTCCCGCATCGGTAACCAGGTTGTGGCGCCGGGCGAGATCACCATCGACCAGATCCGTGATGCAGGCGAGGGCGAAGGCCACGAAAGCGCACACCCGCCACCCGTCGGAGTGACCGCCGTGCGCCAGGAGCAGCACGATGAAAACCGGCACCAGCAGCAGCCTGAGCAGGGTCAGCCCGTTCGCCGGGTTGACCACCGAGGCACCACTGACCGGGTCGCCCATCTGGTCCGGTTTGGGCTGCGGCGGATGGATTCGGGGCAGCGTCGCCGGCAGGCCCGGCACACCGCTGGGGCCCGGCTCCCCCGCTGCCTTCATACCGGTTCCGCGTTCATGCCGGTTCCGCCACCAGGTCGACGCCGGCTGACTCGATGACCCGGCACGGCACCAGATCACCAACTGTGACCGCTTCAGCCGACCGCAGCGTCACCGAGCCGTCGACCTCCGGTGCCTGATGTGCTGCCCGACCCTCGACGATGCCGTCAGCGGCGGACTCGATCAGCACTTCCGCGACCTCGCCGACCCGCTCCTCCGCTCGCTGGGCGGTCAACTCCTCGGCCAGCGACGTGATCCGCCCGACCCGATCGGCGACGGCAGCCGGGTCGATCTTGCCGGGCAGGTCGGCGGCCTCCGTGCCGTCCTCGTCGGAGTACCCGAAGACGCCGATCGCATCAAGTCGGGCGCCGGTCAGGAACCGTTCGAGCTCGTCGACATCAGCTTCGGTCTCGCCGGGGAACCCGACGATGACATTGCTGCGGACGCCGGCCGCTGGAGCGGCGGCGCGAATCGTCTCGAGCAGGTCCAGGAAGCGCTCGGTGCTCCCGAACCGCCGCATCCGTCTCAACACCGATTCGCTCGCATGCTGGAAGGACAAGTCGAAGTACGCCGCGACCCCACCGCCCCGACAGAGCGCATCAACCAGCGACGGCCGCAGCTCGGCGGGTTGCAGGTAGGACACCCGCACCCGTGCGATACCGGGTACGGCGGCGAGGCGGGGAAGCAGCTCCTCGAGCAGCCGGAGATTGCCGAGGTCCTTGCCGTAGGAGGTGGAGTTCTCACTTACCAGGAACAGCTCGCGCGCCCCGTGGTCAGCAAGCCAGTGGGCCTCATTGACGATGTCGTCCGGGGGACGTGAGACGAACGCGCCTCGGAACGACGGGATCGCGCAGAACGCACAACGGCGATCGCAGCCGGAGGCAAGCTTCAGCGGAGCGACCGGGTCAGCGGTCAACCGCCGCCGAAGGACCGTTCGCGGACCACCCGCATGCCCTGGAATCCCGAGGTCGCCGACTTCGGCCGGCCGCTGGGTCGGAGTGATCGGGAGCATCGTGCGCCGATCCCGCGGGGTGTGTGGGACGAGTGGTCGGCCCGCGACGACATCGTCGAGCCGTTCGCTGATCGCGGCGTAGTCGTCGAAGCCGAGCACCGCAATCTCCGGAAGCTCCTTGGCGAGCGTCTCGCCGTACCGCTCGGCGAGGCAGCCGACAGCGACGACGGGGCGACCGTCGTCCGCAGCGTTGAGCAACGTGTCGATGCTGTCCCGCTTCGCGGCCTCGACGAAGCCGCATGTGTTGACCATGACCGCATCGGCGGTGTCGGCGTCGTCGGTCAGTCGCCAGCCGGCGGTGGCGAGCCGCGCTGCGAGCTCCTCCGAGTCGACCTCGTTACGCGCACAGCCCAGCGTGACGAGAGCGACCGACCGGGGCACCCGCCAAGGCTAATGGGCGGGCGGGTCGGGCCCAAGGGTCGGATCAGGCGAGCTGGATGGTGTCGGCGCCGGGTGTGACGTTGCCCTTGGACACGCTGCCCGACGACGGGGGTGAGCCGATGTCATGCCCGTTCACGACGACGTCGACCGCGGGAGCGTTGCCGATGATGAAGCTCAAGCCGTGCTTGTTGGTGAACATCTTGTGCTGGCCGGCCGGGAGGAGACCCTCGAAGAGCACGCCGCCGCTCCTGGTCTTGATCGACAGCCAGGTCTGCCCGCTGAGCACCCGGATCAGCATGCTCGCCCGCTGGGTCGGGAGCTGCGCGACAGTCGATGGCGGCGGCGCCGCCGGCGACCGGTTCGCGTTCGGGTGGTGATGCTGGCTCGCGAGGTCCGTCTGGCCGCCGTTGGCGCCCTTGCCGTGCCCCTGATTGGTCACCAGGCCGGCGAGCGCCAGCGCACAGATCGCGACGAGCGCGAGGCCGATCGCAACGTTCCAGTTCGGCCGGTGCCGCTCGCTGCGCGCCACCAGTTCGGGGTCGGTCGGCTGGGCGTCGGCGGAGACCGCGACCGAGGGCCGCTCGACGTGGTAGACCTCGTCGAATTCCGCGATCAGCGGCTCCGGGTCGACTCCCACCACCCGAGCAATGCTGCGGATGTGACCCCGGGCGTAGACCGTGCCGCCGCACGGATCGAACTCGTCGGCCTCGATCGCGCCGATCAGTGACGACCGGATGCGGGTGTCGGCGCTGACGTCAGCGATCGACAGACCCCGGCTACGTCGGGCGCGGGAAAGGGTTTCGCCGACGGACACGAGACCGGCCTTCATAGAGCGGGAGGGACAACAGCCAAGTTTAGAACCGCTGAAAACTAAACGGCAAAGGGCGGATTTCGACGGTTAAGCGTCGCCCCTGAGGGTATCGATGATCGCTTCCATCTCCTCGGGTCGCACCAGCACGTCGCGCGCCTTCGAACCCTCGCTGGGTCCGACCACGCCCCGGCTTTCCATCAGGTCCATGAGCCGTCCGGCTTTCGCGAAGCCGACCCGCAGCTTGCGTTGCAGCATCGACGTCGAGCCGAACTGCGTGGTCACGACCAGTTCGATCGCCTGGCAGAGCAGGTCGAGATCATCGCCGACGTCCTCGTCCGGATCGCGCTTGCTGACCGCACCTGCCGAGACGTCCTCGCGATAGACGGGTTCGCGCTGCTTCTTGCAGTGTCCGACCACGGCGTCGATCTCGGCGTCGCAGACATAAGCGCCCTGCAGCCGCATCGGCTTGCTCTCCCCCATGGGCAGGAACAGCGCGTCACCGCCGCCGACCAGCTTCTCGGCGCCGGGCTGGTCGAGAATGACTCGAGAGTCCGCGAGGCTCGCGGTCGCGAAGGCGAGTCGGCTCGGAACGTTCGCCTTGATGAGGCCGGTCACCACGTCGACGCTCGGCCGCTGGGTCGCAAGCACGAGGTGGATTCCGGCAGCACGTGCGAGTTGCGTGATCCGGACGACGGCGTCCTCGACGTCGCGAGGCGCAACCATCATCAGGTCGGCGAGCTCATCGACGATCACCAGCAGATAGGGGTACGACGCGAACACCCGATCGCTTCCGGGTGGTGTCGTCAGCTTGCCGGCCTTCAACTTGGCGTTGTAGTCGTCGATGTGGCGGACGCCGGCCGCCTCCATGTCGTCGTAGCGCATCTCCATCTCGCGCACGACCCAGGTCAGCGCCTCGGCGGCCTTCTTGGGGTTCGTGATGATGGGCGTGATGAGGTGCGGGATTCCCTGGTAGTGCGACAGCTCCACCCGCTTCGGGTCGATGAGCACTAGCCGGACCTCTTCAGGCGTGGCTCGAGCCAAAACCGAGGTGATCAGCGCGTTGATGCAGGTGCTCTTACCGGCGCCGGTCGCCCCGGCGATCAACACGTGCGGCATCTTCGCGAGGTTCGCCGCGATGAACCGGCCCTCGACGTCCTTGCCCAGGGCAACCACCAACGGGTGATGGTCGCGGGACGCGACCGGCGCGCGAAGTACGTCGCCGAGGCTGACAGTTTCACGGTCCGTGTTGGGTATCTCGATGCCGATCGCGGACTTGCCCGGAATCACGTCGATGATCCGCACGTCGGGGCTCTTCACGGCGTACGCGATGTTGCGCTGAAGCGCCTTGATCCGCTCGACCTTCACGGCCGGCCCGAGCTCGACCTCATAGCGGGTCACCGTCGGGCCACGGCTGAAACCAGTGACCGACGCATCAACCGCGAACTCGGCGAGGACCTGGGTGAGCGCCTCGATGACCGCGTCGTTGACCTTGCTGCGCGCTTTGGGCGCGCTGCCTTCCTTCAACAGGCTGGGAGGCGGCAGCTGATAGGTACCTTCGCCGAGAGTGAGCTGCGCCGTCTGGGTCGGTGACGCCGCGGCGACATCGGGAAGCGTGATGACCCGCGTCGGGGTGCTGTCGGGCTCGCGCGAGGACTCGGCCTCCGGCGTCGCCGGCGGGTCCTGGCTCAGGACCGGAGAGGCTGCAAACGGTGCGTCATCACTGGTCGAGGCCACCGAAGCGTGCTTTCGACGGCCTCGCTTGATCGGCTCGGTCGCAAGCATGCCTTCCTCGAGCGCCGGCGCCTGCGCCGCGGCTGGCTCCGGTGCGCGGCGAAGCGAGCGAATCTTCTCGGGTACGGCATACAGCGGTGTGCCGGAGATGACCAGGAGACCGAACAGGGCGACGAGAGCGAGTACCGGCACAGCGAGGTACGCCGTCAACGCGGTGCCCAACGGTGACCCGGCGAGCACACCGAGTACCCCGCCAGCGCCGCGGCGCGCGGCTGCGCCGGACGGGTCGCCATGAATCAGGTCGAGGATGCCGAGGTAGCCCACCGCCACTGCGATCCAGCCGATGACGACTCGGCCGCGGGGGGCGTCGGGAGCCGGCCGGCGCAGCAGTCGCCAGGCGCCACAAACAAGCGCGATCGGAAGCACCATCGCACCGGAGCCGATAAAGGTTCGGATGAGGTGCGTCAGCCCGTGCCCGAACGGACCGGCCGCATCGGCCCAGGCGCCGACCGCCACCACGAGTGCCGTGGCGATCGCCGCGAGCCCGGCCCCGTCGCGACGCAGCACCGGGTCGAGGTCGCGGGCCCCGCCGCCGACCGAACGCGCGATGCCTCCGAGGGCGTGGGCCAGTAGCATCCACAGCCCGGTGAACAGTCGTCCGATCGCGCGGATCAGCCCACCGAGCAGGCTCGGTCGTCGCGACGCCGGACGACGGCTGCCCGAACGCCGCGCCGGGGGACGACGGGCGGGGGTGCGACGGGCGGGCGGCTTGCGGGTGGTCGTGCGAGACCGCGCGGAACTCGACCTCGCCCTCGACGTACCCGTCGACGAGTTACGACTCGGGGAAGCCGCACGTGGGCGTGCGGGAGCCTTCGTTGCTGCCACCCGCTGACAATAACCCTTTCGTCACACCAGTCACATGAGCCACGCTGAGCATGCCGATCGGCTGCCGATCAGGATGATCGCGTCCCCCGGGGTCCTCGCGCACCAGCTGGACGCAATCGGGGGAACAACCGCTGCCAGTCCGGAGCGGACGTCAGACCTCCAGGACGACCGGGATGATCATCGGGCGGCGCCGGTAGGTGTCGCTGACCCACTTGCCCACCACCCTGCGGACCCGCTGCTGCAGCTCGTGTCGGTCGCTGGCACCCTCGCGGCCGGCTGCGGCGAGGGATTCCTCGACCAGCGGCAGCACGCCGTCGAAGGCGGCCGGATCCTCCGAGAAGCCCCTCGCGAAGATCTCCGGCGGCGCCGCAACCTTCCCGGTCACTGAGTCGACGACCACCACGATCGTGACGAAGCCGTCCCCGCCGAGGATCAGCCTGTCCTTCAGGGACTGCTCGCCCACGTCGCCGACGCCACTGCCGTCGACGTAGACGTAGCCGGCAGGGATCGCACCGACCACTCGCGCGCGACCGTCGACGAGGTCGACGACCACCCCGTCGTCCGCCAGGACGACGTTCTCGCGCGGTACTCCGCTGGCCACCGCAAGCTCGGCATGAGCCCGCAGATGGCGCCACTCCCCGTGGATCGGCATGACGTTCGACGGCCGGGTCATGTTCAGGACGTAAAGCAGCTCCCCGGCCGGCGCGTGGCCGGAGACGTGCACCAGAGCGGTCTCCTTGTGAATGACGTTGGCGCCGAGCCGATTCAGACCGTTGATGACGCGGAACACCGCGCTCTCGTTTCCCGGCACCAGCGATGACGCCAGAACGACCGTGTCACCTGGCTCCACCCGGACCTGGCGGTGGTCATGGTTCGCCATCCGCGACAGCGCCGACATCGGCTCGCCCTGCGAGCCGGTCGAGATCAGCACGACCTGCTCCGGCGGAAGCCCCTCGATCTCACCCAGGTCGGCGACCAAGCCGGGCGGGATCGACAGGTAGCCCAACTCGCGGGCGATCCCCATGTTGCGGACCATCGAGCGGCCGATGAACGCGACCCGCCGATGATGTGCCTGGGCGGCCTCGAGCACCTGCTGGACCCGATGGATGTGCGAGGCGAAGCAGGCCACGATGATCCGGCGAGATGCCCCGCGGAACACATCGTCGAGCACCGGACCGATCTCGCGCTCAGGCGTCACGAACCCGGGCACCTCGGCGTTCGTCGAGTCACTCATCAGCAGGTCGACGCCATCGCGACCGAGCCGCGCCCAACCGCCGAGGTCTGTGATGCGACCGTCGAGCGGAAGCTGGTCCATCTTGAAGTCGCCGGTATGCAGGACGGTGCCGGCCGAGGTCCGGATCGCGAGACCGAGGGCGTCTGGGATCGAGTGGTTGACCGCGAAGAACTCGCACTCGAAGGGTCCCAGTCGCTCCGTCGTACCTTCTGCCACCTCGAGGGTGAACGGCTCGATGCGATGCTCGCGCAGCTTGCCCTCGACCAGAGCGAGGGTCAGCCGGGAGCCGACGAGGGGGAGGTCGGGCTTCTCGCGCAGCAGGTAGGGGACGGCACCGATGTGATCCTCGTGGCCGTGGGTGAGGACGACGGCGTCGAGATCGTCCCAGCGATCCTGAAGGTAGGAGAAGTCCGGAAGGATGAGATCGACCCCGGGCTGCTCGGTCTCGGGGAACAGCACCCCGCAGTCGACGATCAGCAGCCGGCCAGCGCTTTCGAACACGGTCATGTTCCGACCGATCTCGCCGATGCCGCCGAGCGCGACGATGCGCAGGCCGTTGTTGGATAGGGGCGGAGGAGCGCCGAGATCCGGATGCGGATGGCTCATGGGAGAAGCCCGGCGACCCTCCGAAGGTCGTTGCGAAGTTCGTCGACCTGGGCGGCGGTCGCGTCGACGAGTGGCGGCCGGGTGGTCCGGTTGGCGAGTACGCCGGTCAGTTCGAGTGCTGCCTTCGCCATGATCGCGCCCTGGGTCCGGGTCATGATCGCGATGACGGCGGGAAGCACCTCTGCGTTCAGTCGCCGCGCCTCGGCGAGGTTCCCGGCATCGACTGCGGCAACCATCTCGACGTAGTGGCGGGTGCAGACGTGAGCCACGACGCTGACGACACCAACGGCACCGATCGCGAGTAGTGGCAGCGTCGCGATGTCATCGCCGGAGTAGTAGGCGAGGTCGGTCGCGGCGAGAATCTCGGTCGTTGTGGCGATGTCGCCGGTGGCGTCCTTGACGGCGACGATCTTCGGATGCTCCGCGAGCCGCAACATCGTGTCGAGAGCGATCTTGGTGCCACTGCGACTGGGGATGTCATAGAGCATCACCGGCAGATCGGTGGCGTCTGCCGCGGCCGTGAAGTGCGCGACCAGCCCTTCCTGCGGCGGCTTGCTGTAGTAGGGCGTCACCACCAGTACGCCGGCCGCGCCCGCCTTCTCGGCGTGCCGCGCCGCCTCGATGGTGTGGGCGGTGTCGAAGGTGCCGACCCCCGCGATCACGCTCGCCCGCTCGCCCACCGCCTCGATGACCGCTCGAAGCAACCGATCCTTCTCCTCGTCGGAGGTGGTCGGCGACTCACCGGTGGTGCCACTGATCACTAGGCCGTCGTTGCCGCCGTCGACCAGCCGGGTGGCGAGTCGCTGAGCGCCCTCGAGGTCGAGCGCGCCATCGGTGGTGAATGGCGTCACCATCGCCGTGAGGACGCTTCCGAAGGGCCGCTCCATGTCTATGACGGTATCGCGCAAGGCGTTTTGAGCGCCTTCTCATATGTCGTGATCCGGTAGTTCAGGCCGGTGCTCGACCGCTCCCAACCCGACGCCGGCTCCCTGGCGGCCACCCGCCAGGCACTGTCGAGCTCGGGAGCAAAGGTGTCGCCGACGAATGCCGCGTCTACGTCGGTCACGACGGCTCGCGCCGCCAGCGGCAGGGCCTTCCGGTACACCGCCCCGCCACCGACCACCCAGACGTCGCCGTCAACGAGGGCGAGCGCATCCTCGAGGGAGGCAGCGACCTCGGCCCCTTCGGCCTCCCACCCAGGCTGCCGACTGAGTACGACGTTCCGGCGCCCGGGCAGCGGTCTGAACCGCTGCGGGAGTGACTCCCAGGTGGTCCTGCCCATGACGACGGTCGCACCGAGCGTGAGCGTCTTGAAATGGGCCAGGTCTTCCGGCAGGTGCCACGGGATGCCGCCTGCTGCGCCGATCACCCGGTCGCGCGCCTGCGCCCAGATCAGCGAGAGCAGCACTGAGGCGTCAGACCGCCACCGGCGCTGACAGCGCAGGGTGCGGGTCGTACCCGATCAATGTGAAGTCCTCAAATCGGTAGTCGAACAGCGACGGGGCCTTGTCGACCGCGATCGAAGGGAACGGTCTCGGCGCACGTGAGAGCTGCGTCGCGACCTGCTCCACGTGGTTGTCGTAGATGTGGCAGTCTCCGCCGGTCCAGATGAACTCGCCGACGCCGAGGCCGACCTGCTGGGCGACCATGTGGACGAGCAGCGAGTAGCTCGCGATGTTGAACGGCACCCCAAGAAACAGGTCCGCGCTGCGTTGGTACAGCTGGCAGGAAAGCCGTCCATCGGCCACGTAAAACTGGAACAGCGCATGACACGGCGGCAGCGCCATCTGGGGCAGCTCGGCGACGTTCCACGCCGACACGACCATCCGGCGGGAATCGGGGTCGGCGCCGAGGAGGTCCAGCACGGCGCTGATCTGATCGATGTGCCGACCGTCGGGCGTCGGCCATGACCTCCACTGGACGCCGTACACCGGCCCGAGCTCGCCATCGGTGTCCGCCCACTCGTCCCAGATCGAGACGCCGTTGTCCTTCAGCCACTTCACGTTGCTGTCACCGCGGAGGAACCACAACAACTCGACCGCCACCGAGCGGAAGTGCACCTTCTTCGTCGTGATGAGCGGGAAACCGTCGGCGAGGTTGAAGCGGAGCTGATGCCCGAAGATGCTGCGGGTCCCGGTGCCCGTCCGGTCTGCCTTTCGGGCGCCAGTATCGAGGACCCGTCTGAGCAGATCCTCGTACTGGGTGTCGACAGCCACCGGCCGACAGTACCGCCGGGCAAGGACGTTCTCTCGCCGACTTTCCGGGCACACCGAAAATATGAAGATTGCGCGATTGGCCACACGGCTGCTCATCGGTGGACTGTTCGTCGGACATGGCACCCAGAAGCTCATGGGGTCCTTCGACGGCCCCGGCATCGAGGGCACCGAGCAGATGATGGACAAGCTCGATATGCATCCGGCGCGCGTCAACGCCTACGCGGCGGGGTTCGCTGAGACCGCCGGCGGTGCACTTTTCGCGATCGGCAAGATGACGCCGCTGTCGGGCGCGGCGCTGATCGGCACGATGATCACCGCGATCCGGAAGGTGCACGCACCCAACGGACCGTGGATCACCCAGCGCGGCTGGGAGTACAACGCCGTCCTCATCGCCGCGATCGCGGCGATCGTCGAGGACGAGCACGGCCTCGCGGCCACCCTCGGCGCAGTCGGGCTCGGCGCTGCCGCGTCGACGGCCACCATTGAGCTGAGCAAGCCGAAGCCGTCCGCGGAGCCGGCCTACCCGGTCGAAGCCATCGCAGATCAGGGCGACACCGGCACCGTGACGCCGGAGGCGGTCAGGGCCGAAACGGCCCGGAGCGCCTAGCCGCCATAGTTGTCTGGCGCCACTGCCGCTGCCGCTCCTTGCGAAGGCGGGCGTCGCTGCGGGCCGCGATCCAGGCGGCTTCCCGCTCGAGCTTCCGCCAGCTTTCCAGGCGACGCCGCGGCAGTTCGCCGCTCGCGATGGCCGCGGTTACGGCGCACCCCGGCTCGGTGTCGTGTGCGCAGTCACTGAATCGGCAGCCGGTCGCGAGCGAGTCGATGTCCGGGAACGCCGCTGCCACCCCCTCGTCGGCGATCCACAGTCCCACGCCGCGCAGCCCGGGGGTGTCGATGAGCACCGCGCCGCCGGGAAGCGGGATGAGCTGCCGGTGCGTGGTCGTGTGACGGCCTTTGCCGTCCCGGCGCACGTTGCTCACCTCCATCGCGACCTCGCCGTGGAGCGCGTTCGCCAGTGTCGACTTGCCCGCACCCGAGCGTCCGATCACGCACAGCGTTCGGCCCGGCTCGTCGTACGCCGCGAGAGCGGGCATGCCGTCACCGGTCTCAGCACTGACGGCGTGGACGTCGCATCCCGGCGCGCTCCCAGCGACCGCGGCGTGCAGCTCCTGCGGGGCGACGGCGAGGTCTGACTTGGTGAGCAGGACGACCGGCGTCGCACCGCTGTCCCAGGCGAGCGCGACGAGGCGTTCGACAGCTGCGGGCCTCGGCGCCGGCACGGCGGGTACCGCGACGAAGACGGTGTCCACGTTCGCGACCAGGATCTGCGCACGGGACTCCCCTGAAGCGGCAGCACGAACGATCGCTGTTCGCCGAGGCTCGATTGCGAGGAGGTGGAGACCGTTGGTGGTGACCCAGTCTCCGACTGCGAGGTCCGAGCCGGGTGGGATGTCGATCCGGCAGTTGCCGGAGTCAGTGAGGAGATCTGCAGCGCCGCGATCGATTCGCGCGACGCGGGCGAGCGGTGGGGACAACGCAGAACCTTCCGTTCGAAGCAGGATGTGGGCAGCGTCGAGTCAGGTACCTCATCGCCCTCACCTCCCTCCGGTCGGGTCGCGGTCACCGATGACGGTAGTGCCTCGCCCCCGTCGCACACATCCGAATTTCGCTCAGGCCCAGCCAAGCTCGTGCAGTCGCGCATCGCCGATGCCGAAATGGTGCGCGATCTCGTGGACGACGGTCACCCGGACCTGGCGCACCACGTCATCGAGGGTGTCGCACCGACGCAGGATCGGCAGCCGGTAGATCGTGATCTGGTCCGGCAGAAAGCCGGAGTAGTGCGTGGTCCGCTGCGTCAGCGGTACGCCGTGGTAGAGCCCGAGCAGGTTGGGCGAGGCGCCCAGGTCTTCGACGGCAATCGAGACATTGCGCATCTGCCGGCGCAGCTCGTCCGGGATGCCATCGATCGCTGCCTCGACCAGCCGGCCGAAGGTCTCCTCATCGACATCGATCACACCCAATGATCGCCGATCCGCTGCAGTCGAAGGCAGGCCGGTGCTGGTCATCGACTTGGCCGACGAGGATCGCTGGCCCACCGGCGACACCTGAATAACCAGTCGAGCGCCGTGGCCGGGTACGCCAGGATCGAGGCGTGAGCGACTGGCTGCTCGACCCCGACATCGCGTACCTCAACCACGGCGCGTTCGGCGCGCTCCCCCAAGCCGTGGCTGACGCTGCACTCGATCTTCGGCTGATGATGGAGCGCTGCCCGACGGACCTCATGGCGCGCCGGCTCCCCCGACTGCTCGACGACGTCCGCGGCAGGCTGGCCGAGTTCCTCTCCGCCGACGCCGCCGGTTGCGTGTTCGTCGCCAACGCCACCACCGGCACGGCGACGGTCCTCAACTCCCTCGCGCCATCGTTCGAAGCAGGCGACGAGGTCCTCATCACCGACCACCGGTACGGCGCGGTCGCCAGTCAGACGGCGCGGGTGTCGACCGATCGAGAAACGGCAACCGTCTGCGCCCACGTCCCGCTCAGTCTCAGCTCGCCCGGCGACGTCGTCGCCGCGATAATCGAGCGGGTCACGCCCCGGACCAAGTTGCTCGTCGTTGACGCGATCGCCTCTCCCACCGGGTTCGTGTTTCCGGTGCAGCAGATCGTCGCCGCCGCCCACGATCACGGCGTACCGGTGCTGGTTGACGCAGCCCATGCCCCGGGACAGATCGCGAATGACCTGGCCGCGATCGACGCCGACTTCTGGGTCGGCAACCTCCACAAGTGGGTGTGCTCGCCGCGCGCCTCCGCGATCCTGTCGATCGCACCGCGTTGGCGCAGCACGATCCGACCGCTCGTCGCCTCCCATCACTTCGACCTGGGCTTGCAGGAGGCGTTCGACTGGACCGGCACGTTCGATCCGGTCAACGTCCTCGCGGTTCCGGCGGCCCTCGACTTCTGGGATGCGGCGGGCTGGGACGCGATACGGCGTCAGCAGCGCGCACTCGTCGACGACGGCGCCGCGAAGGTCGCCGCGGCGCTGGGCACCCAGGTGCCGATCACTGACGCCTTCCGTGCTGCGATGCGCATCATCGAGCTGCCCACGCCGCTGTCCCGAGAGCAGGGACTCGACATCGAGGGCCTACTCGCTGCCAGATATCAGGTCGAGATCTCGGTCATGCACGTCCACGACAAGAGCTTCGTGCGGGTGTGCGGCCAGATTTACAACACCGCCGACGATTACGAGCGGCTCGCCGCCGGGCTGTCCGAGCTACTCGAGTCCTAGCAGTCCGTCGAGGCCCACCGTGAGCCCGGGACGAGACGCGACATTGCGGACCGCGAGCAACACGCCGGGCATGAACGACTCGCGCGACATCGAATCGTGCCGGATGGTGAGCGTTTCGCCGTGGCCGCCCAGCATGACCTCCTGATGAGCGACCAGACCGGCGAGCCGCACGGCGTGCACGTGCACCCCCTCGATCTCGGCACCGCGGGCGCCGGGAAGCGCCTGCGTCGTGGCGTCGGGTGAGGCCTTGCCCTTGCGTGCTTCGGCGATCAGCTCGGCGGTGCGACGGGCCGTGCCGCTCGGCGCATCGATCTTGTTCGGATGGTGCAGCTCGACGATCTCGACCGAGTCGAAATGAGGGGCCGCCGCTGCAGCGAAGCGCATCATCAGGACTGCGGCAATCCCGAAGTTGGGCGCGATCAGGACGCCGACCGACGAGGCCGATGCCGATGCCGATGCCAGCCAGCCACCCACCTGCTCGAGCTTCCCGTCATCGAACCCGGTGGTGCCGACCACACAGTTGATCCCCCGGCTTATGCACCACTGGAGGTTGTCCATCACCGCAGCCGGCGTGGTGAAGTCGACGACGACGTCAGCGGCCGCGAGCGGCTCGCGGTCATCACCGATGTCGAGCGAGGCCACCAGTTCGAGGTCATCGGCGGCGTCGACGGCACGGCACACCTCGGAGCCCATCCGGCCCTTCGCCCCGAGTACGCCGACCTTCAGCGTCATGCGGCGAACTCCTGGCCCTCGTCGTACGGGCCGATCACGGCCAGCGAGGTGGGCTGCTCGAACAGTTCCGCCGCGATCTCGTGCACGTCATCGAGGGTCACCGCGTCGATGGCGGCGAGGACCTCGTCGATCGTGAGCAGCTCTCCGTAGACCAGCTCGCTCTTGCCGAGCCGGCTCATCCGCGATCCGGTGTCTTCGAGACCAAGGACGAATCCGCCGCGCATCTGGCCACGGCCGCGTTCGAGTTCGCTCCTGCTCAGGCCGGCGGTGGCGACGGCCCGCAGCTCGGCGCGAGACAGCTCGAGCACCTGACTGATCCGAGACGGGTGGCAGCCGGCGTACACCCCGAACATCCCGGCGTCGGCGTAGTGCGACGCGAACGAGTACACCGAGTAGGCGAGACCGTGACGCTCCCGCACCGACTGGAACAACCGCGACGACATTCCGCCGCCGACTGCAGCGTTGAGCACACCCAGCGCGAAACGGCGGTCATCCGAACGCGGCAGACCGGCACACCCGAGGACCAGGTTCGCCTGTTCGGTCGGCCGATGGCGCACCGCCGATCCGACGGTGAACGCCGGCGGCCGGCGGCCGGCGCGGGGTCGGCCCGGTTGAGCTGAGCCGTCGAGGTCCATCCCGGCAAACGCCTTCTTCACCAGGCGCACCAGTTTCGCGTGGTCGATGTTGCCGGCCGCGGTGATCACGAGCTCAGCAGGCCGGTAGCGACGGCGGTAGTAGCTGGCGATCGCTCTCCGGCTCATCGACTCGATGGTCTCCACCGTGCCCAGCACCGGGCGGCCGAGGGGGTCCGCGGGCCACACGAGCGATGCGAACTCGTCATGCACCGAGTCGCCCGGGTCGTCGTCGTGCATGGCAATCTCTTCGAGGATCACGCCACGCTCGTTGTCCACCTCATGCGATGCGAGCACCGATGAGGTGACCATGTCGCACACGACGTCGACCGCGATCGGAACGTCGACGTCGAGCACCCGGGCGTAGAAGCAGGTGTACTCCTTCGTCGTGAACGCGTTGAGCTCTCCACCAACCTCGTCCAACGCAGCCGAGATGTCGAGCGCGTCACGCCGCTTGGTGCCTTTGAACAGCAGGTGCTCGAGATAGTGCGAGGCGCCGGCCAGCGACGGCGACTCGTCCCGCGAGCCCACGCCGATCCAGATTCCGAACGCAACCGATCGGACCCCGGGGATCGACTCGCTGATCACCCGCAGCCCGCCCGGCAAGACGGTACGACGAACGATCCCGCCGTCGGGCGCGGTCAGCAGGGCGTGGGTTGACCCCACCCGCTGCGCCCGACCGGCGAGATCGATCGGCATGAGCTAGTGAGCCACTTCTACTCGGCGTCGGTGGATTCGGCAGACGCCGCCTCGTCGAGGACCGGCACCAGCGAGAGCTTGCCCCGCGGGTCGATCTCGGCGATCTCCACCTGAACCTTCTGGCCGACAGCGAGCACGTCGTCGACGTTCTCCACCCGCTTGCCACCGGCGAGCTTGCGGATCTGCGAGATGTGCAGCAGGCCGTCCTTGCCCGGAGTGAGCGAGATGAATGCGCCGAAGGTTGTGGTCTTGACGACCGTGCCGAGGTACCGCTCGCCGATCTCCGGCAGCTGCGGGGAGACGATCGAGCGGATCGCCCTCAATGCGGCCTCCGCCTTGTCGCCGTCAACAGCGGCGATGTAGATCGTGCCGTCGTCCTCGACCGTCAGGTCCGCACCGGTGTCGTCCTGGATCTGGTTGATGATCTTGCCCTTCGGCCCGATCACCTCGCCGATCTTGTCGACCGGGATCTTCTCCGTGATGATCCGCGGCGCGTACGGGCTCATCTCACCCGGCGACGCGATGGCCTCAGCCATCACGTCGAGGATCGTCATGCGAGCCTCGCGGGCCTGCTGCAGCGCCGCCGCGAGCACCGACGCCGGAATGCCGTCGAGCTTGGTGTCGAGCTGCAGCGCAGTGACGAAGTCACGAGTACCCGCGACCTTGAAGTCCATATCGCCGTACGCGTCCTCGGCTCCGAGGATGTCGGTGAGGGTGACGAAGTCGTCGCCTTCGTTGATCAGCCCCATCGCAATACCGGCAACCGCGGCCTTCAACGGCACACCCGCGGCCATCAGTGACAGCGTCGAGGCGCAGACCGAGCCCATCGACGTCGAGCCATTGGAGCCAAGCGCCTCGGACACCGCACGGATCGCGTAGGGGAACTCGTCCTTGCTCGGCAGTACCGGTACCAATGCGCGCTCAGCGAGCGCACCGTGGCCGATCTCGCGCCGCTTCGGGGAACCGACCCGGCCGGTCTCACCGGTGGAGTACGGCGGGAAGTTGTAGTGGTGCATGTAGCGCTTGCGGGTCTCCGGCGACAACGTGTCGACCATCTGCTCCATGCGCAGCATGTTCAGTGTCGCGACGTTGAGGATCTGGGTCTCGCCGCGCTCGAACAGGCTCGAGCCGTGGACCCGGGGTACGACGTCGATCTCGGCGGAGAGCGTCCGGATGTCGCGGACACCACGACCGTCGATTCGCGCCCCGTCGGAGATGACCCGCTGGCGGACCAGCTTCTTGGTGACCGAGCGGTACGCCGCGCTGATCTCCTTCTCGCGACCCTCGAAGGATTCCGCCAGCTTCTCCTTGGCGACCTCCTTGATGCGGTCAAGCTCGTTCTCGCGGTCCTGCTTGTCCGCGATCGTGAGCGCCTTCGCGAGCTCCTCGTGCACGGCGGCCTCGACAGCCTCGAGTGCGTCGTCGGCGTAGTCGAGGTAGACCGGGAACTCACGAGTCGGTTTGGCCGCCTTGTCGGCCAGCTCCCGTTGGGCGCGGGCGATCTCGGCGAGGAACGGCTTGGCCGCCTCGAGCCCCTGCGCGACGATCTCCTCAGTCGGCGCCTGGGCGCCACCGGCGACGAGCTCGACCGTGTGGTCGGTTGCCTCGGCCTCGACCATCATGATTGCGACATCGCCACCGAACGAATGTGGCTCCGCACCCGCGACGGCATCGACGACCCGCCCTGCGACGACCATGTCGAACACGGCACGCTCCAGCTCGGAGTACGTCGGGAACGGCACCCACTCATCGTCGATGAGAGCCACTCGGACACCCGCAACCGGGCCGGAGAACGGCAGGCCGGCGAGTAGGACCGAGCAGGCGGCGCCGTTGATGGCTACGACGTCGTAGAGCTCGTCAGGATCGAGCGCCATGATCGTCGAGACGATCTGGATCTCGTTGCGCAGGCCCTTCGCAAAGCTGGGCCGCAGCGGCCGGTCGGTGAGCCGGCAGGTGAGGATCGCATCCTCACTCGGCCGTCCCTCGCGGCGGAAGAATGAACCCGGAATCTTGCCGGCGGCGTACTGCCGCTCCTCGACGTCCACGGTCAGCGGGAAGAAGTCCAGCTGGTCCTTCGGGTTCTTCGAGACCGTCGTCGCCGACAGGACCATCGTGTCGCCGTTGAGGTAGGTGACCACGGATCCCGCGGCCTGCTGGGCGAGGCGCCCAGCCTCGAAGCGGATCGTGCGCTCGCCGAGCGAGCTCTTCAGGATTGCTTCGGAGTATTGCGTGTCTTCGGTACCGGACATTCCGGCCTCCGTTCTCTTCGGCGCGCTGGCCGATTCGAAGGCGGGCCCGGTCATCGATCGAAGCGGACGGACGTCTGGGTGGCCCGGCCGCCACTACCGAGGACCGGCGCTCGTCACCTTCGGCCAGCGCGCGGTATCGGGATCGGGCTAGCGGCGCAAGCCGAGTCGCTCGATCAGTGCGCGATAGCGCTGCACGTCCGTGCTCTCGAGGTAGCGCAACATCCGCCGGCGACGGCCGACGAGAAGCAACAGACCACGTTGAGTGTGGAAGTCGTGCTTGTGGACTTTCATGTGCTCGGTGAGGTCGGAGATTCGCCGCGACAGCAGCGCGACCTGCACCTCGGGAGAGCCGGTGTCACCGTCGCCGGTGGCGTACTCGCTGATGATTTGTTGCTTGACGGCGGCGTCGAGCGGCACTCGTGGACTCCCGAGATATCAGCCCGCAGGGTTACACCACAGGGGCAGACGGTCTAGTACGACGATCAGTGTAGCCGAGCCCGGGCGGCGGCGACGTCTGCTGCCATCTGGGCGACCAGATCGTCCACGCTCGCGAACTTCTCCATTCCGCGAAGCCGCTCGGCGAACTCGATCATCACGTGCTCGTCGTAGAGCTCGAGTTCATGACCTTCGTCGATGATGTACGCCTCGACCCGGCGGTGGACGCCGTCGAAGGTCGGATTCGTCCCGACGCTGATCGCCGCGATGCTGCGCTGACCGCTCGCCCGTCGCACGTGTCCGGCGTACACCCCATCCCGCGGGATCGCGATCCGGTGGTCGACTCCGACGTTGGCCGTCGGAAAGCCGAGGGACCGTCCTCGGGCGTCGCCACGGACCACCGGGCCCTCGACGAAGTGCGGTCGCCCCAGCGCGATCGCGGCCGCCGCGACGTCGCCCTGGGCGATCTGCTCGCGGATGTAGCTCGAGGAGATCGTCTCGACACCGGCCAGCAGCGGAACGTCGTCGACCTCGAGGTCGTATTTGCGCAGCAGCGCGGCGTCGCCCGCGGCTCGGTGGCCGAAGCGGAAGTTCTGGCCGACCACGATCCGCTTCGCGGCGAGACGGCCGAGCAGGGTGTCTTCGATGAACTCCTCGGGGGGTTGCTTGGACAGCTCCAGGCTGAACTCGAGCACCACGACCTCGTCAGCACCGTTGTCCTTCAGCAGCTCGATCCGTCGTGGCAGCGTCGTCAGCATCAACGGCATCGCTTCCGGACGAAGGATCGCGACCGGGTGCGGATCGAACGTGATCACGGCGACCCGCAGGTCCCGGTCACGAGCGGCGGCAACTGCCCGCTGCAACACCAGCTGATGGCCACGGTGGACGCCGTCGAAGATCCCGATCGGGACCACAGTGCCCGAGCTCATCTGGTGACACTCATCTGCGCGGCCTCACGAGGACAAGTCTGCCTGGGCGGCGAAGACGGCGATCGGCTGCGCCACGCCGTCCCGAAGCTCGACGAGAGCGATCAGCCGGTTCCCGGGTGCGAGAACCGCAGTCGTCGGCTGCTCGATGTCGAGCACGAGTCGTTGACCGTGCATGATGCGCGCCGCTTCTTCTTCGGTGACCATGACCGCTGGAAACACAGCGGTCGCGGCTTCGGCGATCGGAATGATCTGCAGCGTCTCCTCCAGCTCGTCGATCCCGTTCGCGATGCTCAGATGAAAGGGCCCAACTCGGGTACGGCGAAGCCGGGTGAGATGAGCACCCACTCCGAGCGCGGCGCCGAGGTCCCGGGCGAGCGCCCGCACGTAGGTCCCGGTCGAGCAGCTGACCTCGACGTCGAGATCGTGAGCCCTGCGTTCCAGCAGATCAAATCGCTCGACGTGAACTGGCCGGGCCGACAACTCCACCTGCTCGCCGTCACGGACCCGTTTGTAGGCACGCACGCCGTCGACCTTGATCGCGGAGACCGACGATGGGACCTGTTCGCCGGCTCCGGTGAGACGCTTCATCGCTGCCGCGATCTTCGCGTCGGTGACCCGCTCTAGCGACTCGTCGTCCGCTTCGGCGCTGACTTCGCCGTCGGCGTCGTCGGTCGTCGTTGCGACGCCAAGCCGGATGGTGGCCTGGTACTCCTTGTCGTGCAAGGCGAGGTGGCCGAGCAGCCGAGTGGCCTGACCGACCCCGAGTATCAGGACACCGGTCGCCATCGGGTCGAGGGTGCCGGCGTGCCCGACCCGTCGGGTACCGGCGATCCGTCGCATGCGTGCGACGACGTCATGCGACGTCCAGCCCGGTGGCTTGTCGACGACGATGAGACCGTCGGTCATTCGTCATCGTCGTGGCGGTATGGGTCGGCGTCACCGGCGTGCACCGCATTTCTGGCAGCCTCGTGGACCCGCTCGTCCTGCTGGTGGGCGCGGGCGAGAACCTCCTCGATGTGCTGGGCGTTCTCCGGGATGGCATCGAGCACGAACGTGATGCTCGGGGTGTGCTTCAGACCGGTGGCCCGACCGACCGCGCTACGGATCGCGCCCTTGGCGCTCTCCAGTGCGGCCGCACTGTCGGCGCGCACCGCGTCGTCGCCCCACACCGTCCAAAAGATGGTCGCCTCGCGCAGATCCGGGCTCAGCCGCGCGTCGGTGACCGTCACCAGGCCGAGCCGCGGATCCTTGACCCGGTGCTCGATCTGATCGGCGACGATCTCCTTCACGCGCACCGCCATCCGGCGGGCGCGAGGGGCATCAACCATCACGCTGTCCTTGCTGTCCGCGACCTAGGTGCTGTGGTGCATTAGACCCTCGGCTTCTCGCGCAGCTCGAAGGTCTCGATCACGTCGTCGACGTTGATGTCGTTGTAGTTACCGAGACTGATACCGCACTCGAAGCCTTCCCGGACCTCGGTCGCATCGTCCTTGAAGCGCCGCAGGGTCGAGATCGACAGGTTGTCGGCGACAACCGCGCCATCGCGTACCAGCCGGGCCTTCGAGTTTCGGACGATGGTGCCGCTCCGCACGATGCAACCCGCGATGTTGCCCACCTTGCTCGACCGGAAGATCTCGCGAATCTCGGCGGTACCAAGCTGGACTTCCTCGAACTCCGGCTTGAGCATCCCCTTGAGCGCGCTTTCCACGTCGTCGATAGCGGCGTAGATGACGGAGTAGAAGCGGACGTCGACCTTCTCGCGCTCGGCGAGCTCGCGTGCCTTGCCCTCGGGGCGGACGTTGTAGCCGATGACTACGGCGTCCGACGCCCGGGCGAGGTTGATGTCGTTTTCGGTGATCGCACCGACCCCACGACCGATGATGCGAAGTCCGACCTCGTTCTCGGCACCGACCTCGATGTTGAGCAGCGCGTCCTCGAGGGCCTCCACCGACCCGGAGACGTCGCCCTTGAGGATGAGGTTGAGCTGGTTGACCTCGCCCTGCTGAATCCGCTCGAGGACATCCTCTAGCGTCATCCGGCCGCGACCCTTGGCGAGCTCGGCAAACCGCTCCCGCGCCTGGCGCTGCTCGGCGATCTGCCTCGCGACGCGGTCCTCAGGCACGACGAGGAAGTTGTCCCCGGCGCCCGGGACGCTGGTAAAGCCCAGCACCTGGACCGGTCGCGACGGACCAGCTTCGTCGAGCGAGTCACCGTTCTCGTCGAGCATCGCGCGCACGCGTCCGAAGGCGTCGCCTGCGACGATCGAGTCACCGACCCGCAACGTGCCCCGCTGGACCAGCACAGTTGCCACCGGACCGCGGCCGCGGTCGAGATGGGCCTCGATCGCGACGCCCTCGGCGGAACGGTTCGGGTTGGCACGAAGGTCGAGAGCGGCGTCGGCGGTCAGTGCGACTGCTTCGAGCAGCTTGTCCAGGTTCAGCTCGGACTTCGCCGAGACATCGATGAACAGCGTGTCGCCGCCGTACTCCTCAGCGACCAGGCCGTACTCCGTCAGCTGGCCACGGACCTTCGCCGGATCCGCGTCATCCTTGTCGATCTTGTTGACGGCAACCACGATTGGCACTTCGGCAGCCTGGGCGTGGTTGAGTGCCTCGATTGTTTGGGGCATCACGCCGTCGTCAGCCGCGACCACGAGGACGGCGATGTCGGTGACCTGCGCGCCGCGAGCCCGCATGGCGGTGAACGCCTCGTGTCCGGGGGTGTCGATGAAGGTGAGCGTCCGGTCCTTGTCCTCGACCGTGGTGTGGACCTGGTAGGCACCGATGTGCTGAGTGATGCCGCCGTGCTCACGAGCCATCGTGTCGGTCTGCCGAATCGCGTCGAGCAGCTTGGTCTTTCCATGGTCGACATGACCCATGACCGTGACCACCGGCGCCCGCGCCACCAGATCGTCCTCTGACTCCGCGGCATCGAACTCCAGGTCGAAGCGCGAGAGGATCTCGGCGTCCTCCTCTTCGGGAGTGACGATCCGGACTTCCCAACCGAGCTCCGTACCGAGCAGCTGGAGGGTCTCCTCGGGCGCCGACTGGGTTGCGGTCACCATCTCGCCGAGCTGGGTGAAGACCACCTGGACCAACGAGCCCGGGTTGGCGCCAATGCGATCCGCGAAGTCGGCCAGGCTCGCGCCGCGGGGAAGCCTGATCTGCTCGCCGTTGCCGCGCGGGACCTGGACGCCACCGATGGTCGGCGCCTGCATGTTGTCGAACTCTTGACGGCGCTGCTTCTTCGACTTGCGACCGCGCGCCGGCCGACCACCCGGGCCACGCCCGAACGCGCCCTGCGTCGGGGCGCCACGCCCACGTCCGCCCGGACCGCCGGGGCGGCCGCCAAAGCCGCCGGGACGGCCCGGAGCACCGACACCGCCGCCGGGACCACCACCCTGACCGCCGCCGCGCTGGCCGTAGCCGCCACCGCCACCGCCGCCCCCACCGGGTCCGCCACCCGGACGACCGGCGAAGCCACCCTGACCGGGCCGGCCGCCGCCACCGGGACCACCGGGACCACCCGGGCCGCCGGGACGCCCTATCGGGCGCGGCGGCATCATCCCGGGACCGGGACGAGCCCCGCCTGGTCGCGGCGGCATCTGCCCGGGTCCCGGGCGGGTCACCGGTGCCGGCCGGTCGCGGGTGGTGAAGGGGTTGTTGCCCGCCGGGCGCGTCGTGAAGGGGTTGTTGCCCGCCGGACGCGGCGCCCCGGGGCGGGGAGCCGCGGGCGGCAGCGTGGTGGGCGGCGTCGGCGTCGGCTCGCTCAGCGCGGCGGGAGCCTGCGGCTCCGCCGGAGCCGAGGGCGCGGCCGGCAACTCGGAGGTGAGCACCGGCTCGGGATCAGACGCGGGCGCCGGCACCTCGACCGCCGGCTCGGGCGCGGCGGCGGTCTTCTTCGCGGCGGTCTTCTTCGCCGGCTTCGGCGCCGCCTCGACGACCGGAAATGCTGCTAGGACCTTGGCGACGACCGGCGCTTCCACGGTCGACGACGGCGTCTTGACGTACTCGCCGTTGTTGTTCAGCCACTCGATGAGCTGCTTTGACGGCATGCCAATCTGCTTGGCGAGTGCGGATACCCGCTCCTTGGCCACGAACTCTCCTTCTGGTGGCCCACGGGATAACCGCAAGCCGCTGCTAGTGCACGGTGGTACTCATCGGTGCTGGCTCATCGAGCGCTCATCGTGTCGTTCCACTCTGTTGGGACTGGCTGTGCTGTGCTGCCGTTGCTGTGCTGCTGTGCTGTGCTGCCGCCGCGACGTACTGCCCGACGGCCGTCGCATCGAGCGGTCCGGCTAGGCGAAGCGCCCGCGGAAACGCTCGGCGACGCTCCGCCAACGCGAGGCAGTCCGGATCGGGGTGCAGATGCGCACCACGTCCCGGCATCCGGCCTCGCGGGTCCGGGACGACTGAATCCCCGACCGCGACGACGCGCAGCAGATCTGACTTGACGCACTTGACCCGGCACCCGACACAGGTGCGGACCGGCTCAGCCCGCCTAGTCATCGAGCAGTCTAGCCCTGCGGGCCGGTTTCGTTGTCCGGCCGAATATCGATCCGCCAACCGGTCAGCCGGTTTGCCAGCCGGGCGTTCTGTCCCTCTTTGCCGATCGCGAGCGACAACTGGAAGTCCGGGACGATCACGCGGGCGGCGCGATTCGCCTCATCGACGACGCTCACGCTCGCTACCTGAGCGGGGGAAAGTGCGTTGCCGACGAAGGTCGCGGGGTCGGGATCCCAGTCGACGATATCGATCTTCTCGCCGTGCAGTTCGGTCACCACGGCGCGCACTCGTGCCCCCATCGGGCCGATGCAGGCTCCGCGCGCACGTACCGACGGTGAGTTCGAGCGGACGGCCACCTTCGTGCGATGTCCTGCTTCACGCGCTATCGCGGCGATCTCAACCGTGCCGTCCGCGATCTCCGGCACCTCCATGGCGAACAGCTTCTTGACCAGGTTGGGGTGAGTTCGGGACAACGTAATCTGCGCGCCACGCGGGCCCTTGTGAACGCTCACCACCAGGCAGCGAAGCCGCTCGCCGTGGACGTAACGCTCGCCGGGGACCTGCTCGCCCGGCGGCAGCACACCTTCAACGTCGCCCAGATCGACGAAGACCGGGCCGTCGGCCCGCATCGCCGAGTGGTGCTGTACGACGCCGGAAACCAGGTCGCCCTCCTTGCCGACGTACTCGCCGTAGGTGGTTTCCTGAGCGTGATCACGAAGCCGCGACATGATCACCTGCTTCGCCGTCATGGCGGCGATCCGGCCGAAGTCGCCCGGGGTGTCGTCGTACTCCCGGATCACCTCACCGGACTCGTCGAGCTCCTGCGCCAGCACGGTGACCTCGCCCGACTTGCGGTCGAGAACGACGCGGGCGTGCTCCTGGGCTCCTTCGGTCCGTTGGTACGCCGCGAGCAGCGCCGACTCGATCGCCTCGACCACGGTGTCGAACGAGACGTCCTTCTCGCGAACCAGGCCGCGCAGCGCTGTGACGTCGATGTTCATGACGCCGTCCCGGGGCGGGAGAACTCCACCACGATCGTGCCCGGCGCGAGTTCGGTGAATGCCACCGCCGCCTCGGTGCCATCAACGTCGATGACCACACTGTCTTCGGTAACGGCTCGGATGCGGCCCGTCACATCGCCGGCCTCGACGAGCCGGCCGATGTTGCGCCGCCAGTGCCGCGGCTCGGTGAGCGGGCGATCAACCCCGGGCGAGGTGACCTCGAGAACGTACGGCGACTCACCGCTCGCGTCGGCGGAGTCCAGGCTTCCCGAGACCGTCCGCGAGAGTTCCGCGACCGCATCGAGGTCGACCCCGCCGTCCCGATCGACGACAACCCGGACCACCGACCGCTTGCCGGCCGTCGTGGTCGTGACGTCCTCCAGGTCGTAGCCGGCAGCGCTCACGACAGGCTCGATCAGCTCACGCAGTCGCGTCGCGGAGATCGGGGCCATGGCCGCAGGGTAGTCGAGCAGCCTGCGGCGTACATCACGACAAATGGCACACTCGGTGCAGTGCGACCCAGCGGTCAGTTGACCCGCAGATCCCTGCTGGGCATGGCGCTTCTCGCCACGGCCGGCTGTCACAGCCGGGCGCGGCGACCAACCGCCAAGCCGGCCACGGTGGACGCCGAGGCAGTCGAGGCGGCCGCCAGCCGGGAGCGCATGATCGTGGCAACCTGCGACGCCGCGATCGCCCGGGCGGCCGTGGCCGATCTCCCCGCGCTGCAAGTCGCTCGAGCCGTCCATGCCACGCACCTCGCGGCTCTCCACGACGCCGGCGCACTGCCGTCGACGAGCGCCCCGTCGACGGTGGCACCGCGCCGGCTGATCCCGGTGGTGCGGCAAAGTGCGTCGGAGCTTCGCGGGCTTGCGATCAGGGCCCGCTCCGGCGCCAACGCGGCGCTGTTCGCGAGCATCGCGGCCTCGCATGAGGTGAGTGCAGTTGACTGAGCTCACTGCACTACGAGCGGCGCTCGCTGCCGAGCAGGCCATCGTGTACGGCTACGGCGTGGTCGGGGCTCATCTGTCCGGGACGGCTGAGAGGTATGCCAGCGACCGGCTCACCACGCACATGACTCGGCGCGACCAGCTCGCCGCGCTGGTCACCCAGGCGGGCGCGCGGCCGGCCGCCGCGCGTGCGGCGTACCAACTTCCCTTCGCCGTCGAGAACCGTCGGTCAGCGACGCAACTGGGCGCCCATCTCGAACAAGGCGCGAACGATGCCTACTGGGATCTGACCGCTGCCGCCGCGGCGCGATCGTCGGTGCGCGTACTCGCCGTCGGATGGCTGTCCGACTCGGCCGTCGCGGCCAACCATTGGGGCGCACCGCAGGCACTGCCCGGCCAACCCACCTAGTGTCACGACACTAGCCGGTGAGTTCGGCGACGGCGTTCGCCAGGGCGATGGTGCGGCGTTCGCCGCTCCTGCGGTCCTTCACCTCGATGTTGCCCTCGGCGAGGGCCTTCCCGACCACCACGATCACCGGCATGCCGATGAGGTCGGCGTCGGCGAACTTCGCGCCAGCCGATCCGTCCCGATCGTCGAGCAGTACCCGTCGGCCGGCGGCGGCCAAATCCTCGGCCAGCTTCGTCGCAGCGGTCAGTTGCTCGTCCCCCTTGCCGACCGGGACGACGTGGATGTCGAACGGCGCGATCTGCGCCGGCCAGCACAACCCCGACTCGTCGAGCGACTGCTCGGCGACGGCCGCGACAGCGCGCGAGACGCCGACGCCGTAGGAACCCATCGTGATCCGGATCGGCTCACCGTCCGCGCCTTGGGCATCGAGTTCGAAGACATCGGCGTACTTGCGACCGAGTTGGAAGATGTGCCCGATCTCGATGCCGCGCGCGATCGACAGGGCGCCACCGCAACGTGCACACCGATCGCCGTCGCGGATCTCGACCGCTCCGATCTCACTGGCCGGCTCGAAGTCTCGACCCCGTACGACGTAGGCGGCGTGCTTGTCCTCGACGTTCGCTCCGGTGATCCAGGCGCTGCCGGGCACCACG
>JAICXJ010000063.1 GCA_025980465.1 Frankiales bacterium | reverse complement strand
TGACCAGCGCGCCGGTCTGGTCGTGAAGGTGTCTCGCCGCGTGACGCGCCAGCGCGCTCTTGCCCACGCCGGGCTCGCCCGAGAGCAGCACCAACTCGCGCGCCTCGCCGGTGAGGGCGATGACAGCCGGTCCGATCAGGTCGGCGAGCTCGATGCTTCTTCCGACGAAGACGTTGTCGTGCCGGCTCGCGACCCGGTTGGGCACCGGGACGTTCGACCAATCCTCGGTGTGCTCCTTCCACTCCAGCCGCCAGGTGGTGACCGGCTCCTCCAGCCCTTTGAGCCGGAGCTCGCCGGCCGGGGAGAGCGCAACGCTGGTACGTCGCGCCAGCGCCCGGACGATGTCCGCGACGAAGATCTCCTCGGGACCCGCCGCGTTGCACAGCCGGACTGCCTCGGCGACCGGCAACCCGTGCAGGTCGTCCTCGCTCACCGTCACGTCACCGGCCGAGATTCCGATCCGTACCTTCATCTCCTCGGCGTCGCCGTGGCGGTGCAGCGTGTCGATCTGGCGTTGCAGGAGGACGGCGCTCGCCACGGCGTCGGCGGCGGCCCCGAACACTGCCATGGCGCCGTCGCCGAGGGACTTGACGAAGGTTCCGTGATGAGCGGCGACCGCCTCGCGGGCCAGCCGGTCGAGCAGTGGGAACAACCGCTCGCCGTCTGGACCGAGTCGGACCCGGATGTCCGTGGAGCCGACCATGTCGCAAATAAGCACGGAAAGACTCCGCAACGAGCCGACCGGGTTATGCGACATGACCTGATTGTGCATACCTGTGCCAAACCAGGCGTGACGGCTACAGTCCGGACTAGACAGCTATGTCCGGTATCGAGCGTCTCGGAGCCCGCCATGACCTCGCCCTCCGCCAGCCCTGAAGCGCCGTCAACCGCTGCCGCGGCGAGCCCGGCCGATGTCGTCCGTGCTTTCTTGGAGGCCCTCGCTGCCGCCGACACCGATCGCGCCGTCGGGCTGGTGGCCGAGGACCTGGTCTACGAGAACGTCTCGCTGCCGACGATCCGTGGTCGGCAGCGGTTCGCGAACGGCGCCCGGACGTTCGCCGAGCGCAACGTCGGGTTCGAGGTCCGGATCCACCGCATCGCCGAGTCCGGGTCCACCGTCCTCACCGAGCGCACCGACGCCTTGTGCTTCGGCCGGTTCCGCAGCCAGTTCTGGGTCTGCGGCATCTTCGAGGTGCACGACGGCACGATCACGCTCTGGCGCGACTACTTCGACTGGGCGGGCGTCACGATGGCCAGCCTCCGCGGGCTGGCCGGCGTCGCGGTGCCGAGGCTGCGGGCGAGATTTGCCGACGAGAGATAGCGGCGGCTGCGGGTTCAGCGCAGGCCGGCAAACAGATCCGACTCCGGCACTGCCGCGCCCGTGGTGTCCTGCACCCGGATGAAGGTCTCGATACCCATCAGCTCGGTGAATCGCTCGAGGCCCATCTGCAAGAAGAAGATGTTTTCGCTCTGCGATCCATGCGTGGCGAGCGATTTGTATTTCTGCTCGCAGAACTCCGAGATGTCGACCCAGGTCGTGATCTCCTCGTCAGGCACGCCGATCTCGATCGGTTCGCCGTGCTCGCCGATGTCGGGCTCGTCCCACTCGGTGAACCCGATCTCGCGAAGCACTTCTTCGAACCGCGCCATCATCGAGCGGGGTGCGGTGGTCCAGTACACCTTTCGCGGAATCCCGGTGAGCTCGACCGCGCGCATCGTGACCCGATGCGCCTGGATGTGATCGGGATGTCCATAGAAGCCGTTGGGGTCATACGTGACGACCACGTCCGGCTGGTACGTCGTCATCAGCTCGCCGAGCCTGGCAGCAGCGGCGTCGACCGGCGTCTGCCAGAAACAGTCGGGAGCGTTGTTGGTGTCCCACCCCATCATTCCGGAGTCGAGGTACCCGAGCCACTCCAGATGGTCGACCTTCAGCACGTCACACGACGCCTCGAGCTCGGTGCGGCGTAGCGCGACGACCGCTTCGGGATCGTGGCCCGGGTCGCCGGGCTTGACGCCATCCGGGCCGTCACCGCAGCGGCCGTCGGTGCACGCCACGACGATCGTGCGGATGCCGCTCGCCGCAGCCGCTGCGAGAACCCCGCCGGTGCTGCTTGCCTCGTCGTCGGGATGAGCATGCACCGCCATGAGGGTGAGCCGACGTTCAGCCATCGCTCAACCCTAGGAGAGCGGTAGGTCGGGTGACGCTGCGCGGCTGCCTACGATGGTCTGGTGACCCTGCCGCGGTCGGCGTTGCTGGACCAGATCCGCGACTCCGTGATCGGCGACGACACGCTGATGGAGGGCGCCTACGGCCCGCGCCGGGTGACCTACGCCGACTACACCGCGAGCGGCCGAGCGTTGTCGTTCATCGAGGACTTCATCCGCGACGCCGTCCTCCCGACGTACGCAAACACCCACACCGAATCCTCCGGAACCGGACGGCAGACCACCCGACTCCGTGACGAGGCACGCGAGATCATCCGGGACGCCCTCGGCGGGGACGCCAGCACCGTCGTGCTCTTCACCGGATCCGGAGCGACAGGTGCGATCGACAAGCTGGTCCGCATCCTGGGCTTGCGGATTCCCTCGCAGCTCGAGGACACCTATTCACTGTCCGCAGCAATTCCGGTCCACCAGCGACCGGTCGTGTTCGTCGGCCCGTTCGAGCATCACTCCAACGAGCTGCCGTGGCGCGAGTCGATCGCCGACGTCGTCGAGATCTCGGCGGATCCCGACGGTCACATCGACCTCGAGGTGCTCGGTGCGCGCCTCGCCGAGTACGCCGACCGGCCGTTGAAGATCGGCTCGTTCTCGGCGGCTTCCAACGTGACCGGCATCGTCAGCGACACCAGTCCGGTCGCGCGGCTTCTCCACGCCCACGGCGCCTGGTCGTTCTGGGACTTTGCCGCCGCCGCGCCGTACGTCGACATCACCATGTGCCCTGACGACCCGACGGCTCGGCTCGATGCGGTTTTCCTCTCGCCGCACAAGCTCATCGGGGGTCCGGGGACGCCCGGCGTGCTCGCGGTCCGACGCGAGCTGATCACCAACCGGGTTCCCTCGGTGCCGGGCGGCGGCACGGTCGCGTATGTCAACCCGCTCGAGCACGTCTACCTCGACGACCCGGTGGCGCGGGAGGAGGGCGGAACTCCGGACATCGTGGGCGCGATCCGGGCCGGCCTGGTGTTCCAGCTGAAGCAGGCCGTCGGCGTACCGCTGATCAAAGCGGTGGAGGACGCGCTGCTGCGACGAGCGATCCACACCTGGTCGGGCGAGCCGTCGATCGAGATCCTCGGCAACCTCGACGCGGAACGGTTGTCGATCGTCTCCTTCGTCGTCAAGCGGCCGGGCGGCAACTACCTCCACCACAACTTCGTCGTCGCCCTGCTCAACGACCTGTTCGGCATCCAGGCCCGGGGCGGCTGCTCGTGCGCCGGGCCGTACGGCCACCGTCTGCTCGGGATCGACCTCGAGCATTCGCATGCCTTCCAACACGAAATCGCCGCCGGCTGCGAGGGAATCAAGCCGGGCTGGGTGCGGGTGAACTTCACCTACTTCATCGACGAGGCGGTCGCCGACTACATCATCGAGGCGGTCCGGTTCGTCGCCCGCGAAGGAGACCGGTTCCTCACCGACTACCGCTTCGACCCGCCGAGCGGGTTGTGGCACCACCGGCATGACCGCGCCGATCCGCCGTTGAAGCTGGCGGACGTGCGCTTCGCGGACGGGGTGGCGTCGTATCCGCGTCACACCGCGCGGGTCGGCGAGTCGGTGCTCGCGGAGTACCTGGAAACCGCGAGGGCGCTTGCTGCCGAGCGGGAACGGCCCGATCTGTCGCTGCCGTCCGGCGGCCTTACCCCCGACGCGGAGGCGCTGCGATGGTTCGATCTGCCGGCGGAGTGTCTGCGCTGACGCGGTGGTCGCGCCGGTGGCCGGTGTCAGATCTCGGAGGGGTCGCCGAGGGCAGCGGTGAACCGTTCGGTCGCTTCCGGTGAGTCCCAGACGACGTTGAGGCCGGCCTCGACGAACGCCGCGATGCCTTCCCAGCCGTCATTGATCTGGCCTTCGCGCGCACCCGAGGCCCACCAGCTGCCGTCGGCGTGCTCGGTGATGAAGACATCAGCCATCAGGTCACGCTAATGCGCGACCGGACATCACCGACGACTAACCGAAGGTGAAGTCGTAGGCACGCACCCCCGGTGAGACGTCAAGCTGGAGGACACCGTGTCTGGCCCCGCCGCCGCCGAGGATGGTGTAGAGGGTCGGTACGCCGGAGACGTGTTGGGTGGCGAGCGCCGCGCCGTCGAGGGTCGCGGTGACCGTGCCGGTCCCGCCGAGAACCAGGTAGATGTCGGTGGCGGTGACGTTGAGCCGCAGCTGCGCACCCGGACCCGCCAGGACGTCCTGCGACTCGACGGTCCAGGTGCCGTTGTAGCTGACGTGGTCGGCCGGCAACGAGGACGCGAACTGATAGCGAGCAGCCGCATCGTGGACCACCGACGACGGCGCACCGGAATAGCGCTGGAGCCGCTCGTAGCCGAGGTAGCTCTCCGGTGTCGTCGTATCGCGTGGAGTCCGGTCGGGTACGGCCGTCGGCGGGGGCAGCTTGGCCCCGTTCGCCGTGAGCAGCGCCCGGATCGCCGCCTCCATATGGCCGTACTCGCCCTCGCCGACGTCGCCGTACCGGACGTTGCCGCTCGGATCGATGAGGTACTCCGCCGGCCAGGAGTCGTTGCCCCAGGCGTTCCAGGTCGCGTAGTCGTTGTCCATCGCGACCGGGTACGTCACGCCGAGCCGGCGGTCGGCGGCGGAAACGTTGCCGGCGACGTGCTCGAAGTCGAACTCCGGGGTGTGGACTCCGACGACCTCCAACCCGTCAGCGTGGTAGCGCTGGTACCAGGCCTCGACGTGCGGCAGGCTTCGCCGGCAGTTGATGCACGAATAGGTCCAGAAGTCGATCAGCACGACTTTTCCGCGCAGGTTGGACAGCCGTAGCGCGGCGCTTCCCGGTGTGTTCAACCATCGGGTGATTCCTGCGAAGTCCGGGGCCTTGCCGTAAACCGGCAGGTCGGCGGCCGAGATCATCGGCACCTGGTCGGCCATCGGAACGAAGGCGGAGCTACCGGAGGAGGTCGCCAGCGAGTTCTGCAGCCCTCTCGCCTGCGCCGACTCGTGCGGATTGCTGATGCGCTGCAGATCACCTCGGATGGCC
Organism: Frankiales bacterium; assembly: GCA_025980465.1. Taxonomy (GTDB): domain Bacteria; phylum Actinomycetota; class Actinomycetes; order JAFAQI01; family JAFAQI01; genus JAICXJ01. The sequence continues at coordinate 11,598 of JAICXJ010000063.1, read as the reverse complement.
GAGCCGTGGGTGAGCCGGTTCTCGATCGAAGCGGTGAACGACGGCGTGTGCGACTGCAGCGTGGTCGCGGCACCGAACGTGATCGCCACCGCGCTGATCAGGATGAGGACGCCGCCTGCCCGTCGTACCTGCGGTCCATGAGCCCGCAACCAGGTCGTCGTTGCCGCCATCCGTCCGGTGAGCAGCACCAGACCGAACACGGGAAGCGCGATGCCGAGTGAGTACGCGATCGTGAGGGCAACAGCGTCCGCGCCGAAGGAGCCGTTCTTCTGGCCGACCGCTGTGATCGCCGACAAGATCGGTCCGCCGCACGGCAGGTAGAGCAGGCCCAGCATCGCTCCGAGGACGAAACCACTGCCGTCGGCGGTGGGTGATCTGCCGATCCGGATCCGGGCGAATCCGCGCTCCAGCGCCTGACCGAGCTGCGGGACCAGGAACGACGCCGCCAGCACGAACAGGGCAATCTCGGCGAGCCGTTCCCGGAAGGTCAATGGCAGATGAAGGGCGTCGAGGATGCGGATGCTGAGCAGCGCCGAGGCACCGAATGCGATGGCAAGCCCGGCGGCGATCATCAAGGCCCGGCGCCGTCCGCCGAGCGTCACGCCAGATGCGATCACTGCCGGGAGCACCGGCAGGATGCAGGGGGAGACGATCGTCAGCAACCCCGCGATGAAGCCGATGGACAGCAGCGTCACGCTCAAGTGTCTCGGCCCCCTGGCGAGGCGTTACGGCCCACAGCGCGACCGTATGCCCCGAACCTGAAGGGTCGCTGCGGGGCCGCAACGAAGTCGTTACGATTTCCGGTCTCTGGAGGTGCGGCGGTTGGCTGCCCACAGCCGCCGAGTGATCGGCTTCGGCGGCGCCTTGCTGCTCGCCGGCGGTGTGATCGCCGGTGCGCCGGCTACTGCTGTCCCGATGGCGGCTCAACCGTCCCAAGCCGTGGCCAGGTCGGTCGCGACTGATCGAGTCACCCGGCTGGTCCCGGCGTGGCGGTCGGGGGTGTTCGCCGGGTTCTCGGTCCGGCGAGATGTCGCGTTCGGAACCTGGCGCGGCAGCCCGATCACGAGCGCCACCGACTTCCAAGCAGCCGCCTCCTGGAATGCCCTGGAAAGCTCGGACCGGTTGATCCAGGCGTGGCGTGGCCACCACCGGGGGATCCGGCTGTCGATCGCCGTACCGCTGTGGGCGGGGCTCGGCGACCACATGCGAACCGCCGCGAGCGGTTATTACGACGGCCGCTTCAAGAAGATGGCCGCTGGTCTGATCGCCGCCGGGCTGGGCCACTCGATCCTTCGGCTCGGTTGGGAGTTCAACGGCAGCTGGTTCGGCTGGGGGATCACCCACACCACCCAGAACTCGCCGGCTACGAAGGCGCGAGCGCAGCTGCGCGCCGAACGAGCGGTGGAGTTCGCCCGAGCCTGGCGTCACATCGTGGGTGCGATTCGGTCCGTTCCCGGGGAGCACTTCCGGTTTGACTGGTGCGTCTCGGCCGGCCGGCACTATCCAGATGTGGCACTCGCATATCCGGGCGATGCCTACGTCGACTACATCGGCGACGACGTCTACGACTGGAACCGTGACCGACTCGAGAACGCAGCGAGCCGGTGGCGGGAGACCGTCGAGCAGCGCACCGGCCTCGCGTGGCAGGTCAGGTTTGCGGGCGCCCATCACAAGCCGCTGTCATTCCCGGAGTGGGCGCTCGTGTCCGACGCGCTGCATCCGTCGGAGTCGGGCAACGACGATCCGAACTTCGTGAGGAACATGTACCGCTGGTTCGACCATCACGACGTCGCCTACGAGGACTACTTCGACTTCGACCCCTATTTGGGTCTCTCATCTGGGCTCACGACGGGCAATGGCCAATTCAAGTTCGCGCGGGAGCTGTACCGGCGGTTGTGGAGCCGGCTGCCGTTGGTTCGCGCCGCGGGTTAGCGTCGGGGGTCATGCGCTGTTGTCACCTCAGCCGCCGAGAGCTGTTGAAGTGGGCGGCAATCGTCTCCTCGACAGCGCTGGTCCCGATCGTCGATCCGGAGCGGACCTACGCCGAGGCTGCGAAGAGTTCGGTGGCCGCCCTTGCGATGAACGCCGAGCTGGTCACCCTGACCCCGACCAGCGCGGTGGTGACCTGGTACACCGGGGTTCCCGGCTTCACCGGGGACGGGCTGGTTCCGAGTCCGCAAGACACCGAGCTGAAGATCGGCACGCATCCACTGCGACTTCGCACGGTGCACCACGACTCGACGAGGACGCCATATCACTACGCGGAGATCCACGACCTCGAGCCAGGGCGCACCTACTACTACCAGGCGCTCTCGAATGGTCGGGCGGCATTGCCGGCTCTGAACTTCGCAGGCAATCCTCTCGGCGTGGCGACGTTGACGATGTCGGGCCTGCGCGGGCTGACCGGCGTGTTCGCTTTCACGACTCCGCACCCGCCACCGGGCAAGCACCTGTTCACAGTTGCGCTCGCCAATGACATTCACATGGGTGAGACCGTCGCCGGCCTGGTCAAGTCGGCTGGGAGCATCCAGGTGCCCCCGGGGATCAGCCAGGTCGCGGGCAAGCCGCCGTACACCGATGTGATGTGCAAGGCGATGGTGCGTGACGCCCGCGCTCGCGGTGCGGACGTCTTGCTGGTAGCCGGAGATGTCACCAGCGAGGCGCAGCCTGACAACGTGGCGCGCGCCATGGACCTGCTCGACCGGTTCGGTCACTATCGCCAGGACTACTTCGTCGTTCGCGGCAACCACGATCGGGGGCATGCCGGGCCGGCGTACCGATCATGCCCGGTGTCCGCCGTCGACCCGTCGACGCGCGATTGCTTCAAGCAGGCTTTCGACCCGGGCCGGGCGGGGTGGTTCAGCCATGAGCTCCACGGACTGCGAATCATCGGGATCGACACCTACAACAAGCCGGGCAACGGCGGGGACACCGGCGCGCTGTCGGCACATCAGATGGATTGGCTCGAGCGCACCCTGCGCCGGGACCGGGAGCGCCCGACCCTGGTATTCGGGCACCACCCGGTCACGCTCTCGAGCGACCTGGTCAACGAGGAGCCGCTGGTCTTCGACCTGAACCTGAAGCAGTCGCAACGGATCCAAGCGCTATACGCGAAAACGCCCGGTGTGTTCTTCCACCATCAAGCTCATACCCATCGCAACTATCGGTCGGCCTCACCGACGGCGAAGCATGTGGTCTTCCAGGAGGTGGGTGCGACCAAGGAGTACCCCGGTGGCTTCAGCCTGCTGCGCATCCACGAGGGCGGGTACGCCGTGAACTTCTACAAGACCCGCAGCGAGCTTGCCCGGGAATGGAGCGAGCGGACCCGCGGCGAGTACCTCGGCGCAGGCGTGTCCGCGTTCTACCAGTCCGGCTCGATCGGCGACCGTAACTACGTCGTGCATCGCGACTTGACCGGCCTTCGGCCGGCGCGGCGGGTCGGCGGGTAGCGGTCGTGTCGGAGGAGAAGGCTGAGGATCGCGAGCGGGTCGAGATCTCGCTCGCGCAAGTCGCGACGAGTGCGCTGGCGGCAGTGTCTGCAGCCGTGCTGTGCTCGTTCTTCGGCGTCGCGGGGACGATCATCGGAACCGCCGTCACCAGCCTGGTCGCGACCGTTGCGGGTGCGGTCTACTCCTACTCACTGCGGCGCACCCGGACCAGGTTGCGCCGACTCCACCAGGCTGGCGCCGCTTCGCCGTCGTTCCCAGAGGTGATGAAGACAGTCCGCCAGCAGGGGCGGCGCGTGCTCGGGGCGGTGCCGTGGGCGCCGATTGCCATCGGATCGTTGGCGGTGTTCGTCCTGTCCATCGGCGTCGTGACAGTGATCGAGGCGAACGCGGGCGAGACGCTGTCCGCCCTGCTGGGCGTCGGCAACTCCGGAAGTCGCCAGACGACACTGGGCTCCCTGACCCATGCCGGACCTTCGCGGCATCACAGCCGCAAGCCGAAGCCGAGTCCGTCGCCGACGGCCTCGCCGTCGCCGACGTCGACGCCGACGGCACCCGGCGCGGGTGTGACACCGACGCCGACGGCGACGCCCTCGGCGACGGCGACCACTACCCGGCCACCGAACATCCTCAACAGCCTGTTCCCATCGCCGAGTGCAACGGCGTCGAGCGGCTGAGTACCTTTGGCTCGCACCACCGGTCGGTCGCAGCAGAAGGAGTGCGTGATGCCGCCAGCACCTGCCATCCATTGCGGGAGTCAGACGCGGGACTACCCCGAACTGCTCGCCCGCGCGGCCCGTATCGCGGCCGGGTTGCAACAGCTCGGTGTCGGGGCAGGCGACCGGATCGCGATCTTCTTGCGCAACGACATGGCGTTCCTCGAGTCGAGCGTGGCTGCCGGCATCCTGGGCGTCAGCCCGGTGCCGGTCAACTGGCATTGGAAGGACGACGAGCTCAACTACCTCCTTCTCGACAGCTCCAGCAAGGTCGTCTTCGCTCACAGCGACCTGGTGCCGACGGTCGAGGCGGCGTTGCCCGACGGCGTCGTGATCGTCGAGGTTCCGCTCACCGAGGAGTTAGCGTCGCTCTACGGCGTACCTGCCGATAGGGCTGCCGCGACCGGCCGGCACCATGAGTACGAGGCGTTCATTGCGGGCCACGAGCCGGTGACGGCCGCCGCCCAGGATGCGCCGCTCGGGGTGATCTACACGTCTGGAACGACCGGACGACCGAAGGGGATCATCCGGGAACGGATGGACCCCGAGACCCGGCTCGCAGGCGCGCTCACGGTGATGTCGCGTCTCGGCTTCGACCCCAGCATGAAGACGATGGTGCCGGCGCCGATGTACCACACCGCACCCAACGTGCACGCGCTCGGCGCGGTGTCGCTGGGCATGGACCTCACTGTCCTGCCGAAGTTCGATGCCGAGGACTTCCTTCGCACCGTCGAGGCGAATCAGGTCGACCACATCCAGATGGTGCCGACGATGTTTGTCCGGCTGTTGAAGCTGCCCGAGGAGATCAAGTCCAAGTACGACCTGTCGTCACTGAAGAACGTGGTGCACGCCGCCGCCCCATGCCCGCCAGATGTGAAGCACGCGATGATCGAGTGGTGGGGCCCGATCATCACCGAGTACTACGGCGGATCGGAGACCGGCATCGCGGTCTGGTGCGACTCACCTGAATGGCTGGCTCATCCCGGGACGGTCGGCAAGGCAGTGGACGGCGCGGACATCAGAATCCTCGGGGACGACGACGAGATCCTGTCGGTCGGGGAGGTGGGCCGGGTCTTCATCAGGCCCGCTGACAACTGGCCCAACTTCACCTACATCGGCGACGACGAAAAGCGCCGCAACATGGAAGTCGACGGTTATCTGACGGTCGGTGACGTCGGGCGGCTCGACCAGGACGGTTTCCTCTACCTCTGCGACCGGGCGAACGACATGGTCATCTCCGGCGGCGTGAACATCTACCCCGCCGAGATCGAGGCGGCGTTGTTCGGCCTCGCGGGCGTGCGTGACGTCGCGGTCTTCGGAATCCCTGACGATGAGTTCGGCGAGGCGCTGGCCGCGCACATCGACGCCGATCCGGCGGCCGGGCTGACCGAGGACGCGGTCCGCGACTACGCCCGCCAGAAGCTCGCCGGTTACAAGGTGCCGAAGGTCGTGGTGTTCGACAGCGACCTGCCGCGGGAGGACTCCGGCAAGTTGTTCAAGCGCAAGCTGCGCGAGCCCTACTGGGCCGGCCGGGACCGTTTGATCAACTAGCGGTTCGCTCGAGTTAGGCCAGATCACAAGAGCCTGAGACGGGCGGATAGCCGAACTGGCGGCTTGCGTCGGCACCTCGCCAAAACCCCCAGCGAAAAGTGCGGAATGGAGGGCTGTTACGCCATCTTTGCTGGGCGATCGGATCTTGCGTCGCGAAACCGGCCGGGCCGCGGTGGCCGCCGCCCCGGCCTCATTGGCTGCCGGCGGGGGTCACCCGGCTCGGTTGCCGGCTCACCCGGTCCGCGAAGTCGGCGATGAGAGTCGCGATCCTGGGCGCGATCTCGAGGTGGGGACAATGACCGTGGCCACGCAACCGGACGAACTCCGCGTGCGGGTTGGCGTCGAGAATGTGGCGCGCACCGGTGTGAAGAGTGAGCCGGTCTCGATCGCCCCACAGCAACAGGATCGGCACCTGGAGGCGGACGTTGCGGGGGGTTGCGTTCAGCTCCACCAGCACCTGGTTTGCGCTTCCCAGGACTCGAAGCAGGTCGCCTCGATGCTGGAACTGAGCGGTCCAGGCGCGCACCGCTTCCCGATCGACGGCGCGCGGCTTCGGTGAGGCAGCGCCTCGAAACGCTGTCGACATGATGCTCCGCACTACCGGCATCGGGAGGCCGCCGCGTTCGAGCAGCGGGGTGAGTCCACCCCGCCGCTCGGCGAACTTGATCGCGCGAGAGTGTCCGAAGCCGGCGGGTGATATCGCCACGATGCCGGCGATCGGCAGCCGTGGGTTCGCCGCAGCACGCAGTGCGGCGCAGCCGCCGAGTGAGTTGCCGATGAGCACCGCCGGGCGTCCGGCGCGGTCGGCCAGCTCGGTCGTGAGGGTGGCGACGAACCGATCGAGCTGGTCGAGGATTGGCCCGGGCTCGAGCGCCGTGGCTCGGCCGAAGCCAGGTAGGTCGACGGCGACGACGTGCCGCTCGGCGTGCTGCAGCGCGCGCATCATCGGCCGCCAGGTGTCCGCCTGGTCGGAGAACCCGTGGAGGCAGATCAGCGGAGTTCCGGTCCCGGCGAGCTCGAGAACTCGAGTGCGCGTGTTGCCGACGTCACGGAAGGAGACGGCAATCGGACGATGCCGACGCACGATGTCGCTTTCGGTCATCGCCACCTCCTACCGAGGCGCATGTTACATACCTGCGTGCCGATATGTGGGCTACCCTTCCGGCGTGCCTCGGTTCGATCGAGAAGATCTCGGGCGGCGGAAGGCGCCGACATGACAGCGCCGACTCGGGTTCGTCGTACCCAGGCAGAACGTCGCGCCGCGACCCGTGCCGCGCTACTCGACGCGACGATCGACGCGCTCGTCGAGTACGGCTACGCGAATGTGACGAGTGCCCAGATCGTGCAGCGGGCCGGTGTGACTCGAGGCGCCCAGGCTCACTACTTCTCGACGAAGGCAGAGCTGGTCGTCGAGGCGCTCCGGCACCTCACCGACAAGCTGATCGATGACATCGAGGCGCGACCGATCAGGCAGGGTGGATCGGAGCAGGAGCGGTATGCCGCGATCCTTGATCGGCTGTGGGAGCTGCATCACGAGCCGGTCTTCATCGCAGCGCTGGAGCTGTGGGTCGCCGCTCGCACCGACCTCGAATTGCGCGAGAACCTCACCCGGTTCGCGCGCGAGTTCACGGCCACCACCGCCGCGCTCGCCGTCGAACTACTGCCGGGGCGGTCGTCTCGTCCCGACTTCCGTGCCCAGATGGAACTGGCGCTGTCATCGATGCGCGGATTGGCGATGCATCAGGCAGTCGATACGCCGCGCAACATCAATCGTGCCTGGGGGTTAGTCCGGGCGCAGCTGCTCACCCTCGCAGCCGACTAGCCAGCCGGTGGTGCGTTGACTTACATGCAGCAGCGCAGGTAAGTTTCGCCAATCCGGATAATTCGCAAGGAGTCTGCCTGTGAGCAAGACCTACGTCGTCGGTGTCGGCATGACCAAGTTCGAAAAGCCCGGTAGTCGCGAGTGGGACTACCCGGACATGGCGCGGGAGTCGGGCAGCAAAGCGCTCGAGGACGCCGGAATCAGCTACGACGAGATCGAGCAGGCTTACGTCGGCTATGTCTATGGCGAGTCGACATCCGGCCAGCGAGCGGTCTACGAGCTGGGACTCACCGGCATCCCGGTCGTCAACGTCAACAACAACTGCTCGACCGGCTCGACGGCACTGTTTCTGGCGAACCAAGCGGTGCGAAGTGGAGTTGTCGAGTGCGCCCTCGCACTCGGCTTCGAGAAGATGAAGTCGGGCTCGCTGACGTCGACGTACGAGGACCGCGAGCAACCGATGGTGAAGCATGTGCAGGCCCTCGCCGAGCTGCAGGAGTTCGCGTTTCCGCTGGCACCGTGGATGTTCGGCGCGGCGGGTGTCGAGCACATGCAGAAGTACGGCACCACGCCTGAGCACTTCGCCAAGATCGGACTGAAGAACCACAAGCATTCGGTGAACAACCCGTACGCGCAGTTCCAGGACGAGTACACCCTCGACGAGATCAAAGAGTCGAAGATGATCTACGAGCCGATGCAGCTCACCCGGCTCCAGTGCTCGCCTACGTCCGACGGCTCCGGGGCGGCGATCGTGGCGAGCGAACGGTTCGTCGACGACCATGGTCTCGGTGACCAGGCGGTCGAGATCGTCGGCCAGGCGATGGTGACCGACATGAAGAGCACGTTCGAGGACAAGTCGGCGGCCAGCCTCGTCGGCGCGCAGATGACCAAAGCCTGCGCGCAGAAGGTGTACGAGCAGGCGGGGATCGCTCCGTCCGACGTCGACGTCATCGAGCTGCACGACTGCTTCTCGGCGAACGAGCTGCTGACCTACGAGGCGCTCGGGCTCTGCCCGGAGGGCGACGGCGGCAAGCTGGTCGATGCCGGCGACACCACCTATGGCGGTCGCTGGGTCGTCAACCCCTCGGGGGGGCTGATCTCCAAGGGTCACCCGCTCGGAGCGACCGGCTTGGCCCAGTGCTCGGAGCTGACCTGGCAGCTGCGCGGGAAGGCCGAGAAGCGTCAGGTCCCCGGGGCGAAGCTTGCGCTCCAGCACAACATCGGTCTCGGCGGTGCGGTCGTCGTCACCGCCTACCGCCCGGCGTCCCGCTGACGCCGGAGTGGTCGAGCCGGCTGACGAGGGAGGCGAGATGAGCGACGGCGAGCTGAGGTTCAACCCGGATGGCGTGGGGGCATGGCAGGAGGCCGAGCCGTTCGAGGTGACCACCGAGCGGATCGGCGAGTACGCCGCCGCGACCAACGACCCGATCGAGGCGCATCGTGCGGGGAACGTCGCGCCGCCGGTGTTTGCCGTCGTACCGGTCTTCACCGCGATGGCCGGCGCGGCGCTCGCGGTTGCCCCGGCCGAGCTGCTGCCGCGACTTCTCCACGGCGAGCAGGACTTCCATTTCCACCGCCAGATCGGTCCTGGCGATGTCCTCTCCACTCGTTGTAAGGCGATTGGCTACGAAGGCAAGACCAGTGGCACCCGCGGCACGGTGTACGCCGAATGTCGCGACGCCAGCGGCGAACTCGTCAACGAGCAATACGTGACGTTCTTCTTCCGCGGCTTCGACGCCGGCGAGAAGGTGGGTGAGCTCGGCCCGGCGCATGGCTTCGACTCGAGCTCCCAGTCCGACGCTGCCGTCGCGAAGGTCGTGCAACACGTCGACGACGACCAGACGTTCCGCTACGGCCCCGCCGCCGGCGACCCGATGCCGATCCATCTCGACGAGGACTTCGCCAAGGCCGCCGGACTTCCCGGGATCATCGCGCACGGCCTGTGCACCATGGCCTTCACGTCATGGGCGGCGCTCACCGAACTCGCCGACGGTGACGGCCGCCGGCTGCGCCGCCTCGCGGTGCGCTTCTCCAAGCCGGTCCTGCCCGGACAGGACATCGAGACGAGTTTCTGGCGAACGGCTACCGACTCGGATACGACGACCTACGCGTACGAGACCAGGGTCGGCCCGGACCTGGTCATCCGCGACGGTCTTGCCCAGATCTCGAACTAGGAACGGGAGCAGCACCGAATGATCGAATGGTCCGACACCGAAATCGCGATTCGGGACGCGATTCGTGACTTCGTCGAGAAGGAGGTCCGTCCACACGTCGACGCGCTCGAGTCCGGCGAGATGCTGCCCTACCCGATCATCCGCAAGCTGTTCTCGACCTTCGGCATCGACGCCATGGCGCTCGACGGTTTCAAGAAGGCGATCGAGAAGGAGCGGGCGGGTGCCGGCGAGGCCGAGGAGCCGACGTCGGAGCCCTCGGCAGGTGGTGGCGACGAGTCGATGCAGCTCCTGCTCTCCATGGAGCTCTGCAAGGCCAACATGGGTCTCACCGCCGCGATGGGGGTCAGTCTCGGCCTGTCCGCCGGCACGATCATGTCGCGCGGCACGATCGAGCAGAAGGAACGCTGGGTCCCTGACCTGCTCACGTTCAACAAGGTCGGCGCATGGGCGATCACCGAACCGAACTCCGGCTCTGATGCCTTCGGCGGGATGACCACCACGGTGCGGGCGAAGGGTGACGGCTACCTCCTCAACGGTGAGAAGACGTTCATCACGAACGGTCCGTACGCCGACACCGTCGTCGTCTACGCCAAGCTCGACGACGGGACTGACCTCGACAAGCGTCGGCGCCCGGTCCTGACCTTCGTGCTCGACTCGGGCTTGGACGGTTTCACCCAGAGCAAGCCCTTCAAGAAGATGGGAATTCACTCCTCACCCACCGGCCAGTTGTTCTTCTCCGACGTCTACCTCGACGCCGACCGCCTGCTCGGCGATCCAAACGGTGCCGGCGCCCAGGACGGACGTGCCAGCGCACGCGCGAACTTCGTCACCGAGCGGGTCGGCATAGCGGCGATGTCGCTTGGCGTGATCGAGGAGTGCCTGCGCCTGTGCATCGACTACGCCAAGACACGTGAGCTGTGGGGGCAGCGCATCGGCGACTTCCAGCTGATCCAGCTGAAGCTCGCCAACATGGAAGTTGCCCGGATCAACGTTGAGAACATGGTGATGCGCACCGTCGAACAACGTCGCGCCGGCAAAACGCCCACCCTCGCCGAAGCCTCGGCGATGAAGTACTACGCCTCGCAGGCCGCTACCGAAGTGGCCATGGAGGCCGTTCAGCTCTTCGGCGGCAACGGGTACATGACCGAGTACCGGGTCGAGCAACTGGCCCGTGACGCGAAGTCGCTCATGATCTACGCCGGGTCCAACGAGGTGCAGATCACTCACATCGCGCGCGATCTTCTCTCTTAGCGCTTGCCGTCTTCGCCCGCGTCTCGCTCGTGCCCTTCGGGCCCTCTCGAGGATCGCTAGTCGGGATCGTCACGGCGGTGCCTGAGTTTCAGCAGGGCCAGGGCGGCGGCGGTCATGGTGGCGGCCGCTATCGGGAGGTCGTTGGGGGCGCCGGTGTTCGGAAGGACGTTGCCGCCGGCAGCTTCACTTGAGCCAGGAGGGGTTGTGGTGGCGGGGGGTGGGTGGTGCTGGGCGGCCGAGCCCCGGCTCGCCGTGTTGCTGGGCTTTTGTTGTGCGTTGTGAAGGTGGATCGGTCGGCGGGGCTTGCCCTTGCGCTGTCTCGGTGGCGGGATATGGCCGGGGATCGGCGTCTTGGCTCCCAGGTCTTCGACACCGAGGACGCCGCCGGTGATGGTGCACTCGCCGGCGAGGATCCGGATCTGCTCGGTGGTGAGCCCCGGCATCGTCGGTACGCCGTCGTGAGGCCGCCGGCCGAAACTGAACGCCGAGGTGAGGTCCCCCACGGTTGTGCGGCGCCACTTGCTGAGGTTGGGTGCGTCGACACCGAACCGCTTCTCGAGAAAGAGAAGTTGCGACGTGTGGTCGAAGACCTTGCTGGCCACGAAGCCCCCGCGGGCGTACGGCGAGAGGATCAGGCC
>JAICXJ010000068.1 GCA_025980465.1 Frankiales bacterium | reverse complement strand
CCGATCCGCGATCGCTCTCCGACGATCAGCTCCGGGCCTACCTGAACTCTCAGGAGTGGTACCACACCGTCGAGCTCCGCCCCGGGGTTGAGACCCCCGGCTGGTTCGATACCCGGCCGGTCGCCGCCGCACTGCCGTGGCCGGATCTTCGCGGGGCGCGCTGTCTCGACGTCGGCACCTTCGAGGGTTTCTGGGCCAGGGAGATGAGCGCCCGCGGCGCGGATGAGGTCGTCGCGATCGACATCCTCGACCCGCACAACTGGGACTGGCCGATCGGCAGCGACCCGCAGGTGATTGCCGAGGTGGGCCGCCGCAAGCGAGGTGGCGCCGGCTTCGAGTTCGTCAATCGCGCGCTTGGCTCGACGATCGAATGTCAGGAGCTGTCGGTCTACGACCTCGATCCAGAGGTTGTCGGGACTTTCGACCTGGTGTACCTCGGAAGCGTGCTGCTTCACCTGCGCAACCCGATCCTGGCCCTCGAGCGGATTCACGGTGTCTGCAAGCCGGGCGGCAGACTGCTCGTCGTCGACGCGATCGATCTCGAACTGACCCTCCGACACCCGCGGCGGCCACTCGCCGAGCTCGATGGCGCCGGCCGGCCGTGGTGGTGGAAGCCGAACCTCGCCGGCCTGGCGCGAATGGTGACCGCAGCCGGGTTCGACGTGATCGGCAAGCCGAAGCCGGTCTATCTCAAGCCCGGCCGAGGCCAACCACTTCCTGGCTGGAAACCATCGTTGCTGCGTAGCGCGGCAGGACGCGACCGGCTCATCACGAAGTGGCGGGGCGAGGCACACGGGATGGTGCTCGCCTCGCCGCGGCAGTCATGACCCGCTGGCTGATCACCGGGGCCGGCGGCGCACTCGGCTCCGACCTCGCGACCCGGCTTGGCGGCGGTGACGTCGTGGCGATGGACCGCTCGCAGCTCGACATCACCGCCCCGGACCTCGGCCGGCACCTTGACGCCGTGGCGCCGGAGGTCATCGTCAACGCCGCCGCGTACACCCGGGTCGACGACGCGGAGACCGACGAGCACACCGCGACGCGGGTCAACGCGGACGGCCCCGGCGAACTCGCTGTCTGGTGCACCGCCCACGGTGCCCGGCTGATTCACGTCTCGACCGACTATGTCTTTGCGGGTGATGCCACGACGCCCTACCAGGTGGACGCCCCAACCGCACCGTTGTCGGCGTACGGGCGGACCAAACTGGCAGGCGAAGCGAACGTGCTGGGCGCCGGAGGTGACTGCCACGTCGTCCGCACCGCGTGGCTGTACGGCTCGACCGGCACCAACTTCGTCCGGACCATCGGCAGCCGGCTGCTCGGTGGCCAGCCGGTGAGGGTGGTGGACGACCAGCGGGGTGCGCCGACCTGGACCTACCAGCTTGCCGACTCACTCATCGGCCTCGGCACCGCCGACGTCGCCGCGGGCGTGTGGCATTGCTCAGCCGCTGGTGCCGCGTCCTGGTACGACGTCGCGGTCGCCATCGGTGAGGAGCTCGGTGTCGATCCGGCGCTGGTCACTCCGACCACGTCGGCGGAGTACCGCCGACCGGCGCCACGACCGTCGTACTCCGTTCTCTCCAATGCCAAATGGGAGGCTGCCGGGCTGCCGATCCTGCCGGACTGGCGCGAGCAGTTGTCCGCGGCACTCGCCGATCCTCGGGTACGTTCGACGATCAGCGGCGGATGAGGGCGCGATGAGGCGGCACCGCGACGCACTTCCGCGTCCGCTGGTTGCGCCCGAGCACTACGACGAGGCGTACTACCGCACGACGTGCGCCGGCTACGACGAATGGAGCCGTTCGCACGGCGCCTCGGAGGACGCGATCTATCCGGGTGTGCTGAAGCGATCTGGATTCCGGCCTGGGATGACGGTGTGCGACATCGGAGCCGGTCGCGGCGAGCTCGTCGCGGTGGCGGCCGCCGCGGGCGCAGCATGGGCGGTGGGGGTGGAGTACTCGGAAGCCGCTGCGCGCCTCGCCGGCGAGACGCTGCGCACCAGGAACCTGACGGCCTCGGCCCGGGTGGTCCTCGCGGACGCCCGCCGGCTGCCACTTCCCGACGGCTGCGCGGACCTCGTCTTCATGGTCGACGTGATCGAACACCTCTCGCCGGCTGAACTGGTGCTGGCGCTCGAGGAAGCGCACCGCGTTCTGCGTCCCGGCGGCCGCCTCTATGGCCACACCTTCCCGACCAGCACGATCTATGACGTCACGTATCGCGCGCTACGGCTGGCGGCCCTCGTGCGAGGTGCCCGGTGGCCGACCGATCCGCGCAACGAGTTCGAGCACCGGATGCATGTCAACGAGCAGAGCCGCGGGCGGCTGCGCCGGTCGTTACGACGAGCCGGCTTCCGCGGTGCCGACGTACGGTTCGGGGCCTGGATGTACACCGACTTCGTTCCGTCGGCACGGGCCAAGGCGGCGTACGAGTGGCTGGCCCGACACCGCATCACGGCGCCGCTTGCCGTCGCCGACCTGTGGGTCGACGCGGTCCGGCATTAGCTCACCGGAACGAAGTCCGGCCGGAGCTCGGGCGGACCGAAGTACTCCACAACGCGTGCCGGCGCGCCGACCGCGACGCAGTACGCCGGGACCGGCTTGGTCACCACGCTGCCGGCGCCGATGATGGCGCCGTCGCCGATGGAATTGAGAATCGTGCACTTCGACATCACGATCGCGTTGGCGCCGATGGTGATCGGCCGGAAGTCGTATCCCTGGTCCAACAGGTGCCGGGTGTGGTCCCGGAACCGGTGGTTGCCGTCGGCGATCATCACGGCCTGTCCCAATGTGGCGCGGCTGCCGATCGTCAGTGAGGTCGAGATCTGGATCTGCGCCGATGATGTGAAGATGACGTGGTCAGCGAGTTCGACGACGCCTCCGGGCGCGATCTCGCAGAAGAAGTCGCGGCGGAACTCGCAGCCCGCTCCGATGTGCAGCGTCGCGGCAGCGGGCATCCAGATGTCGAACCGCGGACCGAGGACGACCCCGTCCCCGATCGTCACGTCGGCGTGGCGGTGGGTGAGAACGAGCATCCGCCGACGCCATCGCGACGCACTACGCCGGCCGTACTGATAACGCAGCCGCCACGGCAATCGGTCGAGCCTCGACACCCCGCAGACGTTAGTACGCGCCGTCGCGCCGGAACACCGCGAAGAAGGTCTTCCAGACGATCATCGCGTCGAGCGCGAGCGACCAGTTCTCGACGTAGTACAGGTCGAGGCGGATGCTGTCGTCCCACGACAGGTTCGAGCGGCCGGAGACCTGCCAGAGCCCGGTGATGCCGGGCCGCACCAGCAGTCGGCGGGCAACTTCCGGACCGTACTGGGCGACCTCACCCGGAAGCGGCGGGCGTGGGCCGACCAGCGCCATGTCGCCCTTGACGACGTTCCACAGCTGCGGCAGCTCGTCGAGCGACCAACGCCGCAACAGCTTGCCGACCCGCGTGACCCGCGGATCTTCGCGGATCTTGAACAGCAGCCCGTCAGTCGCCTCGTTCTGATCGCGAAGCGACTCGAGCAGAGACTCGGCGTCGGCATGCATCGTGCGGAGCTTGTAGACGGTGAAGTCGCGCCCGTGCCGGCCGACCCGGGTCTGGCGGAACAGTGGCGCGCCCGGGCTGTCCAGCCGGATGATCACGGCGAGCGCGACGAGGATCGGTACGGCGAAGATGAAGGCGATCGTGGCGAACAGCCACTCGGCGGACGCTTTGAGCAACTGCCGCGGCCCGGACAGCTCCGGCTCCTCGACGTGCAGAAGCGGCAGCCCGGCGACCGGCCTGGCGATGATTCGCGGGCCGGCGACGTCGAGCAGTCCCGGCGCGACCACCAGCTCGATGCCGGTGCCTTCCAGGTCCCAGGACAGGTGGCGCAAGGTCTCGGGTGAGATCCCCGGTCCGGACGCGACGGCAACCGTGTCGGCGCCGGTGGCCTGGACCGCCGCGATCACCTCGGCCGGACTCCCGAGGACCGGCAGCTCGCCGAGGGCGGTGGGGTCCTCGCCGGCCGGGAGGCAGGCGCCGATCAGGGCGAGACCGACGTAAGGCTCCTCGTCGAGCTGGGCGGCGAGTTCAGCAACCCCGGCGGAACCACCGACGGCAAGCACCCGGTGCTGGTAGCTCCCGTTCTTGCGTCGGGCGTGCAGCCAGCGGCGCATGCCGTAGCGGCCGAGGAGAAGCAGCAGCGTGCCGAGCGGGAGGGCGATCGCGACGTAACCGCGCGCCAGGCCGATCTTGAAGGTGTAGGCGACCACCGCGATGACCGCCATCAGGCGCAGCGATGCCGAGCTCACTCGCTTGAACTCGTCGGCGCCGGTGCCGACGAACCGGGTTTCGTACGCCCGGGCACCGACCAACGACATCAGCCAGATCGGCACCAGCAGGACGCTGAGCCACGGATAGGAGATGCCGTCGACCGACTGGCTCGAGTCGCCGAAGCGCACCTCGAGGGCGACAAGTGTGCTGATCAGGATCACGCCGAGGTCGACCAGGACGAGCAGCCGCTGGTAGCGGCGTTGCCAGACGTCGACCGACGGCCGGCGGCCCAGCGCTCGCAGCGACTCACGATCGCGGACCGCCGCGTACCGACGCGAGTCGGCAACGGTCACCAGAGGCTCCAATGTCGTGTGGCCTGGGCAGTCGACCAGGTAAGGCTAAGGAAATCCCGCGGAGATGTCAGTGACCGTCTTCCCAGCCGGCGCCGGTCGAGCCCACACCTCCTTAATTGCGTCGGTCCGCGCGGGCAGAGGCCTTAGGCTTGTTGCTACACGGGAGAGGAGGTGGTCCAGGCTTTGGATAGACATTGGACTCGTGAGGTGACTGTCAGCTAGTCGCCGTCTTCGACTCGGTTGTGAGCCAATCGCCGCCGCAAGACGGCGTACGGCGAATTCCCGACAGTCATCGCGCCCCCGGGCCGCCGGTCAGTCCAACCGGCCCAGCAGCAGCTGGTCCAGCCCGGGGGCGTCTTTTTGCCGTCAACCGGATCAGCCCAGGGTCAGCCCAGGGTCAGCCCAGGGTCAGCCCAGGGTCAGCCCAGGGTCAGCCAGGTGTCGAGCCCGACGATCCCGCTGGCGGTGAGCTTCTTCCTGGTCTGCCACGCCTTGACCGCCGACTGCGTCGACGGGCCGAATCCGCCATCGACGGCCAGGCTCGCGCCGTGGCGGTCGAGCGCCTGCTGGAGCTGGCTCACGGTCCAGCCGGTGGCGCCGACCTGGGTCGGAAGGACGAGGCCGGAGACCGGGCGCACCACGACCGGAAGCAGATCGGTGGTCCACAACGGCCGGATCCCGACCGTCGCACCGGTGTGCGGTGCGTCGAGGATGTTGCCGCTACCGACGTACATCACCACGTGATAGATCGTCGAGGGCTTCGTCACGTCACTCGCGTAGAAGAGCAGATCGCCCTGTTGCGCCTGGTCGAGCGGAACGGTCGGTCCGGAGCCGGTGTACTGCGCCGCCGCGACCCGCGGGATCGTGATGCCGGCGTGCAGGTACGCCGTCATCTGCAGGCCGGAGCAGTCGTAGGACTTCGGGCCGACGCCGCCCCAGGCGTAGGGCTTGCCGATCTGTTTGCGGGCGAAGTGCACGGCGGCGAGCGCGACTTGACTCGAAGTGGTGCCCGGCGCTTCCTCGAGGGCGGCGGCGAGTTGGTTGACCTTCGCCCTGACCTTCTGCTGCGCCTTCCAGTCCTTCGGAAGTGGCGGCGTCGCCGAGCGCGACGTGCAGACCGGAGTACCGCTCAGGTGCAGGGCGTGCCAGGTCTTGCGGTTCGTCACGCCGGTCACTGTGAGGCCGGCCGCCTTTTGAGCGGCCTCGAGACTGGTGGCCGTGCTCGCGCCGAACTGGCCGTCGGCGGTGGTCTTCAGCGCGGTCTGCAGCACCTCGACGGCGATGCCGTCGGCCCCGGCCGCGAGCTTCGCGCAGCCGAGGGTCACTCCGCTGCCGTGGACCCCGCGACTGCAGACATGCAGCGCGACGGCCGGTGGGAGCACCGACCAGGTGCCCGCATCGACGACCCCGCTCGCTGTCACGTGGTGGGCGGTCTGCCAGGTCGAGAGCGCCTTCGCGGTCGCCGCACCGAACTGGCCGTCGACGGTCACGCCGACGAGCTTCTGGATGGCGCGGACCGCGCCCCCGGTCGAGCCGGCGCCGAAGGTCGCGCAGCTGGAAGCGGCTGTGTCAGTCGTCGCCGCGGGACCGGCGGTCGCCGGCGCGGCGACGATCGCTCCCGCCGTCAGCGCGGCCGCCACCATCGCAATGGCACGACGAAGCCCATTCGCCGTCGGGCGCACGGTCGAACCTCCCAGCTCGGGTCATGTCAAGCACCTTCCATTGGTGTGTCGGCAGATACCCCTGTGACCCTTGACTGTGGATGTGCTCTGAACAGCAGAAAAATCCCAACAAACTGGGCGCCGTCGCGCCGCACTAGTCAGTTCGAATCATCTGTTCGTCATTTCGCGCGGATTGTCTGGGCAGCGGCTTACGTACCTCCTACCGTCAGTCGCAAGGCCACCCATACCTCTCCCCAGCCCGGTGGCGCTCGACTCGGAACGAGGCCGGCACATGGTGCGCAGCGAGGTGCTCCTCGTAGCTGCGCTGCTCGCCTGCTTGTATCTCCTTCGCCGGACCTGGCTCGACCGACGCCGGCTGCGGGCGGTTCGTCGCGAGCTCGCCACGCGCGACCAGATCCTCGCTGCCGTCTCCGAGGCGGTTCCGGCCGGGCTGTTCCGCCTCGGCCCCGACGGCACGATCTCCTACATCAACCAGCGGCTCGCGGAGATCGGCGGCCATCCGCAGGGCGTGACGAGCATCCACGACGCCCCGCTGGATCCGGGCGACCGTGACCGGCTCCTGTCGATGTGGCGCGAGGGCAACGCCCGGAGCTCGGTGTCGACGCAGGTACGGATCCAACGCCCCGACGGCGAACGCCGTTGGGTCGATGTCGACGTCCGGGCGCTGATCGATGAGGAAGGCGCGCCGCTCGGCTGGGTCGGGTCGGTGTGGGATGTCACCGAGCAGGAGGGATATCTGTCACGGCTCACCCGGCTGTCGGAGATCCTCGACGCGACGCCTGACCTCGTCGTCATGCTCGACCCGACCGGTCGCGTGACGCACGCGAACCTTGCGGCGAGGCAGCGCTACGGCCTTCCGGTGAACGGCCCGCTGTCGCCGATCGATGCCACCGACCTCTACGCGCCCTATGAACGGCAGCGAATACTCACCGAGGCGCTACCGGTTGCCGAGCGTGAGGGGGTGTGGGCCGGCGAGGTCGACATGCAGCTGTTCGACGGCACGCAGATGCCGGTGTCGCAGGTGCTGATCGCGCATCGTCGTGACGACAACTCGGTGGACTACTACTCCGCCATCACCCGCGACCTCTCCGAGCAGCGCAGAGTCGAGGCCCAGCTCGCGCGTGCCAAGTGGTACGACCCGGCGACGGCCCTTCCCAACCGGACGTTCTTCGTCGACGCCGTCGAGGTCGGTCTCGAGCGCTGCACACGATCCGGCACCCGCGTCGCGGTTCTGCTTGCCGACATCGACCGATTCAAGCTGGTCAACGACTCTCTCGGTCACGCCGCGGGTGACGAGATGCTCTGCAGCGTCGCGGAACGGTTGCGGATCGCCGCTGGGCCGACGGCGCTGCTGGCACGGTTCGGCTCCGACGAGTTCTGCCTGCTGCTCGAAGACGTCGCCGACGACGCGGCGCCGATGCGGCTGGCGGAACGAATCGTGGATCAGCTCGCGGCGCCGATCTCGATCGGCGACGACAGCATCTTCGTCACGGTCTCGACGGGAATCGCGGTGTCACCGGAAGGCGGGCGGACCTCGCCGGAGGCGATGCTGCAAGACGCCGACGCCGCCCTTCACCGGGCGAAGGAGCGGGGCCGGGCCCGCTCGGAGCTGTTCGTCGAGGACCTGCGACACCACGCCGTCAATCAGCTTCGTACCGCGACGGACCTGCATCGCGCACTGGAAGGCGAGGAGTTCCGCGTCGTCTACCAACCCGAGGTCGACTTGCGGACCGGCCACATCACGGCGGTCGAGGCGCTCGTCCGCTGGCACCACCCGGAGCGCGGGCTGGTACCGCCAGCGGAGTTCATCCCGCTCGCCGAGCAGACCGGACTGATCACCGGGATCGGGAACTGGGTGCTGCAGCGGGCGCTCGAGCAAGCGGCGCAATGGTCGACTGCTCGCTGGAACCGGACCGGTCTGCTCGTCTGGGTCAACCTCTCGGCTCGCCAGCTCGGTGACGCTGATCTGGTCGACCAGGTTGCGTCATCCCTGCGCGAGCACAGCGTGGCACCTCGCCAGCTCGGGCTGGAGATCACCGAGACCGCCCTGCTCGACGACGCCGAAGTGGCAGTCGCCGCACTGACCGCGCTTCATCAGCTCGGCGTGAGACTCGCCGTGGATGACTTTGGCACCGGCTACTCCTCGCTGTCGTACCTGAAGCGGCTGCCCGTCGACGCAGTGAAGATCGACCGGTCGTTCATCGATGGCCTGGCCCACGGCGGCGACGACTCGGCCATCGTCGCGGCGGTCACCGGCATGGCGCGGGCGTTGCGCCTGACGACGATCGCGGAAGGGGTCGAGGAGGTCGGCCAGCTCCAGGCGGCGCGTCGACTCGGCTGCGACCTCGCGCAGGGTTACCTGTTCAGCAGCCCGCAGCCGCCGTCACACGTCACGTCGCTGCTCGAGTCCGACCGCGGCGCAGGGTTGTTTCTGTACGACGAGGCGCCGGGCGGTGAGGTCAACGAGATGCTGCCACGGCCCCGACGAGCCGAGACGGCCGCGCGACCCAACCGCTAGCCGCTGAGGCCTAGGAGGCCTGACGCCGGCGGCGAACGGTCATCACCGTCGCGGTGCCCACCCCGATCAGCACCAGTGCGATCGCCACCATCTCCGCGATGTCTGCGCCGGTGAAGGGCAGCACACCGCCGGAGTTGGAGCTGGACCTCGAGGTGGTGGTGCCGAGCGTGCCGCCGCCGGGGCTGGTCTCCCTCGCCGCGCACAAGCTGGGCGTCGCCGGTGCGGTAACGGTCGCGCTGACCGTCGCCGGCTTGCCGTCGTTGCCGGTGCCGGTAGCGACGATTCGCTGCGTGACCGCGCCACAGGCCCGCTTGAGCGGGACGTCCGCGCAGCCGTTGCCGTTGGCATCGGTGTGGATGAACACCGACTGGCCGGTGAGGGTGTTCGTGACCTTGACCGTGCTGTTAGGTGCGAAGTTCTTGACGCAGAAGCCGTCGAACTTCTCGCCCACGGCCTTGACCCCGCCACCCGGCGGTTGTCCCGGCGAACTTCCGGACAGCACCGGACGCGTGGATGCTGAGGCGACCTGCAGCCCCGCCATCCCCCCAGTTGCAATCAGCGACGCCAGCAGAGCGATGCTCAGCAGACGACGCGCTAGCTGGCCCACCGCGCCTCCGTCCGATTCGTCCCGTCAGTGTTGCATCTGTCGTAGTCCGGTCAAGGGGGGTATACCGCCGTCACCCGAATGAGAATCGGCGATTCAGGCACAAACTGGAGCCGACACGTCGGTGTTCTGCGGCCGCGCCATCGGCTGGACCTTTGTCAGCACCGGTCCTGGGAGCACCGGCTCCTGAACTTTCAGAAGCAGCGTCCGCGGGACGCCGGGATCGAGGTTGATCCGGGCGCCGAAAACGGCCTTGCCCGCTTCGATCCCGGCACTGACGACCACTGGCTTGCCGTCGAGCGTCGCACTCAGCAGCGCCGACCCGGTGCTCGCGTGCACCCACACCAGGTCGGCGTTGCGCGGAACGGATTCGACGACCAGCGATCGCCCGCCGTTGAGGTCGCCGCGAAGCCGAACGTACGGCGGGAGACCCCGCGGTGCGGCGTTCGTCAGCGTCACCGTGATGGTGGCCACCCGGGTCGAGCCGCTGCAGGAGTTGGCGTGGTAGCTCAGGCTTCGATCGAGGTAGTAGTCGAGCTTCGATCCGGTGCCGCTGTCGATGCTCAGCGACACGAACGGCGTACGCAGGCTCGGGATCTCGCCCGCCAGCGGCGTACCGGTGATCGCCCGCTCCTCCTGCGGTCGTGCCGCCCACAACTCGAGGTCGCCGAGGCCGGCGGCATGGCCGAGCTCCGCGGCGATCCGGTGCGGGTCGCCGCTGCCTGAGAGCATCTTGTCCAGCACGGCGCCAGCGACGCTGGAGATGAAGCGCTTGCGCAGTTGCTGGCTCCCAATGCTGCGGAACGCGACGTACTGGCCGGACTCGACGTACGACGCGAGGTTGGATCCGGTGAACGTGCCCTGGTATCCCGACAGCTGGACCGGCCCGACCGCGGCCAGCACGTCCGCCAACCCGTACGGGTCGACCCCGAACACGCCGTCGATGTGCTGGCCCGACTCGGCTTGCCACAACCCGGCCCAGATCGATGCCGCCGCGGGGAAGTTCGGCGAGAGGTTGCTCGTGATCCACTGCTGCGCCGGCAGGTAGTTGCCGTAGATCTGCCGGTACTCCGCCGGGAGCGTGACCACGGGCGTCGGCGACGGGGCGAGCGCGCTGTCGTTGCCACGTTGGACGACGCGAATGGTGCCGTGGTCGGCAGTGACGATGGCGTAGGCGGCGACCAGTCCACCGGTCGCGCGCGCTTCGGCGTTGTTCTGGACGCCGACGAAGTAGCGGCGCAGGCCGTGCTCTCCGAGCATCGCCGGGGCGACCCGCGCGAACCGGGCGACGATGTCCGCCTGTCCGGCCAGCGAGGTCAGTTGGCCGAGCACCTGGTTGCGGGCGTCGGTGAGTGGCCCGATCCAGCCGTTCGGGAGGTTGGCGACCTGATCACGGGCTTTCGCGGTGGCCGCCGCCGCGTGTTCGAGGGTCGGCAGCGCGCGATGGAGTGGCGCGAGCGCCAGCCGGTTACGGGCCACCCGCAGCTCCTTCGGCTGCAGACTCGGCCCGACCTTGACGACGTCCGGCAGGGCCTGTTGCGCGAGAGTGTTGACGGCGGCGGTGATGCCGCGGACGGTCTCGACCGGGGGAAGCCAGGACGCCGCCGACCAGATGAAGTCGTGGGTGTCGTGCGACGCGGCACGGGAATCGCGTTGCGCTTGAGCCAGGTCGAACGCGGCGCTGCGACCGGCGACGAGGTCCTGGCGCACCCGGCTGATGTCGTCACGGGCCTCCGAAAGTCGGCCGGTGGCGATGAGCGCGTGGACCAGGATCCAGGTGGCGGCGAACAGCACGACGACGAAGGCAATGATCGCGAACTCGACCCCGAGCAGCAGCCGGCGCCGGATCCGGCGCTTGGTTCTCCTTCTCAACTGTCCATCCGGTCGAGTGCCGCAGCGAGGTGCGGAGCCAGGCTCGCCTCGCCCGCAGCCCGGTCGATCGCGTACATCAGCTTGCCCCCCCGGACGGCATACAGCCGCTTGTCAGCGGTGACCGGCGTCGCCGTCGGGGTCCGCGCGACGACATCGGAAGCCAATTCGATCTGCGGGCCCGCGGCGCCGTTGCTGAGCTGCCCCATCAGGACCTCGGCGACCCCGCTCGCCGTGGTCACCACCAGCTCCAACCTGACGGTGCCGTCATCATCGCGAGGCTGGTCACGCCACCAGCCCGACTCCGAATGGATCCAGCGCCCATCAACCGTGGAGACGATCTGGGTCGCGTAGGCGAGCCAGGGCGAGCCGTCGTCATAGATCCGCAGCACCTCGGCGTACGGGAAGTCGGGTCCGTCGCCGGCCGAGTGCGCGCCGACTCCTTCGCCGCGCCAGGTGCCGATCAGGAAGCCCAGCGGGTGCAGGTGCTCGTCGCCGTACGGCGGGCGTGGTTCGGTCACGTTGGGATCAGCCACCTAGCAACAGTCGGCTGATGATGAGCTTCTGGATTTCCGAGGTCCCACCACCGATCGAGCCGAGCTTGGCGTCGCGCAACGCGCGTTCGACGTTGAAGTCACGCAGGTATCCGTACCCGCCGTGGATCTGGATCGCATCGAGGGCGTTCTTGACGCTCAGCTCGCCGACCAGGTACTTGGCGATTGATGCCTCCATCTGGTGCTCGACGCCGGTCTGCTTGAGGTAGGCCGCGCGATACACCGCGGTGCGACACGACTCCAGCCTCACCTTCATCTCGGCGAGCTTGTGCGCGACCGCCTGGAACTGCGAGATCGGCCGACCGAACTGCTTGCGTTCCTTGGCATACGCGATCGAGCTGGCCAGTGTGGCCTGCATCCCGCCGACCGCACTGGCAATCATCACGGTGCGCTCCCAGTCGAAGCATTCGAACGCGATGCTCCACAACGCCTCGCCCACCTTGCCCAGTACGCAGTCGGCCGACACCCGGCAGTCGATGAGCGCGATCTCCGCGGTCGGCGACGAGCGGCAGCCCATCTTGTCCAGCTCCTTGCCGACCTGAAAGCCAGGGTTGGAGGTGTCGACGATGAACGCGGTTGCTGCCTTCTCAGCTGTCTTCGCAAGGACCGTGCACACCTGCGCGATCGGTCCGTTGGTGATGAAGATTTTGTTGCCGTTGAGGATCCAGTCGCCGCCGTCGGGGACCGCGGTGGTGAGCAGACCGGCCGCGTCCGACCCGGCCTCCGGCTCGGTTGACGCCCACGCACCGATCATCGATCCATCGGTCAGACCGGGTAGCCATCGCTGCTTCTGCTCCTCCGTGCCATGCAGCCAGATCGGCACCGAGCCGATGACCCAGTGCGCGCCGAGTGAGAGGTTGAAGCCGCCGTCGTGGCCACCCTCGGCGATCGCCTCGTTCGCAACCACGCAGTCCATGACCGAGCCTCCGGCGCCCCCGTACTGCTCGGGTATTGGCAACCCGGCGAGACCCTGTGCGGCCAACGACTTCCACACCTGCGGATCCCATCGGCCTTCCTTGTCGCGATCGCTGGCACCGGGCGCGACAGTCGCAGCGGCCCAGTCGTACACGCTGGCCCGGAACGCCTTCTGCTCGTCGGAAAGTGAGAAGTCCACGACCGAACAGTCTGCCAGCCAGTACGGTCATCTCGAACCCAGCTATTGAAGGCGATCGGATGAATCGGCGACGTGACCTCGATGGCGTGCGTGCCGTCGCGATCATCGGCGTGCTCGGCTTCCACGGCGGTCGCATTCCAGGTGGGGATTTCGGCGTCGTCGTGTTCTTCGTACTGTCCGGCTACCTCATCACGACGTTGTTGCTCCGAGAGCGCGACCGCACCGGCCGGATCGACGCCTCGCACTTCTATCGCCGCCGCGCCGCCCGACTGCTGCCGGCCCTTGGGCTCGCGCTCGCCGGCTACCTGGCGCTGGTCCCCACCCTGGGACATTCCTGGTCGGCGGGACTGCGTGACGTCGCTGCCGCGGCGTTCTACTCCAGCGATGTCGTGATCGGCTACTTCACCCATCACAGCAACCCGGTCGGGTGGGCCTGGTCACTGTCGATCGAGGAACAGTTCTACGCGATCTGGCCGCTCATCCTCGGGGTCGCGCTCTGGCGCCGGCGGGTCGGCGTCGCCGCCGAGCTGGCAGCGATCGGCATCGCCGTACCGGTCACGCTGCGGATAGTGAGCGGACCGCACCAGTCGTTCCTGCTGACCCCCGGCGGGGTGCACTGGATCTACCGGATCTACTACGCGCCAGACAGCAGGATGGACGCGCTGTTCGCCGGCTGCCTGCTCGCGATGGCGCTGTGGCGGTGGCCGCAACTACGCGACCGGCGGACCGGCCTGATCGCGGGCGTGGCGGGACTGACGCTGATCGGCTTGTGTTATGCCAATGGCGACCCGTTCAGCCGGAGCACCTACACCACCTGGCTGCCGTTGTGCGATCTGGCAAGCGTCGCCGTTCTGTACGGCCTGGTGAGCGCACCCGGCAATCCGGTGTCTGGGCTGTTGGGACTGCCACCGCTGGCATACATCGGTCGGATCTCCTACGGCATCTACGTCTGGAACAGCACCCTCGGTCTGCTCGCCGGGCACCTGGTGCCGCACGGCCATCACGTCGAGCGAGGCGCGATCTGGCTCGCCATGGTCTTCGCCGTGTCCGTCACCAGCTTCCACCTCGTCGAGCAACCGATCCTGTCTCGAGTCGGCCGCGACCGCGAGATTGCGACCCGTCTCGAACCGGTGGTTGCGACAGCGCCGGTCGGTTGATTCGGGGCGCCGACTTGCTCGGTACTAGGGTCGCGGCGTGTCTCAGGTGACCCTCGACGTCGCCGGTCGGGCGCAGCTGGATCAGGTGCTGATCGGCCTGCTCCCCGCGACGGCGCTTCCGGGTGCTGATGGCGACCTCTTCCTGGACGAGGAGGGCACACCGATCGCCCGCCGAGATGGCGAGACGGTGGTAGCTCTGGGCCGGCTGCGCTGGCGGTCGCCGAATGAGGTGTTCACGACCGCGCCGGTCGTCGTGGCCCGGGCGGAGCTGGTGCCGGCGGAACCGTTGCCGGACGGCTCGACATTGCTGCTGCCGGCGGCCGGCGTCCGACCAGACGACTTCCGCCACCTGTCCTGGGCTCGGGCCTGGACCACAGGCGCGTCCGCAGTCATCCAGATACCCGTCGCGCCCGCCGACGCGATGGGCCGAGCGGCGAAGCTGGCCGCGGCGTACTCCTCGGGCCCACTCGTCGAAGTCGCAACCGTTGCGCAGCCCAGCGGCGCCGGTCGCACCGTGTTCCTGTCGGGCCTGTCCGGATCCGGCAAGTCGACGATCGCGCGGGCGCTGGTCGATCAGCTTGCCGGTGAGCGAAGCATCACGTTGCTCGACGGTGATGTCGTGCGCACCCATCTGTCACGGGGCCTCGGCTTCTCACGCGAGGACCGCGACCTCAACATCCGCCGGATCGGCTGGGTGGCGAGCGAGGTCACCAAACACGGCGGACTCGCCGTTTGTGCTCCGATCGCGCCGTACGACGAAACCAGGAAGTGGGTGCGCGGCGTCGTCGAGAACTCGGGCGGCCCGGGGTCGTTCATCCTGGTGTGGATCTCGACGCCGTTGGAGGAGTGCGAGCGGCGCGATGTGAAGGGCCTGTATGCCAAGGCCCGCGCAGGTGAGATCAAGGGATTCACCGGCATCGACGATCCCTACGAACCGCCCGAGGATGCCGAGCTCGTCATCGACACCACCGCGGT
>JAICXJ010000021.1 GCA_025980465.1 Frankiales bacterium | reverse complement strand
GGCGGCACTTGGTAGCCGGTGGGGTCGATGGCTTTCAGGTGACCGGTCTCGGCGTTGACGAGCAGGGCGTGGATCTCGGCGCCGTCGGCGAGCGCCCAGCGCATCGCCGACGCGGGGATCATCCCGACGCCGGGGATCTCGGCGGGATGGTCGTCGTGGCCGGCCACGGTCGAGTCGTGGGTGACGATCTGCACCCGCACTCCCATTCCGTGCTGGGTGGGTGCGCCCGGTGCGGTCAAGGCGGTATCGGCCCAGTCCCGCAACGCGGCGAACTTCCGATCAGCGACCGTCCCGCCGACATCCGACCTGGTCTGCGCGGCGGCTGCGGTCAGCGCGAGATCGATGAGCGTGGTGGCTTCCAGCGGACCGCGGATGTGCAGCTCGCCGGTGCCGTCGTCGTTGGCCTGATGGTGCACGGTGACCTCGCGGCGGGCTTTCTCGGCCCGCCGGGTCCAGGTGGGGTCTTTCTTTGCCAGCCAGCGGCTCAGTGACCGACGGAAGGCGGCGGCGGTCTGCCGGTGGGAGTAGCGGAGCATGTTCGCTTCCAGCTCTTCACGCAGATCCTCCGGCAGATGCGAGAACGACTCGGTCATCGCCCGGGCCTGCCACTGGCTGATGTTTCCGGCCCGCATCGCCTCCCGGGTAGCGGTGAACCGACCGGCGAGCTCCCGCGCCACTGCGATCCTCGCGTCCGCGGCGTACACACTGCAGCGGGTCGCGACCGCGACCTCCTGGGCGGCGAAGTCATCCAGCTTCGCCTGCCGCGACCTCGGCGCGGGACCGGCGATCACCGCAGTCAGGATCGCCTTCTCCGCCTCGACCGCCGCGGTGAAGCGCTCGAACTGGTCCAGCGCCTGGCTCCGCCCCGCCGGCGACAGCGCCTGATACGGCGCCGCCATCAGCAACGGCATCGTTTGCGAGTTCGGGCCGGCCTTAGCAGCCCGCGCAACGAACACATCCGGATCCGCGCCGCACGGCTGGTAGTGCGCATACTCCGCCGGCAGCGGCTCGTTCATCATCTCGGCGAACTCGTCATCCGAGCGCCGCGGGAAGTCCTCCGGCTGATCCGGACCGAACCCGAGGAGGACTTCGAACATGCGTTCGATTATGCCGGACAGCGACGACAGTTTCAAGCCCAAACGCCTTTATTTCCAACGAAATCTTATCCACGGGCGACGACCGATCCGGACCATCAGCGCGGTGCGGCGGCGACCAGCTCCTTCATGCTGTCGACGACCGACTCGAGCGGCGTACCGGTCGGATAGACCGCAACCGCGCCGGCGGCTTCGAGCTTGGCGACGTCGACCCGCGGGATCGTGCCGCCGACCACCAGTGGGATGTCGCCGCCACCGGCGGTCACCATCGCATCGTGGGTCTTGCGGGTGAGCGCGACATGCGCGCCCGACAGGATCGACAGCCCTACGACGTCGACGTCCTCCTGGACGGCGATGGCTGCGATCGCCTCCGGTCGCTGCCGGATGCCGAGGTAGACCACCTCGAACCCGGCATCTCGCAGCGTCCGCGCGACCAACTTGGCGCCGCGATCGTGGCCGTCAAGTCCCGGCTTCGCCACCAGCACGCGGGCAGGCATCAGAAGACCACCGGCTGCTGGAACTCGCCCCACTCCTGCTTCAACACCTCGACCATCTCCCCCACCGTGCAGTACGCCTTCGCGCAGTCGACGAGCAACGGCATCAGGTTCACGTCGTCGGTCGCCGCCGCCTTCTTCAACGCCTCCAGGGTCTGCGAGACCTCCCCGGCGGGGCGATTGCGCTTGACCTCCGCGAGCCGCTCGAGCTGTCGCTGCCGGCCCGCCTCGTCGAGCTCGAAGCCCTCGACCTCGGGCGGCACCTCGTCGGTCGCGAACGTGTTGAGTCCGACGACTTTGCGCTCGCCGCTGTCGAGTGCCTGCTGCACCCGGAATGCCTCATCGGCGATCAGGCTGTGCAGGTATCCCTGCTCGACGGCGTCGACCATGCCGCCGCGCCGCTCGAGGTCGGCCATGATCTCGACGATTCGCTCCTCCATCGCGTCGGTCAGCGCCTCGACGTAGTAGGAGCCGCCGAGCGGGTCGGCGACCTTCGCCACTCCGGTCTCGTACGCCAGGACCTGCTGGGTACGAAGCGCCAGTGTCGTCGACTCCTCGGTCGGCAGCGCGAACGGCTCGTCCCAGGCCGCGGTGAACATCGACTGCACGCCGCCCAGCACAGACGCGAGCGCCTCGTAGGCGACCCGGACGATGTTGGTGTGCGCCTGCGGTGCGTACAGCGAGGCTCCGCCAGCGACGCAGCCGACTCGGAACATGCAGGACTTGTCCTCCTTGGCGCCGTACCGCTCGCGCACGATCTTCGCCCAGCGCCGACGCCCGGCCCGATACTTCGCGATCTCCTCGAAGAAGTCACCGTGCGTGTAGAAGAAGAACGACACCTGCGGCGCGAACTCATCGATCGTCATCCGGCCGCGCGAGATCACCTCGTCGCAGTACGTGACGCCGTCCATCAAGGTGAACGCCATCTCCTGGGCGGCGTTCGCACCGGCATCCCGGAAGTGGGCGCCGGCAACCGAGATCGCGTTGAAGCGAGGTACGTCGGTGGCACAGAACTCGATCGTGTCGGCGATCAGCCGCAGCGACGGCCGTGGCGGCCAGATCCAGGTGCCGCGGCTGACGTACTCCTTCAAGATGTCGTTCTGGATCGTTCCGCGCAGCTTCGCGCGGGCAACGCCCTGCTTCTCCCCGGCTGCGACATAGAACGCGAGCAGGATCGCGGCGGTGCCGTTGATCGTCATGCTGGTGGAGATCTGGTCGAGCGGGATCGCGTCGAAGAGGATCTCGAAGTCGGCCAGCGTGTCGATCGCGACCCCGACCCGGCCCACCTCCTCCTCGACATCCGGATGGTCGGAGTCGTAGCCGCACTGAGTCGGCAGATCCAGGGCAACTGACAGACCGGTGCCGCCCTGCTCGAGCAGGTACCGGTAGCGCTGGTTGGACTCCTCCGGCGTACCGAACCCGGAGTACTGCCGGAAGGTCCACAGCCGGCCGCGGTAACCGGTCGGGAAGTTGCCGCGGGTGAACGGGAAGACACCGGGCGGCGGCAGGTCGTCGGCCGGTGGGAGATCGTCCGGTCCGTAGCTCGGCGCGAGCGGGATCCCCGACTCGCTGTGCACGCCGCCGTCGTCCATTCCCGCCTCGCTCCTCGCTGGGTTCCCAGTCGGGTGGAAACCATCATTACACCAGCGAGAGGGATATTCTCGCTCGGTGACTCAAGGCGATGCCCCGGCACCACGCGGCGGTGTGACGCTGACGATCCGAAGCGGCGTCGCGCTCATCACCATCGATCGTCCCGAGGTCCGCAACGCCATCGGTCTTGCGACGGTCGACGCACTCGACCATGCGATCACCGACATCGCCGGGTCCGAGGCCGCGGTCGTGGTGCTGCGGGGCGGCGGTGACCGGGCGTTCGTGTCCGGCGGTGACCTGAAGGAACTCAACGCGCTGCGGACGCACGAGCAAGCGGTCAAAATGGCGAACCGGGTCCGTAGCGTCCTCGACCGGCTCGCCGGCCTCCCGATCCCGGTGATCGCGGCGCTCAACGGCCACGCTCTCGGCGGCGGTGCCGAGGTTGCGGTCGCCGCCGACATCCGCATCGCCGCCGAAGACATCCGGATCGGCTTCAACCAGGTGACGCTCGGCATCATGCCGGCCTGGGGCGGGATCGAGCGGCTGACCCAGCTGGTCGGCCGCAGCCGGGCGATGCTCGCGGTCGCCTCCGGCACCCAGTACGACGCCGACACGGCGCAACGGCTCGGCCTGCTCGACCTGGTGGTCGCCCGATCCGAGTTCGACGAGTGCTGGCAATCGATCGCAACGGCCATGGCAGGGCTCGCGCCCGGCGCGACCCGTGCGGTCAAGTCGGTGGTCGCGTCGTTGGTCCCCGCCGTACACCCCGCCACCCGCGAGAACGCCGTGGAGCAGTTCGCCCTGCTATGGGCTGCGCCGGCGCACTGGGCTGCCGTCGAGGAGATGACCCGTCCCAAGAATTGAGCGAGGATCGGCGCCATGATCGCGGCACCTTCCTACGTCTCCGGCACCTCTGACGTTCCGCTGCTGGGCGAGACCATCGGCGAGATCCTCGAGCGGGTAGCGACGAGCCATCGCGACCACGAGGCGCTCGTCGAGTGCACGACCGGCCGACGCTGGACCTACGCCGAGCTCGACCGCGCGGTCGACTGGCTCGCCGCCGGGCTTCTCGAAGCCGGGATCGACACGGGCGAGCGGGTGGCGATCTGGGCGCCGAGCTGCGCCGAGTGGACGCTGACACAGTTCGCAACGGCCAAGATCGGCGCGATCCTCGTCACGATCAATCCGGCGTATCGCACGCACGAGCTCGGCTACGCCCTCCGGCAGTCCGGCTGCCGGATGCTGATCGCGGCGACGGAGTTCAAGACCAGCAACTACGTCGCGATGGTCGAGGAGGTACGCCCCGACTGCCCCGACCTGCGTGACGTCGTCTTCCTCGGTCGGGACGAGTGGGACGCCCTCGCAGCGCCGCGCCCGGATCTCGACGGGGTGCGGGCGCGGGCAGCCCGGCTGTCGTTCGACGATCCGATCAACATCCAGTACACGTCGGGCACGACCGGCTTCCCGAAAGGTGCGACGCTCTCGCACCACAACATCGCGAACAATGGCTTCTTCGTCGGCGAGCTCTGCCACTACACCGAGGTGGACCGGGTCTGCATCCCGGTGCCCTTCTACCACTGCTTCGGCATGGTGATGGGCAACCTCGGCGCGGTGACTCACGGGTCGGCGATGGTCATACCGGCGCCGAGCTTCGAGCCGGCGGCGACGCTGCGCGCCGTGCAGGACGAGCGATGCACCTCGCTGTACGGAGTCCCGACGATGTTCATCGCCGAGCTCGGTCTCGACGACTTCGCGACCTACGACCTGACATCGCTGCGCACCGGCATCATGGCCGGCTCACCATGTCCGGTCGAGGTGATGAAGCGGGTCGTCGCGGACATGGGCTGCACCGAGGTCACGATCTGCTATGGCATGACCGAGACGTCACCCGTCTCGACCCAGACCCGAGCAGACGACGACCTCGAACGACGCGTCTCGACCGTCGGTGCGGTGCATCCGCACGTCGAGGTGAAGATCGTGGATCCGGAGACCGGGCTGGTCGTGCCCCGCGGCACACCTGGTGAGTTCTGCACCCGCGGCTACTCGGTGATGCTCGGCTACTGGAACGACCCGGAGAAGACGGCCGAGGCGATCGACCACGCGGGATGGATGCACACCGGGGATCTCGCGACGATGGATGCCGACGGCTATCTCAACATCGTCGGGCGGATCAAAGACCTCGTGATTCGCGGCGGCGAGAACATCTATCCGCGGGAGATCGAGGAGTTCCTCTACTCCCATCCCGGCGTCGCCGACGTCCAGGTCATCGGCGTACCGGACGAACGGTACGGCGAGGAGCTGTGCGCCTGGATCGTCCGCCGTCCTGGCGCAGCCGGCGAGGCGCTGACCGAGGACGCGATCCGGGAGCATTGCCGCGGCTCGCTCGCGCACTTCAAGGTGCCGCGATACGTCAGGTTCGTCACCGAGTTCCCGATGACGGTCACCGGCAAGATCCAGAAGTACAAGATGCGCGAGACGTCGGTCACTGAACTCGGCCTGGAAACCGCAGCGCGCACGCAGCACGCCTAGCGTTATCGTGCGGCGGTGCGGATCGTGGTCCTCGGCGCCGGCTTCGGCGGCCTCGAGCTGACCTCCCGGTTGGCGGCGGAGTTCGGCAGCGATCTCGAGCTGACGCTGATCGACAGGGCTGACGGATTCATCTTCGGCTTCTCGAAGCTCGACGTCATGTTCGGCCGGGTCACAGCCGATGCCGTGACTCACGCCTACGCCCAGATCGTGAAGCCCGGCGTTCGCTTCGTTCAGGCCGACATCACCGCGATCGACCCGGTCGCTCGACACGTCAGCACAACCGCCGGCGAGTTCGACGCCGACATCCTCGTCGTTGCCCTCGGTGCCGACCTGCATCCGGAGGCGACGCCGGGTCTGGTCGAGGCCGGCCATGAGTTCTACACCGTCGCCGGTGCCTTCGCGCTCCGCGAGGTGCTCGCCAACTTCGCCGGCGGCCGGGTCGTCGTAGCCGTCACCGCGACGCCCTTCAAGTGCCCGCCGGCTCCGAGTGAGACCGCGCTTCTCATGCACGACCTGCTCGCCGACCGCGGCCTGCTCGACGTGTCGTCGGTGACGCTGTGCATGCCGATGCCGGTCCCGATCCCGCCGTCGCCGCAGGCGTCGGAGGCTCTCCTCGCCGAATTCGCCCGACGCGGCATCGAGTTCCTCGGGCCCCGCCTGGTCCGGGGCCTCGATGGTGACCGCAAGGTCGCGCTGGTCACCGACGGAGACGAGATCCCGTACGACCTGTTCCTCGGCGTACCGGTCCATCGGGCGCCACAGGTCGCGGTGGACGCCGGCCTCACCGTCGACGGCTGGATCGCGGTCAACCCGCTGACCCTCGAGACGCAGTTCGACGGGGTGTACGCCGTCGGCGACGTGACCAGTGTCGGCACCCCGAAGGCCGGGGTGTTCTCCGAAGGGCAAGCCGTGATCGCCGCCCGCCGGATCGCAGCTCGGCTGCGCGGTGAGAGCAGCGCCGCCGAGTACGACGGTCACGGCCTGTGCTACCTCGAGTTCGGCCACAACGCCGTCGCCCAGGTTGACGTCACGTTCCGGGCCGGACAGGCGCCGTTCGGCTCGATGATCGGACCGTCACCGGAGCTGGCCGCCGACAAGGTGGAGTTCGGCGCCAGCCGGGTCGACCGGTGGTTCGGCTCATGATCGTCGCGATCGTCTTGATCGGCTTCGGGGTGCGGCTCGCGATCGAGAACTAACCCACCGAGCGGCGCGGTCCCGGGGTGTCCTGTCGGAACGGCAGCGGCAGCGGTGTGAGCGCGACCCGCGGGCACTCGAGCAGGCTGAGCCCGGCGTGCTTGAGGGCGTCGTCACAGAGCGTCTCGACGGTCCAGCCTGCCTCCAGACCGGCGGCCGTGATCGAGGCGCGGAAGATCGTGACGAAGTAGCGCTGCGGGCTGTCATAGATCGAGCGGATGGTGCCGAGGTGGACCGCCGGGCCGGGCTCCCGCGAGTTCTCGGGCCAGGGCCGGTCGTAACGCTGCCAGACGCCGGGTGAGGTCATCCAGCATCCGAACTGGCGCACGTCGTCACCGGCCAGGCCGGCCAGGATCTCGCGGGCCTCCCGCTCCATCAGCACTGCGGCCGGCCGGATCACCTCGGTCGTCGCTAACTCGTCGCGACGACCGCTCGCACTCATGACGTCTCCTCGGGATCGAGGCCCTGCGGCCGACCGAACAGGTAACCCTGCACGTGACTGCATCCGAGCTCGGCGAGCCGCTCGGCCTGCCCCTCGGTCTCCACTCCTTCGGCCACGACCGGCACGTCGAGGTCGCGACACATGCCGAGTACGGCGCGGACGATCGCGAGCGCACCGCGGTCCTCGAGCAGCGGCGCAATGAAGCTGCGGTCGATCTTCACCATGCTCACCGGGAAGTCACGCAGCAGCGACAGCGAGGAGAAGCCGGTGCCGAAGTCGTCGAGCACGATGCCGACGCCGAGTGCGCGAAGCGCACTGAGATCGGCCAGCAACGTCTGGCTGGCCTGGATCAGGGCGCTCTCGGTGATCTCCATGTGCAGCCGGGTCGGCGGCAGACCGGTCTTCTTCAACGCATCGACGACAACCTGGAAGACATCGGTGCGGGTGAGCTGCACCGCCGAGAAGTTGACCGCGACCCAGGTCTCGGGGTTGAGCGCCTCGCCGAGCCCGTCGGCAGTGTCGCGGCAGGCGCGCTCCAGCATCCACCAGCCCAGCGACCGGATCAGCCCGGAGGTCTCCGCCGTCTCGAGGAACTCCCCCGGCAGCATCAGGCCGCGCTCCCGATGGCGCCACCGCAGCAACGCTTCGTACCCGACGACCCGCCGATCGGCGAGGGTGAGGATCGGCTGGTAGAACGCGCGCAGCTGACCCGACGCGACGGACTCGCGAAGCTCGTCCTCGAGCCGCAGGTCCTCGCGGGTCGCGATCCGATCGATGTCGGGATCGAACTGTTCCACCCGCGCCCGGCCGAGTCGCTTGGCGCGCAGCAACGCCATGTCGGCGCGCATCAACACTTCTTCGGCGTTCTCCGGTGACCGTCCGGTCGCCGCGCCGACCGAGATCGTCACGGTGTGAAGGTGCCCGTCGACGACCATCGGCTCATCAAGTGCGGCCGCCAACCGGCCGGCAACCCGGAGCAGGTCCTCTTCATCGGAAAGCCGCTCGCAGACAACGACGAACTCGTCGCCGCCGACCCGGCCCACCAGGTCCTCCGGACGGACCGCGGCCCGCAGCCGGGCGGCCGCCTCCACGATCACGTCATCGCCGGCGTTGTGGCCGAGTGAGTCGTTGACCAGCTTGAACCGATCGAGGTCGCAGTACAGAACGCCAACATCACTGCCCAGATGCTCCTGCAGCGCGCCGTCGAGCCATTGCTGCACCAGGAAGCGGTTGGCGAGACCGGTGAGCGGGTCATGCAACGCCCGGTTCGCCAGCTCCAGCTCAGCGTCCCGGCGCTGGGTGACGTCCTTGATCTGGACGATCACCTCATGCACCTCGCCGTGCATGTCGTGCACGGCAGCAGCGGTCATCTCACCCCACAGCACCCCGCCGTCGGCGTCGACGAATCGCTTCTCGACCGTGTAGGTGTCGTGCTCGCCGGTCAGCAAACCTTCGAACTTCTCGGCATCACGGTCCAGATCGCTCGGGTAGGTCAGGTCGGCGAGCGACATCTGCGCCAGCGTCGCAGTCCCCCGCTTCAGCATCTCGCTGAGGGATGCGTTCGCCAGCGCGATCTCGCCGGAGGCAGTGACCAGGGCGGCGCCGATGGGCGAGTGCTCGAAGGCGAGCCGCCATCGCTGCTCGGATTCGGCAAGGTGCTCCTGGGCCACGACATCATCGGTCACCTCGCGGCCGACGATGAGGAAGGTCGGCGCTGCCCCGTCGTCTCCGTCCAGCCGCTGGCCGGAGACATCGAACCAGACCTGTCGGCCATCGCGGTGCTGCAACCGAAGCGTGCTCCGCAGCCGCCCGGTACGCCGCAACCGCTCCCACATCGCTCGGATCATGGGGACGTCTCGGGTCCCCACCACGTTCGACAGGTAATGGTCACGCAGCTCGGCGACCTCGATGCCGAGCAGCGGAAGCAAGCTCGGGCTGGCATCGATGCAACGACCGTCTGCGGAGGTGACGACGACCAGGTCGTCGTCGGTGTGCAGGATGCCGCCACCGGGCGGCCGAGATCTCGACACCGCGGCGCGCGGCGTCACCTCGGTCATCGAACCCGCCCCACGCGCTGGTCACACTCCTACAGATCGTCCTCGTGTGTATCGGGCCCGGCGGGCCGGACCTTGATCCGTTTGGCCCATCGGAGCCGCGCAGTTGCCATTCCGCCGACAGCGGAATTTGCGTAGGAAACAAATCCCGGTGGCCGGAGGTTGAGTGCTTCAGGCTCAATCCGAAAGGCCCCCTCATGACCGAGACCCTGACCCTGCCGGTGCTGCCCCTCGACGACGCCGTCGTACTGCCGGGCATGGTGCTTCCGCTACGCCTCGACGACGCGGAGGTCCGCCACGCGCTTGATGCGGCGCGCGCCACTCGCGCCGGCGACAACGACGCGGCGCGGGTGCTGCTCGTGCCCCGGCTCGACGGCAAGTACGCCGCGGTCGGCACGATGGCTGTCGTCGAACAGGTCGGCCAGCTCCCCGGTGGCACCCCGGCCGCGGTGGTGCGCGGGCTTTCCCGGGTGCGGATCGGCACCGGTGCCACCGGCCCGGGTGCCGCGCTGTGGGTCGAGGCGAGCACGCAGGATGAGCTCGCTCCCAGTGGCAAGGCGCAAGCCCTGGCCAAGGAGTACAAGAGCCTGGCGACATCGATCCTGCAGCAGCGCGGCGGGTGGCAGTTCATCGACTCGGTCCAGTCGGTCAGCGATCCCTCCACGCTCGCCGACATGGCCGGCTACGCGCCGTACCTGTCCAACGACCAGAAGGTCTGGCTGCTGGAAACCGCCGACCCGGCCGAACGGCTGGAGCGGCTCGTGCAGTGGAGCCGCGAGCATCTGGCCGAGCTCGATGTCGCCGAGACGATCCGCAAGGACGTCCAAGAGGGCATGGACCGCCAGCAGCGGGAGTTCCTGCTGCGCCAGCAGCTGGCCGCGGTCCGCAAGGAGCTCAACGAGCTGACCGGCAGGCCGGAGACCGAGGAGCAGGACTACCGCGCGCGGGTCGAGGCGGCGGACCTGCCGGCGAAGGCGAGACAGGCGGCGCTCGCCGAGGTCGACAAGCTCGAGCGAACCTCCGAGCAGTCACCGGAGGTGGGTTGGATCCGGACCTGGCTCGACACCGTCCTCGAGCTGCCGTGGAACGAGCGCACCGAGGACGCCTACGACATCACCGGCGCCCGCGCTGTTCTTGATGACGACCACGCCGGCATGGAGGACGTCAAAGAGCGAATCGTCGAATACCTCGCGGTACGACGCCGCCGCAGCGAGCGTGGCCTCGGTGTGGTCGGCGGCCGTCGCTCCGGCGCCGTCATGGCGCTGGTCGGCCCGCCCGGCGTGGGCAAGACCTCACTGGGCGAGTCGGTGGCCCGCGCCATGGGTCGCAAGTTCGTGCGAGTCGCCCTCGGCGGCGTTCGCGACGAGGCCGAGATCCGCGGCCACCGCAAGACCTACGTCGGCGCGATGCCGGGACGCATCGTGAGAGCCATCAAGGAGGCCGGCTCGATGAACCCGGTCGTGCTGCTCGACGAGGTCGACAAGGTCGGCGCCGACTACCGCGGCGACCCGACGGCGGCATTGCTCGAGGTGCTGGACCCGGCCCAGAACCACACCTTCCGTGACCACTACCTCGAGATCGAGCTCGACCTGTCGGACGTGCTGTTCCTCGCGACCGCCAACGTCATCGAGTCGATCCCGGCACCGTTGCTGGACCGGATGGAGCTGGTCCGCCTCGACGGATACACCGAGGACGAGAAGATCGTCATCGGCCGTGACCACCTGCTCCCGCGTCAGCTCGACCGAGCCGGGCTCTCGGCAGCGGACGTCACGATCACCGACGCCGCGATCCGGCTGCTCGCGGCCGAGTACACCCGCGAGGCAGGAGTCCGTGACCTCGAGCGGCTACTCGCCCGAGTGCTCCGCAAGCTCACGGCGAAGGCCGCCCTCGACGACTCGGCGATCCCGGCCACGGTCGACGTCGGTGATCTGAAGGAGTACGTCGGGCGTCCCCGCCACACTCCGGAATCCGCCGACCGGACCTCGCTTCCCGGCGTGGCGACCGGGTTGGCGGTCACCGGCGCCGGCGGCGATGTGCTGTTCGTCGAGGCCTCGCTCGCCGATCCAGCGACCGGCGACCCGGGCGTGACGATCACCGGCCAGCTCGGTGACGTCATGAAGGAGTCGGCGCAGATCGCTCTGGCGTTCCTGCGTGCCAACGGCGCCGCGCTGGGTCTTCCGGTCGGCGAGCTCCGGGAACGCCGTGTCCACCTGCACGTGCCGGCAGGCGCCGTGCCGAAAGACGGCCCGAGCGCCGGCGTGACGATGACGACCGCGCTGGCGTCGCTGCTGTCCGGCCGGCCGGTCCGATCGGACGTCGCGATGACCGGCGAGGTCTCGCTCACCGGGCGGGTGCTCCCGATCGGCGGCGTGAAGCAGAAGCTGCTGGCGGCGCACCGGGCCGGGATCACGACAGTGCTGATCCCGGCGCGCAACGAGCCTGATCTGGACGACGTTCCTGAGTCGGTACGCGAGCAGCTGACGGTGCATCCGGTCAGTGACGTCCGCGAGGTCCTCGCCATCGCGCTCGAGCCGACGGCGGCAGTGAGCGACACTTTCGCGGCCTGAGGAGATGGCCGTCGAGAACTGCGTCAGGTAGCTGCGGAGGGAAAGTGTGGGTCGCGCTTGTCCCGCAGCGCCGCGACCCCCTCGAGCACGTCCGGCCCCATGAACGTCAACATCTCGTAGGCCGCCGACTGGTCGAAGATCGGACCGGCGACCCGGAGCCAGTTGTTCAAGGCCCGCTTCGTCCAGCGCACCGCATGCTGTGAGCCGTTCGCCAGTCCGGACGCGACGCGCATCGCTTCGGCGACGACCTCCTCGCCGGGCAGCGCTTTGCTCACCAGGCCGATGCGTTCGGCCTCGGCACCGGTGAGCATCTCGCCGGTGAGCAGGTAGTACCGGGACTTCGCCATGCCGGCGAGCAGCGGCCAGACCATCGCCGCGTGATCGCCGGCAGCGACACCGAGGCGGACGTGGCCGTCGCCCAGCCGGGCATCCTCGGCGCAGATCGAGATGTCGGCGAGAAGCGCGACCACCAGTCCGGCGCCGACGGCGACACCGTTGATCGCTGACACGATCGGCTTCTCGCAGTTGATCATGTTGTAGACCAGGTCGGCCATCTCGCGAAGCATGTGCGACACCCGGTCGTAGTCGCCGGCCATTCGGCGCACCATGTCGAGGTCGCCGCCGGCGCTGAACGCCCGGCCGGCACCGGTCACCACCGCAACTGTGGTCTGCGGGTCGGCGTCAACGTCGAGCCAGACTCGCGCCAGCTCGGTGTGCATCTCCTCGTCAGCGGCGTTGTACTTCTCCGGCTCGTTCAACGTGATGAGAACGACGCCCGGCGCGTGCCGCTCGAAGCGAAGGTGGCGGTAGTCGTCGTAGGTCATGTCTGATCAGCCTGCCATCGTCAGGCCACCGCTGACGCTGAGCACCTGGCCCGTGATGAACGACGCCGCGTCGGATGCGAAGAACTGCACCGCGGCGGCGACCTCCTCGGGGCGCGCCAGCCGCCGGAACGGGATCGCCTTGATCAGCGCCTCCTTGAGTGGCTCAGCCTGCGCTGCGAACAGCGGGGTGTCGGTCGGGCCGGGAGACACGCAGTTGACCCGGATGCCGTAGCGGGCGGTTTCACGCGCAAGTGACTTCGTCAGCGCGATGACACCGCCCTTCGCGCCGGCGTACACGGTCTCGCCGGAGCTGCCCACCCGACCGGCGTCGCTCGCGATGGTCACCAGTGCGCCGCCTCGCGCCTCGATCATTGCCGGCAGGAAGGCTCTAGCCACCCAGACATGGCCGAGATAGTTGACGTCGACGACCCGGCGCGCGAACTCCTCGGTCGCCGCCACGAACGGTGCAGTGCGATCCCAGCCCGCCGCCGTCACGACGATGCTGGGCGTGCCGAACTCCGCGAGGACGCGATCGCGCAACGCATCCACGGCGGCGGCATCACCGACATCGACTTGGTGGGCGACGATGCCGTCCTGTGCGCCGGCGGTGGCCGCCGCAGCGGCGTCATCGAGGTCCGCAGCGACGACCCGGGCCCCCGATGCGGCGAGCCCGAAAACAACCGCTCTGCCGATGCCGGAACCGGCACCGGTCACCACCGCTACCCGGTCCGCCACCGGTGCAGTCTCACACGGCGACGAATCAGGTGAGCAGCTGGTCGGCGGGCCGCGGCCGGGCGAACAGGTAGCCCTGGGCGAACTCGACGCCGATCGCGGTCAGCCGTTCTGCCTGCTCCTCGGTCTCCACTCCCTCGGTGACGAGAGTGAGGCCCGAGGACAACGCGAGGCCGGCGACAGCACGCACGATGTTCTCGCTCAGCGGGTCGTGTCCCAGGTTGTCGATGAAGCTGCGATCGAGCTTCACGGTGTTGATCATCGGGAAGCGCTGGAGGTAGTTCAGCCCGGCGTACCCGGTCCCGAAGTCATCGATCGCCAACGAGACGCCGAGGTCGTGGAGGGCCGAGAGGATTTCTGCGCCGTCAGGCCGGGACAGCAGCCGATCCTCGGTGAGCTCGAGCACCAACTCCCGCGGGCTGAGCCGGGACTCTGCCAGGCATCGGCTCAGCACGTATCGAAGATCCCGGCGGCCGATCTGCACGGAACTGACGTTGACCGAGACCTTGCGGCATCCCGGCGGCAGTCGCGACGCGTCGTTACAGGCCTGCCGGATCACCCAGTCCGTGATCGCTCCCTCGTACTCACTGTCGAGAACGACGTTCAGGAACTCGCTTGGTGCCAGCAGGCCCCGCCGCGGATGCTGCCAGCGAAGGACCGCTTCGTGGCCGATGACCTCACGTGTCGCGAGCCGGACCACCGGCTGGTAGTGCAGGACGAACTGCTCCTGCGCGAGCGCCTCGGCGAGGTCGTTGCGCAGCGCCAGCTGCGATGGTGCCGAGTTGCGCATGCTCGGA
This sequence comes from Frankiales bacterium, assembly GCA_025980465.1. Classification (GTDB taxonomy): domain Bacteria; phylum Actinomycetota; class Actinomycetes; order JAFAQI01; family JAFAQI01; genus JAICXJ01. The sequence goes on along the minus strand of JAICXJ010000021.1, from coordinate 36,298 downwards.
TCGAAGACGTGCCAGGCGCCGCGCTCCTCCACCTTGGCGCGGTACATCGCACTGTCGGCGTGAGCCAGCAACTCGTCCGCACTCGCCATGCCGCCCCCGCTGTAGGCGATGCCCAGCGACAGCGACGGCGTGAAGCGCTGACCGGCGAGCGACAACGGCTCGCGAACCCGGTCGACGATTCGACCGGCCAGGCCGATCGCCTCGGTCGGCGTCTCGATGCCCTGTACGACGACGACGAACTCGTCGCCGGACAACCGGCCGACGATGTCCTGCTCGCGGACGCTGGCCCGGATTCGCTGGCTGACCGCCCGGATGAACGCATCTCCAACCGCGTGTCCGTGCGTGTCGTTCACTAGTTTCAGCCGGTCGACGTCGCAGAAGAACACCGCCGTCATCAGCGCATCAGCAGAGTCGGCCAGGATCGCCTCCCGCAGCCGGCGCATCGACTCAGACCGGTTCGGCAGGCCGGTCAGCGAGTCGTAATGCGCCTGCTTCACCAGCTGCGCCTCGGCCCGCTTGCTCTCGGTGATGTCCTCGACCTGGGCGATGACCAGCGTCTGTTTGCTGGCCGTGGTCAGTGCGGCGAGATGCAGCCGCCCCCAGACGCTGGAGCCGTCCGGCAACTGATAGCGCTTCTCGACCGGCGGCAACTCGGATCGGCGATCCGGATACGCTCGAGTCGTTGCCATCGCTCCGCTCGCGGCATCACGGTCCTCCGGGTGGGTGAACTCGGTCGGGTGATGACCGAGCAGGTCCTCCGGGCAGCGTCGAAGCAGCGCGCCGAACGCCTCATTGACCCGGACGAACCGACTCTGTTCGTCCAGGAGGGCGATCGAGATCGGACTGGTGTCGAAGACGGCTTCGAACTGGCGCTGGAGCTCGAGGCTTCGCGCGGCGAGGCTGGCATGCTCGAGTGCGAGAGCTGCGGTCACGGTGAACGCCTCTAGGGCGCGGCGGGTGGCCGGCCCCGGCCGTCGGCCGTCGCGCGGCATGTCCACCGACAGCATTCCGAGCAACTTGCCGTCGGAGGAGGTCAGCGGCGCGAACAGCGAGTCCTCGGGATGCCAGGCATCAGGGTCGTCCGAGACCGGAAGGTCGGGGACCCAGGTGAAGATGTCCTCGGGATCGGCCTGCGAGGTTCGGTGGTCAAGAAACCGCAGCGCACCCCAGGGCTCGCTCGCCTGGACCAGCTTGTGCCAACCGTCGAGCCCCTGACGACGGTTCAGCAACGCCGTCCGGACCTCCTGCGGACCGCTGACCGCGGCCACCAGCATCGCTACGTCGTCCACCACGATGTTGACCACGGCCACTTCGAATCCGAGCGACTCGACGATGGTGTCGGCGACCAGCTGCAGCATCCCGGCCAAGTCGAGCTCGCCGGTGTCGGCCTTGACCGACGCCGGAAGCAGCTCAGCGATGTCCAGAAGACCAGGCGGACCCACGGCCGTACCTTCGACACAGATAACTGGTTACTGAGGGGGTACCGGCGCAATACCGTCCGATATGACTAGACCCGCCGCCTGCGCGTGGTACAGGTGGGCGTGTCTGAGGACTACCGAGAGTGCTCCGATCAGCCGTCGACGCGGTAGAGCTCCCATGGCTCGCTGACGCCCTTCAACTGCCGCGATCCTTCCGGCTCGAAGCTGACGCCGGAGCCGACCGAGAGGTCCCGCACGGTCCTCGACGCCCAGACCTCCCCGACGCCTGCCTCGCCGAGGATCCGGGCCGCGATGTGGACGCCGATCCCACCGATGTCCTCGCCGCGCACCTCGACCTCCCCGGTGTGGACACCGGCTCGGATGTCGATGCCGAGGACCTTCACCGCGTCGCGGATCGCACCGGCACACAGCACCGCCCTGCCCGGCCCGTCGAACGTGGCCATCATCCCGTCGCCGGTGGACTTGACCAGCCTGCCGCCGAACCGGTCGAGCTGCCGGGTGGCGACTCGGTCGTGTTCATCCAGCAGCTGCTTCCACCGCTGGTCGCCGATCTCAGCGGCCAACTCGGTCGAGCCGACGATGTCGGTGAACAGCACGGTCGTCAGGATGCGGCTCGACATCGGGACGACACGCTCGCCGGTGATGAACTCGTCGATCCGATCGAGGATCGGGTCGATGTCGCCGACCGTGAGGAGGTGGTCATCGCCGTCGACTTCGAACATGGTCGCCGACGGGATGTGCTCGGCGAGGTAACGCCCATGCGCAACGTTGACGAACCGGTCGCCGCTGCGATGGATGACAAGGGTGGGCACGGCAATCGAGGCCAGGACGTGTCGCACGTCGAGCTCAATACCCATCGATCCGAGGATGGCGGACTGCCGTGGGCTGATCGTGAGCTTCTCGGCACGGGAGGCCCGATCCCGCGACACGACGTCGTCGGCAAGGCTGGGGGCGATCATCCGCAGCATCTGCCCGGTGCCCCACACCTCGCCGGAGAACTCGATGAACTTCGCCAGCACGTCGTCCGGCGTACCGGCGGGGTAGTCCGAAGCCGCCCGCATCCGGGCATAGGTCCCGCACAAGACCAGCGAGGCGAGCCGCTGCGGCTTGGTGGCGGCGAGCAGCATCGCAGCTGCGCCGAGCGAGGTCATCGCGACGATCGATGCACGCTCGGAGCCGGCCGCGTCAAGTACGGCCTCCATGTCCTCCGCGAGCCGTTCCACGGTCGGCAACTCGTTGAGCGCCACCGGATCGGAGACCCCTGAGCCTCGCTGGTCGTAGAGGATGCAGCGGCCAATGCCGGCGAGCCGTTGGTACCACCGCATGATCCCCGGGTCGTCGCGGATGTCGGCACCGAGGTTCGTTCCCATGCCGATGGCAAGGAGGATGTCGCGCGGGCCGGCGCCGAGAACCGCGTAGCCGAGATTGGTGCCGTCGGCGCTGCGCGCATAGCTCACGTCGAACGGCCACTCCACGCACGGCATCATGCCGTAAGGCGCATATGGGACGCTGTTGGAATTGAGTTCGGTTTCGAGGTACGACGGAGGCACCAGCCGTGAAGGTCACGATCGACGGCGCGCGCTGCCAGGGCCATGGCCGCTGCTACGACCTCGCTCCTGAGGTCTTCGCCGAGGACGACGAGGGCTATGGCCAGGCGCCGACCGACGGAATGGTCCCGGCCGGCTGCGAAGCCGCCGCCCGCCTCGCCGAGGCGAACTGCCCGGAGCAGGCGATCACGGTGGCGGAGGCCTGATGTCGGTCGACGACCGCTTCGCCAAGAACTTCGCCGACCACATCGAGGAGCGGCCGTTCGGGACCCGGTTCACCCCCGACGACAGCCCGGTCAAGGACTGGGCCACCGACTGGAGCCACATCGACGAGGTGTGGGCCGCTGACCCATACGCGATCCAGGACGACCTGCGTGAGCGCTGCCCGGTCGCTCACACCAACCGGTTCGGCGGTGCGTGGCTGCCGGTCAGGTGGGACGACGTCGCAGCGATCGCCCACGACAGCGAGCGGTTCACCTCGCGCACCGTCGTGGTCGGGAACTTCCGTCCGCCGGCAGAGATCGAGCCGGTCGGCGGCATCCCACCGATCTCCTCCGACCCGCCGTTCCACCACGATGCACGCAAGCTGCTGCTGCCGGCGTTCACCAAGAGCGCCGTGTCGAAGCTCGAGCCGGCCACCCGCGCGTTCTGTCACAAGCTGATCGACGACCTCGGCGACCGTGACGTCGTCGATGCCGCGACCGAGTACGCGCAGCACATCCCGGCGCGGGTCATCGCCGACATGCTCGGCTATCCGCCGCAGGACGCGCATCTGTTCACCGAGTTCATCGAGCAGTCACTCGAGGGCATCAACAACCCCGCCGAGGAACGGATCGCGGCGATGGGGCGGCAGTTCGACTACCACATGCAGCAGATCCGGGCGCACCTCGACGAGCCGCGCGACGACCTCACGTCGTACCTCGTCAACGCCGAGCTCTACGGCAACAAGCTCGAGACCTTCCACGTCGTCGGGACGATGATCCTGCTGCTGGTCGCAGGCATCGACACCACGTGGAGCGCGATCGGCGCCTCCTTGTGGCACCTGGCGAGCAATCCTGCCGACCGGGAACGGCTGGTCGCCGAACCCGAGCTGCTGCCCACCGCCATGGAGGAGTTCCTGCGCGCCTATGCACCGGTGACGATGGCGCGGATCGTCAAGCAGGACATGTCTTTCGGCGGGGTCGAGATGAAGGCCGAGGACTTCATCCTGCTGTCGTTCCCCGCCGCGAACCGCGATCCGTCGCAGTTCGACCGCGCAGCCGAGGTGGTCATCGACCGCGAGGTCAACCGCCATGCCGCCTTCGGACTCGGCATCCACCGCTGCCTGGGATCGCACCTCGCCCGGATGGAGCTGCGGGTGGCGCTCGAGGTCTGGCTGGAGCGGATCCCGCGGTTCAGCCTTGCCGACGCTGACGCGGTCCGCTGGGCCGGCGGGCAGGTCCGTGGACCGCGGACCCTGCCGGTCCGGATCGGCTGACAGCTTCGGGTCGGCGAGCCCGAGGTCGACGGAGCCGGGCCCGATGTCATCGAGCCGAGCCCGGGCTCACGTCGACCCCGCGTACTCGCACACCAGCCACGCGACGCCGTGGCAGTCGGCAGACCGACCTAACCCACTCCGACGAGAGCGACCGACCCCGAGCGGTCACTGGGTGATTCGCCGAACTGTGATGTCGGTGTGCCGGCTGCGCTGACGAACCTGTGGACTGGCTTTGCGTCGGTTGGTGTCGAGGGGTGGTTAACCGCTCCGGACCAAGTGGGTCCATCTGCACTAGGCAGGATCGCCGAACCAGCCGCGGAGGTGGCGTAACCGCGACCTGCTGCCGCGTCGTCCTAGGGTGGACGGCACCGGTATCCGTCCGGAATCTCCCGCCCAGCAAGGAGTACTGATCGTGCTGCCCGGACAGCTACGGGCGTGGCAGGTCGAGGCGCTGCGGCTCTACCGAGACCGGGCCGCGACCGACTTCCTGGTCACCGCCACCCCTGGCGCCGGGAAGACCACCTTCGCACTCGCCGTGGCGCACGAACTGTTGGCCAAGCGCGCGGTCGACCGGGTGATCGTCGTGTGCCCGACCGACCACCTGCGCAGCCAATGGGCCTTCGCCGCTGACCGCCTCGGGATCCGGCTCGACCCGACGTTGGCGAACGCCGTCGGTCCGGTTCGCGCCGACCTGCACGGCTACGTCACGACCTACCCGCAGGTGGCGGCGCGGCCGGCCATCCACGAGGCGCGCACCCGGGCGAAGCGCAGCCTGGTGATCCTCGACGAGATTCACCATGCCGGCGACGGTCTGTCCTGGGGTGAGGCAACGCTGACCGCATTCGACACGGCAAGTCGCCGGCTCGCTCTCACCGGCACGCCGTTTCGGACCCGGCCGCAGGAGCGAATCCCGTTCGTCCGTTACGAAGACGATGGCGATGGCAGCCTCGCCAGCGTGGCGGACTACACCTACGGGTACGGCGAGGCGCTGGCCGACGGGGTGGTCCGGCCGGTCGTCTTCGCGGCGTACACCGGGGTGTCCCGCTGGAAGAACTCGGCCGGGGATGTCATCGCCGCCTCGCTGTCGCAGACCACGACCAAAAGCGTCGAGGCGAGGGCCTGGCGCACCGCGCTCAACCCGGGTGGCAAGTGGATCCCGCACGTCATCGCGGCGATGGACCAACGGATCACCGACCTGCGAGCAACCTCCATGCCGGATGCCGCGGGCCTCGTCCTCGCGAGCGACCAGGACGACGCCCGGCAGTACGCCGAGATCGTGAGCCGGATCACCGGTCACCGGCCGGCGCTGATCCTGTCCGACGACCCGAAGGCGAGCAAGCGGCTGGAACGTTTCACCCATTCACACGACCGGTTCGCGGTGTGCGTGCGGATGATCAGCGAAGGCGTCGACATCCCCCGAGCCGCCTGCCTGGCGTGGATGACGAGCTACCGCACGCCGCTGTTCTTCGCCCAGGCCGTCGGCCGGGTCGTCCGGTCGCGGCGCCCGGGCGAAGCCGCGACGGTGTTCCTGCCGGCGGTCCGGCCGTTGCTGGCCCTGGCGGCGGAGCTCGAGCGGGCCCGCAACCACGTGATGCCACCCCGGACCGACGGCGACGACGCGCACGACCTGGATCCGCTCATCGCACCCGAGGACCGACTGGTCGGTGCCGACCGTTGGGAAGCGCTGGACTCCGATGCCGAGTTCGCGCACGTCCTCGAGGGCGGGCGGGCAGTGGTCGCGATGCCGACGGCGCACACCGATGAGGATCAGGACTACCTCGGCCTGCCCGGCCTGCTCAGTGCGGAGCAGACCGCGACGCTGCTGGCCCGCCGCGACGAGGCGCATCGGCGTCGCGCCAGCCAGGACGAGCTGTTCGCCGTACCTCGCGGAACCGCCTGGCAGTCAGCCGCCGGCCTGCGCCAGGAGATCAGCGAGATGGTCGGCCAGCTGGCCTCCCGCCGGCGGCTGACGCACGCCGCGGTACACACCCTGGTCCGCAACGCGGTGCCAGGACCGCCGTCATCGTCGGCCACCGAGGAGGTCCTCGCCGCCCGCCGCGACTGGCTCATGGAACAACTCGCCTAACTGCCGACCTGTCAGCACTAGCGGGGGCTATAGCACCCGCTGGTCCTGACAACTGCGGGCTGTGGACAACGACAGCGGCGTCGGCCCAGATCGGCGATCGTCATCCGGTGCGTCTGAGTTCACTTGCCGCCCAGCGGGGAATTGCCACCCGCTCGCAACTTCGGGACTGGGCGGTCACCCCGGATCAGCTTCGGGCCCAGCTCGATGGTGGCCGGTGGGTCTTGCTCAACGAGCTCGTGGTGTGCACGCACAACGGTCCACTCACACCTGAGCAGGCGCGCTGGGCCGTCGTACTCAGTGCCGCTGGACCGGCGGCGACTTGCGGTCTGACCTCGCTGGCGCAGTGGAAGGTACGCGGGTTCGAGACGGCGGATGTGCATGTCATCGTCTGTCGCGGCGCCCGGGTTCTCGGTGTTTTGGGCGTGAACGTCGTGGTCCACGAGTCACGCCGGTTCGGGCCGGCGGACATCCGGACCGGTAGCGGCCCGCCGAGTACCTCCCTCGACCGCTCGACGATCGATGCGGCCGCCTGGTCGAAGCAGCCCCTCACGGCGAGTCGCATCGTGGTGGCCCCGGTGCAACAGCGCCTGACCCTCCCGGGCAACCTGCTCCTTGAGTTGGCTGTGGCCGGCGCAATTCGGCATCGCCGGTTGCTCCGGTCCTTGCTACTCGACCTTGATGGCGGGAACCAGGCGCTGTCCGAGGTCGAGTTCCTTCGTTGGTGTCGACGCCACCACTTTCCGCGGCCACAGTTGCAGGTGCGGCTCGACAGCGGAGGGCGGCGGCGCTACCTCGACGCGACGTTTCGGCTCCCGGACGGACGAGTGCTCTATGTCGAAGTCGACGGCGGAATCCACCTGACGCTGACGACCCGCTGGACCGACACGGCCAAGGACAACGACGCCCTACTCGACGGCCTCACGACGTTGCGCTTCCCGAGCGTCGCGATCTACTCCGACGACCCTCGCGCGGTTGCCCAACTCCGGCGCGCCCTTGGACTTGTCAGCACCAGCGGGTGCTCGGGCACCCGGTGACGCTGACAACTCGTTGGTCGGTTACTTCGGGGCGAACCGCTGCCCTGCGTCGAGCCGGATGCACGACCCGTTCAGCATCGGGTTCTCGACGATGGCGACCGCGAGCCGGCCGTACTCCTCGGGGCGCCCCATCCGCTTCGGGAACGCGGCGTCCTTCGTCAGGACCGCAGCGAACTCGTCCGGGATGCCCTGGGTGATGCCGGTGGCAAACAGGCTCGGCGCAATCGACACGACGCGGATCCCGAGGCTGCCGAGATCACGCGCCATCGTGAGCGACATGCCCGCGATGCCGGCCTTGGCGGCCGTGTAGGCGACCTGACCGATCTGGCCCTCGAACGCCGCGATCGACGCGGTGTCGATGATGACGCCGCGCTCGTCGTCCTCCGGTTCGTTGGAGGCCATCGCCTGGGCCTGCAGCCGGTTGAGGTTGAAAGTGGCGATCAGGTTGAGCTCGATCACCCGGCGGAAGTCCTCGAGCGGATGCGGGCCTTCCTTGCTCAGGGTTCGGCGGGCCACCCCACCTCCGGCAGTGTTGACCGCGATGTGCAGGCCGCCGAGAGCGTTGATCGCGTCGCCGAGTGCGGTCTCGGTGTCGGTGTCGCTCATCACGTCGACCGGATGGAACGAGCCGTCGAGCGACTTCGCCACCTCAGCTCCGGCCGAGGTCGGCAGGTCGAGGATCGCGATGCTCGCGCCCTTGGCCTTCAGCTGCTCAGCAGCGGCCCTCGCCATTCCCGACGCCCCGCCCACGATGACGGCCTTCTTGCCGGCGATCTCCACGTTCCAACCCGCCCTTCCTCCGACGGGCCGATCCCGCCAGCGCTGCCCTGACGGTACGCCGAGGCCCGCCCGACCCTGACGCCGCCGTCAGGTGGATACGCTCTCGCTATGTCGATTGCGATCACCGAAGACCACAAGGCACTCACCGAGACCGCGGCTGACTTCCTTCGCAAGCGCGACGCCCGCGGCGCCGCCCGCGGTCTGCTGGAGAACCCAGCTGAGGAGCTGCCCGAGTTCTGGAACGACCTGGTCGAGCTGGGCTGGCTCGCGCTCCACATTCCTGAGGAGTACGGCGGTGCCGGGTACGGCCTGGAAGAACTGGTGGTCGTGGTCGAGGAGCTCGGCCGCGCCATGGCGCCCGGACCCTTCGTGTCGACGGTCATCGCGAGCGCAGCCATCAACGCTGCCGGCGACGACGACGTCAAGAAGAGCCTGCTGCCTGCGCTGGCCGACGGGTCACGGACATCGGCGGTCGCTCTCAGCGGGAACGTCTCGGTCAGCGGCGGCAAGGCCTCGGGCACGACCGGCGTCGCGCTTGGCGCCAACTTCGCTGACGTGATCGTCGTCGGCTCCGGCGACGACCTGATCGTGATCGACGGCCGCGACGGCGTCGAGGTCGACGTACCGGTCAACCTCGACTGGTCCCGCCGCTCGGGCACCATCACCCTCAGCGGCGCTACCGCCACCGTGATCGCCGGTGGCCGGGCAGCCTTGACCGACCTGGCCAGGGTGATCCTCGCCGCCGAGGCAGTCGGCGTCGCCCGCGAGTGCACGATCATGGGCGCCGAGTACGCCAAGGTCCGCGAGCAGTTCGGCCGGCCGATCGCGATGTACCAGGGCGTCAAGCATCACTGCGCCAACATGCTGGTCGCCACCGAGCTCGCGACCGCCGCCGTCTGGGACGCGGCTCGGGCGGCATCGCTCGGCGGTGACCAGCGCGCGATCACCGCCGCAACGGCAGCGGCGCTGGCGGCGCCGGCGGCGTACCTGTGCGCCAACCTCAACATCCAGGTGCATGGCGGCATCGGCATGACCTGGGAGCACGACGCACACCTCTATCTCCGTCGCGCAACCGTCCTGCTCGGGCTGACCGAACCCGATGCGGCAGCTGCCGAGGCCGTCGACTTCGCTCGCGCCGGCGTGAGGCGCGAGCGCAGCGTCGACCTGCCGCCGGAGGCGGAGCCGATCCGCGACGAGGTCCGCACGTTCGCGGAGTCGATCAAGGACAAGGACGCCGCAGCACAGCGTGACGAGCTGATCTCCTCCGGCTACATCCAGCCGCACTGGCCGAAGCCGTGGGGCCGCGAGGCGGACGCCCTCACCCAGCTCGTCATCGAGCAGGAGTTCGCGGCGGCGAACATCCAGCGGCCCCAATACGGCATCACCGCGTGGGTCATCCTCACCCTGATTCAGCATGCGAGCGAGGAGCAGGTGCAGCGCTGGGTGCCGAGCGCACTCAACCAGGAGGTCGTCTGGTGCCAGCTGTTCAGCGAGCCAGGTGCGGGCTCCGATGCGGCCGGCATCCGCATGAAGGCCACCAAGGTCGAAGGCGGCTGGCAGATCAACGGCCAGAAGGTGTGGACCTCCGGCGCCCACATCGCGGGCCGCGGCATGATCACCGTCCGGACCGACCCGGAGGCGCCGAAGCACAACGGCATCACGGTCATGGTCGTCGACATGAAGGCGCCCGGCGTCGAGGTCCGGCCGCTGCGGCAGACCACCGGCAACGCTGACTTCAACGAGGTGTTCTTCAACGACGTGTTCGTCCCCGACGAGGATGTCGTCGGTGCGGTCAACGACGGCTGGACAGTCGCGCGCGCGACACTCGGCAACGAGAGCGTCAGCATCGGTGGCGGCGGCGGACTGTCGATGCCGGGTGAGTTCCTGATCCCGTCGTTCGACGCTCATCCCGAGCGACTGACCGGCGGCGCGGCCCGGGTCGGCCGATACATCGTCAACCACCAGGCGATGGGACTGCTCAACCTGCGCAGTGCGGCTCGAGCCGTCGCCGGCGGCGGGCCGAGCCCGGAGGGCGCGGTGACCAAGCTGGTCCTCTCAGAGCTGGGTCACGACGCGGCCGGCATCATGGCCGAGCTGTGCGGACCGCAGATCGCATTCGCCAGTGGCGACGGCGAGCGGGCCGCGTTCATGGTGTTGATGAACCGCGGCATGTCGATCGCGGGCGGTACGTCGGAGATCAAGCGCAACCAGATCGGCGAGCGCATCCTCGGCCTCCCCCGCGACCCGCTGCTGAGCAAGTAGGCCCGTCGACATGACCCAGCCGGCGATTCAGCCTGCCACCGAACGCATGCTGCCGACGCTCACCGACCTCAACCGGCCGTACTGGACCGGCGGTGCCGACGGGCAGCTTCACGTGCAGTACTGCGACGCCTGCAGCAACTGGATGCTGCCGCCGGTAGCGACCTGTCCGGGCTGCGGCGGCGTACCGCAGTTCCGGCCGGTGAGCGGCCGCGGCACGGTCTTCACCTACACGACGAACCACCAGCCGTTCCACCCGAAGATTCCACCGCCGAATCTGATCGCGGTTGTCACCCTCGCCGAGCAGGACGACCTGCGCGTGATGACCAACCTCATCAACTGCGCGGAGGACGACATCAGCGTAGGTGACGACGTCGTGGTCCGCTTCGAGAATCATGGCGAGGTCTACTACCCGGTCTTCGAGCCCGCCGAGGCCGGGAAATGATCGATACCCCCGGCAAGGGCGCGGTCATCTCGGGCCTCGGCATCTCGCAGATCGGCCGCCGCACCGGCATCTCGCATCTCGACAACACGCTGGCTGCCTCCCGTGAGGCCATCGCCGACGCCGGGCTGACCCCCGCCGACATCGACGGCATCACGACGATGGGCGACACCCCGATCGCGGAGGCGGCGCAGGCGCTCGGCATCGAGCCGTCGTACCGCGGTGGCGGGATCTCCAGCGGCGGTCTGATCTCCCCCGTGATGTCGGCGGCGCTTGCCGTGTGCGAGGGACGCGCCCGTCACGTCCTGATCTACCGCACCATCCAGATGATGGGCGGCGACATGATCTCCAACGCCGGCCACGCTCCGGCCGCACCGGAAGACTCCGGATTCGTCGACCTGGCGAAGTCGATGGGCGGTATCGATGAGGTCATCGCCGCGAACTCGTTCTCGGCGGTGAACTGGCTCGCGATGCACTGCCGGCGCCACATGCATCTGTATGGCACGACGAAAGAGCAGCTGGGCTGGCTCGCGATCAACTCGCGGCGCAACGCCGGGCTCAACCCGAAGGCCGTCTACCGCGATCCGATGACGATGGCGGACTACCTCGCGGCGCGCATGGTGTCGACGCCGCTTGGCTTGTTCGACTGCGACGTGCCGGTGGACGGCTCGATCGCGGTCGTCGTCTCGGCACCGGAGTACGCCGCGGACTGCCCGAAGCCGGCGGTGCGGGTCGAAGCAGTCGGGACCTCGCCGGGCGACGGCGGCTGGTTCCGACGCCCCGACTACCCGAAGATGGCGTCCGCCGACGCCGGCGCCGAGCTGTGGCGCCGCACCGATCTCAAGCCGACCGATCTCGACATCGCGGAGCTGTACGACGGATTCACCTATCTCACGCTGGTGTGGCTCGAGGCGCTGGGCGTGTGCGGAGCAGGTGAAGCCGGCCCGTTCATCGAGGGTGCCAAGCGGATCGCGCTCGACGGCGAGCTGCCGCTCAACACCTACGGCGGCCAGCTGTCGGCCGGCCGGATGCACGGCTACTGGGTGCTCCACGAAGCGTGCGTTCAGCTGCGCGGCGAGGCCGGCGAACGTCAAGTCGCCGGCTCTCCCGAGGTCGCCGCGGTCGCGGTGGGCGGCGGCCCGATCGCCGGCTGCCTCCTGCTGACCCGCTGATCACAGCCGCCCGGTGACGGTCGGAGGGATCATCCCGGGCCGAGGAGGAGCGGAAGTTCATCGAGACCGAAGACGGGGCGGGGCCAATCGACCGTGGCAGCGAAGCCGGGCGGCGTCCGGTACTCGGTGATCCGCTCGTGCCATGCGGTGACGACGAGCGTCAACTCCATCCGGGCAAGGTGGGCGCCGACGCAGCGATGCGGACCACCACCGAAGCCCCAATGCCGGCGTAGCAGGTCGATATCGAGTGAGTCCGGGTTCGGGTTCTCCTCGGTCTCCTCGCGGTTCGCGGCGGCGAGAAGCATGACGACCTCGCCGCCCTTCGGGATCCGCACGCCGGCGACCTCGACCTCCTCGGTCGCGACCCGCGGAACCATGTACGCCGGTGGCTCGAGTCGAATGATCTCGTCGACGAAAGACGGCACCAGCTTGGGATCGTCGATCAACCGCTGCCGCACGTCAGGGTGGTTCGCCAGATGGTTGAGCGCGAAGCCGATCGCGGAGGTGACCGTGTCGAGGCCGGCGAGCACGAACAGGAACGACAACCCGATCGCCTCATCGTCGGTGAGCGGGTCGTCAGCGGTCAGGACCTGCGACAGCACGTCGTCGGCCGGCTCCGCCCGCTTCCGACCGATGTGATCCACCAGGTAGCCGAACAGTTCGATGGCCGGCGCCGGGTCGAGGTTCTCGATCGTGCCGGAACTGTTGCCGAGGCCGATGACGGCGTCCTTCCAGACGATCAGCCGTTCCCGGTCCTCCAGCGGCAACCCGAACAAGGTGAGGAACACCGTCGACGGGTACGGAACGGCGAGCTCAGCCATCACCTCGCACTCCGACTTCTTGGCGATCGCATCGATCGTCTCGTCGATCTGCGACTGGAGGCCTGGGAGGAGCGACGCGAGCGCCCGCGGTGAGAAGAACGGCTGCAGGATCTTGCGGTAACGGGTGTGCTCGGGCGGATCGAAGGCGATCGGCACCAGGGGCAACGGGCTGTTCATCATCGCGAACGCCTCCCGCGAGCTGAACAGCTCCGGGTTGCGCAACGCCCACTCGACGTCGTCGCGCCGGGTCAGCAGGTACCGGCCGTTGCTGAGCAGGACCGGGCCGGCGGCCCGGACCTGCCGCCACCCTTCGCCACGGTCGTGGCTCATCGGCGCGGCGAGCAAGTCGAACTTCGCAGCCTTACCTGACACGAACGTCAGGGTAGCCGTTTTGGGACGAAGCACTGCCTCGCCGCCTACCATCGACTCCAGACCACGGGGGCAATCAGATGGAGGACGTCGGCGTGGATTCCACGAGCCGAATGGTGCACCTGCGCCGCAAGACCACCACCGCGCTCATCGCCGGCGCCGGGGTGGTCGGCCTCGTCATCGGCGTCGCGGCACCGGTCGGCGCCAAGGCAGCCAGCCGACCGAAGCCGCCGACCAGCGTGACCGCGAAGGGCAACAGCGGCGGGTTGTCCTTGGTGTGGCACCACGACAACAACGTCACCGGGTATCTGGTCGAGCAGGCGACCAACTCGTCCTTCACCTCGGGGCTTCACACCTACCAGACCCGGGGGATCCAGAAGGCATTCACGCCGTCCGCCGTCGCTCACGGAGTGACCTACTTCTACCGGGTTGCCGCCAAGCGCGGCAGCACTCGGTCGCAGTGGTCCGTCACCGCGGCGGCGACCGACCGCACCCGGTTCAGTGTGCTGCGGGTGCTGTCCTACAACAGCCGCTCGGCGAAGTTCGACGGCCAGCGGGCCCCCGGCGGCGTGGTCGCGCCGTTCTCCCAGCGACGCGCGGGTCAGATCAGCCTGCTGCAGAGCAGTCACGCGGCAGTCATCGGGATCGAAGAGGGCGCGTTCTGCCTCCAAAAACACGTCGGCGCACCCTGCACCCGGCAGATCGACTCGCTCGCGGATGGGCTCCCCAACTACCAGCTCGACGACACGACCCGCGACGGGGCGGTGATCAACCGCTACACCGCCGACGACATCCTCTACGCGCCGTCGGTCGTCACACCGGTCGGCATTGGCGGCTTCTTCGCCATCGGCCCGCCGGGTTCACTGCAGCGGTTCGGGGCGTACCAGACCTTCAGCGTCAATGCGACCGGCGCGAGGTTCCTCTTCATCGTCACCCACACTCTTGCCAGCGGATCCGACCAGGTGCGCGGCAACGAGACATCGAGCATGCTCAAGCAGGGCAAGGCGTACGCCGCCGCGCACGGCGTGACGAGCGTGCTCTACGCCGGTGACTTCAACAGCTACGTCGGGGAATTCCACGTCCACGACTACAGCGGCACCGTGATGCGCAACGCGAACGTGCCGGACTCCATCGGGGAAGCCGCGAAGTATTCGAAGGCCCAGTACGACAGCATCAACGCGTACTACCGCACTCCGAAGCAGGGCCACGGCAGCTCCGACCACATCTACGCGACCCGCGGAATCGGCGTGCGGAAGTGGGGCGAGCTGCTGCACCTCAGCCACGGCAAGTTCGTCGGGACGATCCCCTCGGACCACAACCCGATCTACGCCGACGTCGAGCTGCCCTACTAGCAGCTACCAGCCGTCCGGCCAGCCGCCGACTCGAGCGACCTCGCCCCGCCGGTTCAGCGAGGCCCGGCCGAGCCCGGTGCGGTGGCTGTGAGCATCGGTCAGCGCCGGCGCCAGTACGTCGCGAGCTGAAGCACCACCGTTGCGAACACCAGGATCGCGGAGGTCACAAGCGCAATGTGCAGCCCGTTTCCGAACGCGTCGTGGGCGGCGACCACCACCTGCTGCTCGATCTTGGCGTGGCCTTTCACCAGCTTCTGATAATCCCCCGCGCCGCTGCGGACGATCGCGTTGACGATCAGTCCCTGGAAGAAGTGCGGGATACCGATCCGGGTCAGCGACGCCGTCAGGTCCGAAACCAGCCGCGAGCTGACCACGGCGCCGAGAACCGCGACGCCGACGACGGCGCCGAGCTCACGTGAAGTGTTCGTCGCCGACGCGGCGAGGCCCGACTTCTGCTGCGGGACCGACGCAAGCGCCGCGTCGGTGATCGGTACGACGGTCAGCCCGATGCCGACCCCGACCAGAGCCAGCGCAAAGGTGAGCGCAAGCACGTTCGGCGACGGACTGATGATCGCGGTCACCCACAGCAGGCCGACCCCGAACGCGGTACAACCGACCAGCATCGGCTCACGGGCGCCGCGCCGGCCGGTCCAGATGCCCGCGGCGAGCGCGGCGAACAGCATCCCGCCGGTGAGGGGAAGGAACTGCGCCGCGATCTTGTACCCGTCGTACGACGCCACCTGTTGCAGGTAGAGCGCGGTGAACAGGAAGACCGCGAAGGTCGCGAAGTACGTGGTGAACGCTGCGATGTTCGCGACCGCAAACACTCGCGTGTTGACGCCTCGCAGATCGAGCAGCGGGTGGGCGGCGGTGCGTTGGCGGATCACGAAGCCGATGGTGGCAACCGCACCCACCGAGAGCCGCGCGATGACGCCGGCGTCGGAGTAGCCGGTCACCTCGGCCCGTGCGACTGCGTCGATGATGCTCGCGAGCGCGAGCACGCTCAGAACCGCTCCGACGATGTCGAGCCGGTACGCCCGGGGATCGGCCGACTCCGGCAGGACCAGTACGCCGCACACCAGGAGCAGCGCGCCGAGACCGAGACCCGCCCAGAAGATCAGTCGCCAGCCGCCGAGCCCGACGAGCGCTCCCCCGATGACCGGTCCGACTGCCAGCGCCAGCCCGGAGACCGCCGCCCAGATGCCGAAGACGCGTCCTCGCATCGGTTCGACCGGAAACATCTGTCGCAGCATCGACAGGGTGCCCGGTTCGGAGGCAGCCGCGCCGACGCCCATGACGATCCGGCCCGCGATCAACGGGTGTGGCGAGTCGGCGAGCGCACACACGACCGAACCGGCGCAGAACAGGAACGCGCCGGTGAGCATCACCCGCTTTCGGCCGAATTCATCGCTTATCGCGCCGGCGGGCAACATCAGTGCCGCGAACGCAAGTGCGTATCCGTTGACCGTCCACTGCAGCTGGGTGACCGTCGAATGCATCGTGTGCTGGATGTTGCCGAGGGCCACCGAGACGATGGTGTTGTCGAGAAAAGTGAGGAACAGCAACCCGCACAAGGTGGCGACAGCGATGGCCGGCCCGCCTCGCAACGGAGCCGGAACGCTTGGCGCCTCGACCGCCTCCGCCACCACATGGGCTGTCTACCATTCCGGCGAGCCGAGATCGGCCGGTATTTCAAGTCCGTGACAGGGTGGCGCAGTGACGTCGGTCGTGGCAGAACTGCGGGAGCAGCAACCTGACGCCGTGACGGTATGGCGCCCCGACTATCCGGTCAGCCTTCGGCTGACGGTCTCCACTCTTGGTCACGGCGGTTACGACCCCTGCCACCGCTGGCAGCGCGACGGCTCGCTGTGGCGGACCAGCCGGCTCGACTCCGGTCCGGTCAGCTACCGTCTCGAACAGCTCGCCCGCGGTGCGATCCGGGCCGAGGCGTGGGGCGCGGGCGCAGCCGAACTCATCGCATCAGTCCCAACCTTGCTCGGCGCGGACGACGATCCCGATTCATTCCAGCCTCGCGCCGAGGTGCTTCGGCAGGCGCACCGCCGGGCGGTCGGGATGCGGATCCCCAAGACCGGGCGGGTCCTCGAGTCGCTCATCCCGGCCGTGCTGGAGCAGAAGGTGATCGGCCTCGACGCCTTCGCGGCCTGGCAGCGGCTGGTGACCAGGTACGGCGAGCCGGCCCCGGGGCCGGTGCCGACGGACATGAAGCTGGCGCCGACCGCGGCGGTCTGGCGGCGGATCCCGTCGTGGGAATGGCATCGCGCCGGCGTCGAGGACAAGCGGGCGAGCACTGCGGTTCGTTGCGCGATGCACGCCGTGAAGTTCGAACACGCGGCCGCGACCGAGCCGCGCGAGGAGCTCTACCGCAGGTTGATGGTGCTTCCCGGCGTCGGGCGCTGGACCGCGGCAGAGGTCGGCCATCGAGCGCTCGGTGACGCCGACGCCGTACCGATCGGCGACTACCACCTCGGCTCCGTGGTCGGGTGGGCGCTGACCGGTTCGGTGCTGCCGGATGAGGAGGTCGAGGAGTTCCTCGAGCCCTGGCGGCCGCATCGCTACCGGGTGTTCCGGCTGCTCGAGCTCACCCCGGGCGCGGCCCCACCACGCCGTGCGCCGCGTATGACTCGCCGCGACTTCCGCCGGATCTGACGCTGCGGGTTTGCGGCCGTTGAGCCGGGCAGGTAACCGGTGACACCGCTGCGATCCACCTCTGCGAGGGAGAAGCGATGGATTCCGCGCCGTACGACGACACCGATCCGGTCGGCGAAGCGAACGACGCCGACGTCGCCGAGCAGCTGAGCTCTGTCGACGACGACCGGCATGACGAGCAGGTCAACGTGGACGTCGAAGCCGACGCCGCCGACCTCGCCGAACAGTCCCGGCCGGTCCCCGAAATCGACGACGACTACCCCCGCACCTAGTAGCCGCCCGGGGAGTGAGCACTGCCCCTTGGTGGCTGCGCGAGGAGTAGGCCGCGCTACCCGATGAGGGCTTTGACGGCCTTCTTGAGGGCGCCAGGCTGACTCGGGCGTCGGGGGGCTGCCTTCTTCAGCTCGAGCAGGTTGGAGCCGAGCTCCTGGAGCTGGGCGCGGCCCATTCCTTCACGCACCTTTGGAAACCACTCGCCTTCTTCTTCCTCGATGTGGTGACTGACCGACTCGATCAGGACCGCGACCTTGGCATCGAAGTGCTCGTGTTCCGGCGACATCGCCGCCAGCTCCATGCAGAGCACATCGGCAACGTGGTGCTCCTCGAGGGACTCGAGGATCTCGTCGTCGAGGTCGGGAAGCGCCTTGCGGACGGCGGGGTACATGCCCTCGTTCTCGATATAGGTGTGCACCGTCAGGGCTTCGAGGATCTGGTCGACGATCCGGGCCTTCGTGGCGGTGGCATTCTCGCCGGCCTGCTCGAACTCGCGGAAGAGCGCCTTGGCCTGTTTGTGGTCCTCTTTCAAGATCACGATGGCGTCAGTGGACATGGACGGCGATCCTCCTCGCGGCGGCCGTGGCCACTGTGGCCGCGGCGACGAACTCCTGCCCCCCGGCATTCCCCATCTCAGGGACAACGAACGTTCGCGGTCAGGCCGGCGACCGCAAAATCGCGACCGGGAGGATCGCGAGCAGGTCCGACACTGACGCGCGCGGGCTCGCCGCCACGCCACGCCCGGTCAGGACGTCGACATAACCCGACGTGCTCGACAACGCGATCTCGGTGTCGCCCCAGACCTCACCGGTCGGGAACTGTCCGGGCCCGGCGAGGGTGCGCGAGAGCCGTGGTACGACGCAGACGACCGAGGCCTCGCGGTAGCGCCGCTCGAAGCTGACCACGTGGTCGGCGGACGCGCCGCGCGCCGCAATCGGCAGATACTCCCCTGCCGCGAACAGCGCCGGCAGCTGCCGTCGTAGCTCCAGCGCCGCGCGGATGACGGCCTGCTTGACCCGACCGTCGCGCCAGGAGTGAAGCAGCTCCAACCCGACCGGCCCTGCCGCGAGCCGGCTGGGTGCGAGCCGCGCCGGGTCGACCGGTGCCCGGTTGTCGGGATCGGTCATGGCGAGGAACCATGCGTCGTCGTTCTGGTAGATGTCGGGAACCCCCGGGGCGCAGCTGCGCAGCACCACCCCGGCGAGCGAGTTCACCGCAGCCGCGAACTCGATGTCGGTGACCAGGGTCTCGAGGATCTCGACGCTGGCAGACGCCGGATCGCTGAGGATCTGGTCGATGAAGTCCGCGACGGCGCGCTCATGTTCCAGATCCGGGTCGAGCCAGCTGCTGCGTCGCTTCGCTTCCCGCACCGCCTTGTTGAGGTGACCGCGGATCCGCTCGATGAAGGCCTCGTCGACCTCACCGGAGATCGGCCAGGTGCCGATCAGGGTCTGATAGATGTAGCGCCGTTCGGCGGGATCGACCTCGACCGCGGCGGTCTCCTTGTCCAACGCCTCGACCGATTCGGTCCAGGTCTCCGCGAGCTCCGACAACACAGCGATCCGGCAGCGGGTGTCGAAACTTCGTTTGCTGTCATGGGTCGACAGCGCGCTCAACGCTCGCGGGCTCAGGCGTTGGCGCCGCCCCATAGCGGTGTGGAAGTCGACCAGCGTCGTCGCTGTCCGACCCGGGTCACTGCCCACGTCCGCGAGTGCCAGCAACCCGCCCGGCTCGTACAGCGCGGTGTCCTCGACCCCCTTCGCCATGACCGCCGGGGTGAGCTGCTGCCAGGCGGTGACCGCAGCGTGGCCGGCACCGTCGGGGACGAGCTCGCCGAGCAGGAGGTCACAGACTCGGTCGAGGGCGGCGCCGGCTCGGTCGTCGAGGCGAGCCCGGGCAGCATCGGCCGCCGCCCGGAGTTGGTCGCGGTCGGCATCGGACACCGGCTCGCCGATCCGGCGGTACGTCCGGTACACGCCGAGGTGGACGGTGAGCCAGCGAAGCGCCGTCGCGAGATCCTCGCGATCGATCTCAGGCAGCGCCCGCGCCATCAATGTGACGACCCGGTCGAACGGTGCTGGAAACAGCGAGGTGACCGCGCCGTTCTTCGCCTCGACCGCGCGCTCGGCGAACGACTGGCTGTCGCCGGTCGCCGCAACCTGCTCGAGCCGAATCGCCTCAGCGCCCGACGGATCGACGAACAGATTGATCACATCGGTCGCGAACTCGTAGCCGGTCGTGCCGTCGATCGGCCAGCCAACGGGAAGTGGCTCCTCCCGCTCGACGATCTTCTCGACTTCGATCACAGCGTCGACCGGCACCGCGGCCCGCAACGAGGCGAGGTAGCCGGCCGGATCGGCCAGACCGTCAACGTGGTCGACGCGCAGCCCGCCGACCCGCTCGTCGGCGGCGATCTCGACGATCGCGCTGTGAGTCGCCGCGAAGACGAACGGATCCTCCTGCCGGACCCCGATCAAGCCGTTGATGTCGAAGAACCGGCGGTAGTTGATCTCTTCAGGAGCGCGTCGCCAATCGGTTAACCGGTAGTGCTGCCGCGACAACACCTGCTCGAGCTGCTCCCGTTCGGTGGCGCCGTTGCCGTCAGCGGCGTCCCTGAGCGCCGCAAGCACCTTGCCGTTGCGCGCGGAGTCGAGCGGGAACTGTTGCTCGCCGTAGGTCAACCGGTACGTCTGGAGGTCCGCCCCGTCGCTGACCCGCAGCTCGCCGGCGTCGAGAACGTCGGACAGTGAGCCGTCGAGCACGCACAGCACGACCTTGCCGTCGCCTTGCTCCCAGTCGATGTCGAAGTAGCTCGCGTAGCGGGACTTGCGGCCGCGGCGCAACACGTCAGCGAAGAACGGATTGTCCGAAGAGGTCGCCATGTGATTCGGCACGATGTCGATCAGCAGCTTCATGTCGTGCTCGCCGAGCGACCGCAGCAGCGCATCGAAGTCCGCTCGGGTCCCAAGTGTCGGGTCCAGTTCGGTCGGATCGGCCACGTCGTACCCGTGTGAGCTCCCGGCCCGCGCCCTCGTGATCGGTGACAGGTACAGCGTGCCGACACCCAACGCGTGCAGCGCCGGCACCAGCTTCGTCGCACCCGCGAACGCCAGGCCTGGCAACTGGAGGCGGTACGTCGACCCCAGCTCACGGCCGGTGCGGAGTTTCCTCACCTCGTGGGGTTCTCGTTGTGCCGCAGCAAGACTGTCGAGTGGCTGGTCACCACGATCGCCGGGGTGCGCACGACCCTGGTACCGGGCCGCGCCGTCGAGAACAGCTCCTCCCACACCCCGGGCCGCTCGATCTTCGGCAGCGTGTACTTGCGCGGCGAGCCGCCGGCGTTCAGCAACCAGAACAACGTCTCCCCGACGACCGCGCGACCGCGCGCGTCGACTTCGTCGCCGGAGCGACCGGGCATCAGCATTCCGATCGCGTGGTTGCCCTCATCGTTCCAGTCGTCGTCGGTCATCTCCACACCGTCCGGCCGGATCCACACCACGTCGGCGTCGACCTCGTCGGAGGGCGAGCTGCCGGCGAAGAAGTGGCGCCGGCGCAGCACCGGGTAGGACTGGACGATCGCGATGAGCCCTCGGGCGAAGTCGAACAGCTCCTGAGCCGGGTCGTCGATGTCCCAGTTGAGCCAGCTGGTCTCGTTGTCCTGACAGTAGGCGTTGTTGTTGCCGACCTGGCTGCGCCCGATCTCATCGCCGCCGAGGATCATGCGCACGCCCTGGGAGAACATCACGGTCGCGAGCATGTTGCGCTTCATGCGCTCGCGGAGCCGGCTGATCTGCTCGTTGTCGGTTTCGCCCTCGACACCCCAGTTGGAGGAGTAGTTCTGCGACGTACCGTCCTGGTTGTCCTCGCCGTTTGCCTCGTTGTGCCGGTCCTGGTAGGTGACCAGGTCGGTCAGCGTGAACCCGTCATGGCAGGTGATGAAGTTGACGCTGGCATACGTGGTACGTCGGCTCGCGGCGAAGATGTCACTCGAGCCCGACAGCCGCGAGGCCACTTCGGGGACCATGCCGCGATCGCCGCGCCAGAACTTACGAATCGCGTCGCGGTACTGGCCGTTCCACTCCGACCAGCCTTGCGGGAACCGGCCGAGCCGATAGCCGTCGGGCCCGACGTCCCACGGCTCGGCGATCAGCTTCACCTGTGACAGCACCGGGTCCTGCTGGACGATCTCGAAGAACGCGCTCGGCTGGCCGCCTTCGTAGCCGCGGACGAGAGTCGGCGCCAGGTCGAACCGGAAGCCGTCGACATGCATGTCGGTGACCCAGTAGCGAAGGCTGTCCATGATCAGACCGACGGTCCGGTTGTGCAGCAGGTTCAGGCTGTTGCCGGTGCCGGTGTAGTCGACGTTGTAACGCTGGTCTTCCGGGCTGAGCCGGTAATAGACCGCGTTGTCGATCCCCCGCAGCGACAGCGTCGGGCCGAGCTCACTTCCTTCGGCGGTGTGGTTGTAGACCACGTCGAGGATCACCTCGAGCCCGGCGCGGTGCAGCGTCTTCACCATCGACTTGAACTCGTTGACCTGCTCCCCCGGCGCACCCGCGGCGTAGCCCACGTGCGGGGCGAGGAACGCGATCGAGTTGTAGCCCCAGTAGTTCGTGAGTCCCTTGTCGATCAGGTCACGCTCGGGCAGGAACTGGTGTACCGGCATCAATTCGACCGCGGTCACGCCGAGCGACGTCAGGTGGTCGATGATCGGATCGGAAGCAAGTCCGAGATAGGTGCCACGAAGCTCCTCCGGCACCAGCGGATGGCGTTTCGTCAGGCCACGGACGTGGCACTCGTAGATGATCGTCCGGTTCCACGGCGTGCGCGGCGCCCGGTCGTCGCCCCAGGTGAATGCCCGATCGACCACGACACACTTCGGCATCGCGCCGGCGGAGTCACGGTCGTCGCGCGAGAGATCGGCGTCCGGGTCACCGATGGTGTAGCCGAACAGGTCGTCACTCCAGATGATGTTGCTGGTCGTCGCCTTCGCGTACGGGTCGATCAGCAGCTTCGCCGGATTGAACCGGTGCCCCTCGCTCGGCTGGTACGGTCCGTGGACCCGGTACCCGTAGAGCGCCCCCGGCCGAGAATCGGGCAGGTACACGTGCCAGACGTCGTCGGTCGCCTCAGGCATCGAGATGACCTCGACCGGCTTGGCGGCATCGGCGGCGTCGAACAGGCACAGCTCCACCGCGGTCGCATGCTCGGAGAAGATCGCGAAGTTGACGCCCTCGCCGTCCCAGGTCGCTCCGAGCGGGTACGGCGTACCGGGCCAAACCCGCATCATGTGACGACCCCGGCATCAGCGGGAACGACACGCAACGCGAAGCCGTAGGGCACCAGGCTCAGGCAACCCTCCGGCACCGGGCCGTCCGCGCTCGGGCCGATCCCGTCAAGGTTGTCGCTGTCCATCACCCAGCGCCAGGTGGACACCGGCGGCGGCAACGGGACCGTCACCGGATCCGCGCTGAAATTGAACGCCGCGAACATCGAGCCATCATCCGATCTCCGATCCAACATCAGCACGTCGCCGACCGCCACGGCGAGATGCTCGCGTGGCTGGGGGGCGGTGATGATCGGATGGTTACGTCGGGCCGCGAGCAGCGCCTGGTGGAGACCGAGCACCGCCTTCCCGTCCGGGGCATCTCGTCGGCTCCAGTTCAGCCGGGAGTGCTCAAAGGTACGCGGGTCCGCCGGGTCGAGGGTGTCGACGGCGCGGTCGAACTCCTCGGCGCGGCCGCGGCGCACGGCGTCGAGCAGCTTCGGGTCGCTGTGATCGACGAAGTAGTGGAACGGCGCGGTCTCGGCGTACTCCTCGCCCATGAACAGCAACGGCACGCCCGGGGTCAGCAGCAGCACCGCGACCGCAAGCCGACACTGCGCCGGCTCGAGCAGCGTGGTGAGCCGATCGCCGTCGGCCCGGTTGCCGATCTGGTCGTGGTTCTGCGCGAAGTTGACGAACCGATCCGCCGGGACGCCGCGCGCGCTCGTTCCGTGCCGGCGGCCGCGGAAGCCGGAGTACTGACCGCTGAAGACGAACCCTTCGGTGATTGCGCGGGCGAGCTGGTCCAGCCTGCCGAAGTCCTGGTAGTAGCCCTCACGCTCGCCAGTGAGCAAGGCATGAAGCGAATGGTGGAAGTCGTCGTTCCATTGCGCGTCGAAACCGAGCCCGCCGTCCTGGCAGCTCGTGACGACTCGCGGATTGTTGTCGCCGCTCTCGGCGATCAGCAGCGGAGCATGTCCGCGCTGTCGCCCCACGCCGCGCAGCGATTCGGTGAGCTCCTCCAGGAACGGCACCGCGGTCGGGTCGACGATGCCGTGGATGGCGTCGAACCGCAGTCCGTCGATGTGGAAGTCGCGCAGCCACATCACGGCGTTGTCGATGAAGTAGCAGCGCACCTGGTCAGATCCTCGCTCGGCGACGTTGACCGCAGCTCCCCAGGGAGTCTTATAGACATCGGTGAAGTACGGCGCGAAGTGCTCGTGGACCGCACCCTCCGGGCCGAGATGGTTGTAGACGACGTCGAGAATCACAGCCAGCCGTTCGGCGTGGCAGGCGGCGACAAACCGCTGCAGACCGGCCGGACCGCCGTAGGAGTCCTGCACTGCGTAAGGAAACACCCCGTCATAACCCCAGTTGCGTTCACCGGGAAATGCCGCGACCGGCATGATCTCGACCGCTGTCACGCCGAGGTCGGCGAGCTCGTGCAGCCGACCGATCGCAGCGTCGAACGTGCCGTCGTCGGTGAAGGTGCCGACGTGCAGCTCGTAGATCACCAGGTCGCGGAGCGCCGGCGCCATGAAGTCCTCGTCGGCCCACTCGAACGCCTCGACATCAACCGCGCGCGACGGACCGTGCACGCCCTCCGGCTGCCAGCGCGACACCGGATCGGCGTACCCGTCGCCGCTCAGGACGTACCGGTAGGTCGGCGGCTCGGCAAGCCCGCCGACGACCGCCGAGAAGTAGCCGTCGTCGGTTGCCGTCAGCGGTTCGTCGCGCTCGCCACCGGCGTCGTACAGCCGCACGCACACCTGTTCACAGCGCGGCGCCCAGACAACGAATGACCACTCCCGCTCGCCGACCCGGGTCGCGCCGAGCGGCCGATATGAGTCAGTCGAGGACTCAGCCGGGGACTCGCTCAACCGTCGGCCTTGAGCACCACGACGCTGAGCGGCGGGAAGGTGAGGTCCAAGCGGTACTCGAACTCGCCCCACGGCTCGGCGACCGCGTCGATGCTGCCCAGATTGCCGACACCACTCCCGCCGTACGGCTCGGAGTCGCTGTTGAGCAGCTCGCGCCAACGGCCAGCGACCGGTACGCCGACGGTGTGCTCGTACCGCGGCACCGGGGTGAGGTTGATCGCCACCAGGATGCATTCGCCGGCGGATGACAGCCGCAGGTAGCTCAGCGTCCCGGCGTCGGAATCCGCGATCTGCACCCAGCGGAACCCGCTCGACTCGGTGTCGAGCTCATGCAGCGCCGGCTCGGCGCGGTACACCGCGTTGAGGTCACTGATCCAGCGCATCACGCCGCGGTGCTTCTCGTGGTGGAGCAGGTCCCAGTCGATGGAGGTCTCGTGCGCCCATTCCCGGCGCTGCGCGAACTCTCCGCCCATGAACAGCAGCTTCTTGCCGGGCTGGGTCCACTGGTAGCCGTAGAGCAGCCGCAGGTTCGCGAACTTCTGCCAGTCATCGCCCGGCATCTTGGTCAGAAGCGAGCCCTTGCCGTGCGTCACCTCGTCGTGCGAGAGCGGCAGCAGGTAGTTCTCGGTGAACTGGTACACGCCACGGAAGGTCAGCTGGCCGTGGTGGTACTTGCGGTGAACCGGCTCCTCCGCGAGATAGGCCAGCGTGTCGTGCATCCAGCCCATGTCCCACTTCAGCCCGAACCCGATGCCACCCATCTCCAGCGGATGCGAGACGCCAGGCCACGCGGTGGACTCCTCCGCGATCGTCTGGACGTCCGGATGATCGGCGTACACGCCGGCGTTGAACGACTTCAGGAACTCGACCGCCTCGGTGTTCTCCCGACCGCCGTGCTCGTTGGGCAACCACTCGCCGGGCCCGCGGCTGTAGTCGCGATAGAGCATCGACGCAACAGCATCGACCCGCAGCCCATCGGCGTGGTAGGTCGAGAGCCAGAACTCAGCGGATGACGCGAGGAACGCCCGCACCTCGTGCCGGCTGTAGTTGAAGATCAGGCTGCCCCAGTCCGGGTGATAGCCCAGCCGCGGGTCGGGATGCTCATAGAGATGGGTGCCGTCGAAGTCGGCCAGGGCGAACGTGTCGCTCGGGAAGTGCGAGGGCACCCAGTCGATGATCACGCCGATCCCGGCCTGGTGGAGTTGGTCGATCAGCCACATCAGGTCCTGCGGCGAGCCATGGCGTGCCGACGGCGCAAAGTACGACGTGACCTGGTAGCCCCACGATCCGTAGAACGGGTGCTCCATGACCGGCAGGAACTCGACGTGGGTGAAGCCGGTCTCCTTGATGTGCGCGATCAGCGGTTCGGCGATCTCGCGGCACGTGAGCGGCTGCCGCGGGTTCGCCGGATCGCGACGCCAGGAGCCGAGGTGCAGCTCGTAGACCGACATCGGTGCCTGCAGCGAGTTGGCAGTTGCCCGGCTCTTCATCCACTTCTCGTCGCCCCAGGCGTAGTCGAGGTCCCACAGCACCGAGCCAGTCGCCGGCGGGCACTCGGTGCGGATGGCGTAAGGGTCGGCCTTGTCGAGCACTCTCCCGTCGCGAGTGGTGATCCGGAACTTGTAGATCTGGCCCTTGCTCGCACTCGCGACCGAGCCCTCCCAGATGCCTGAGGTGCCGCGGGGCTTCAGCTCGGCGTCGTACCCGGTCCA
Organism: Frankiales bacterium; assembly: GCA_025980465.1. GTDB lineage: Bacteria > Actinomycetota > Actinomycetes > JAFAQI01 > JAFAQI01 > JAICXJ01. The sequence continues at coordinate 9,722 of JAICXJ010000021.1, read as the reverse complement.
CTCGTTGAAGTCGCCGATCACCGACACTGCGGTGGCGTTCGGCGCCCAGACCGCGAAGTAGTAACCACCCGGCTGTGAACTGGCGCTGCCCTTCGGTTGTGCATGCGCACCGAGGCGGTCCGCGAGCCGGCGGTGGGTGCCCTCGTTGAACAGGTGCAGGTCGTCGTCGCCCAAGAGGGTGTAGGGCTTGGCTCTCGTTGACCTGGACTTGGTGGGCAACGTCTTCGTTGGCGTCACGCCGCAGCTCCTTTCGCCTTCTTGCGACGGCGCCGGGCCATCACCTGCGCGATCAGTTCGTTGATGTCGGGATCGGCGGCGATCTCGCTCAGCCGCCGCCGTAGCCGCCGCCGCCAGTTGCCCGCCTCGGGTCCGGTCCCCGGCCGGTTGTCCGGCTCGGTCTCCAGCTCGAGGTCGGCCAACTCGATCAGCAGGTACGACGCCGGCCCCGCCGCCAACGACTCCAGGCAACGGGTCAAGCCGGCGCGCACCTCCTCATCGGAGTCCGCCGCCTCCCCGCCGCGACGCCGCAGCCCGTCGATGATGCCGCTGCGCTGCGCTGCGCTGCTGCGCGCCGCTTCGGCATCGATCCGGCCGCGATCGAGATCGTCGTCGATGTCCTCGGCGCGCCAGAAGGTGGCGAACCTCGGCAGGTCGTGGCTGCCGAGCGACGCCGCCGCGGGGTTGCGTGGTTGCGGCAGCGGCTCGCTTGCAGAGGCGGCGAACTGCCAGACGAAGGAATGCAGCATCCCGTCGCGGTCCATTGCCCGCCGGATGTCGGCGGAGACGGTTCCGAGGTCCTCACCGACCACGAGTGCGCCGGCGCGGTCCGCCTCGATCGCGATGATCGCGCGCAGCTCCTCGCTCCGGTAGCGGACGTAGGCGCCCGCCTCGGGCCCCTCGCCTTCCGGGATCCAGAACAGCCTGGTCAGTCCGAGGACATGGTCGATCCGAATCGCCGAGGCATAGCGCAACACCGCTCGGTAGGAGTCGATGACGTAGGAGTAGCCGGTCTCGCGGATCCGCTCCGGATGAAGCGGCGGGAAGCCCCACGACTGGCCGCCGGCGAAGAACTCGTCCGGCGGTGCGCCGACGCTCGCCGCGGCGAAGATGTCGGATGCCGACCACACGTCGTAGCCGTCGGGATGTACGCCGACCGGCAGGTCGAGGTAGAGACCGGCCCGGCCATCGCGGCGCTGGGCAGCATCGGCGAGCTGCTCGGCCGCGACGAACTGGACGTAGCGGTGATACAGCGCTGCATGCTCGTCGACCGCCCCCGGCAGCTCCCCGGCCGGGACGGCCCAGGTCCGCCAGCCCGGTTCCTTCTCGTCGGCGGCGCGGAAGTCGGCGTACGAGGCGAGTTCGGGGTGCTCGCTGAGGAAAGCCTCGAACGCGTCGCGTCGGGCGCCCTGCGAGTGGACGAGCTGCTGCGCGCACAATGCGAGCACCTGGCGCTTGTGGGCCATCACATCCCGGTAGTCGACCTCGTCGCGCCAGCTCAGCTCGTCGAGCTCGCTGCGGAACGCGGCCGACGACACCAGCGCCTGCGCCCGCGCCGAGTCGGTCAACTCGGGCAGCTCGTCGACGTCGACGTACAGCTCGTTGAAGAAGCGTCGGCTCACCGGAAGGTACGGGCTCGGGTCGAGCGGGTCGCGGAAGAACATCGCGAACAGGGGCAACGTGCCGGCCAGCTGCCCGCCCCACTCGCCGACCAGGTCGGCGAACTGCGCCAGGTCGGAGAACGAGCCGACGCCCCAGTCGTCCGCTCCGCGAAGCGCGTACAGCGGCGCGACCACGCCGACGCCCCGCCCAGCCGGCCGCGGCGACGGCGGGACCATCAGCAGCGACCGGGCCTGCCGAGTCAGGCCGTCGATGACCAGCGTGTGGTAGCCGGTCGGGAGCTGCATCGTGTCGAGGCTGATCGTCAACGCCCGCACGCCGTCCTCGGTGAGCTCCTCATGACGCACCAGCTCGGTCAGCGCTGCGGTGTCGAGCCCGCCGTCCTCGCGCGCGATACTCACCCAGCACTGGTGAAGGTCGAGGCTCGGATCGACGAGGAGATCCGAGGAGAGCCGACCGCTCGGATCGCGGACCACGACCGGCTCGATCTCCCGCTGGCGGCGGCGGGCCCGCTCCGCCGCGAGCGCCTCGCGGACCGCATCCGGGGTGGACGCATCACAGCCCAGCGCGCCGAGCACCGCCCGCACCGTGTCCGCGGAGGCCCGGATCGGCTTGCCACCTCCTCCGGTGTAGGAGAGCTGGATCCCGTGCAGCCGGGCCAGCTCGTTGAGGGCGCTTCTGCCGTGCCCTGATGCCGGCGCGGCGTGATCGGAAACGGTTGTCATTTTGCGGGCTCCTCGAGCATGTCGAGCAGACCGTTCGCCGGTACCTCGACCCATTCCGGCCGGTTGTCGGCTTCGTAGCCGAGCTCGTAGATCGCCTTCTCGAATAGCAGGAAGTCGAGCAGCGCCGCGAGCTCGCCGCGATCGGCCGGAAGGAACGACGCGCCGTCGGCGGTAGCCAGGTAGGAACGAAGGAACGCGCCGGAGATCGCGCGGTACCAGAGCATGAGAAGCGGGTCGAGCGCAGCGCGGTCGCCGGCGAGGGTCAGGTCGCGGCACAGCCGGTTGCCGGCCACCTTCGACACGTAGTGGAACGAGCGGATCATTCCGGCGACGTCTACCAGAGCGGGCCGCTTCATCCGGCGGGCCGACAACGGGCGAGCGGGTTCGCCTTCGAAGTCGATGATCACGAAGTCCTTACCGGTCCACAGCACCTGACCGAGGTGATAGTCGCCGTGGCAGCGGATCTTCGTGGCGGAGATCGGGTTGCGGATCGCGGTGTCGAGCCGGCTGAGGATCTCCGCCTCGCGAGCCAGCAGCTCGACCACCGACTCGGGCCGCTCGGGCATCGCGCGCACCATCCGAAGCGAGCGCCGCAGCAGGCTCTTGGCACCGTGGTGCAGCGAGCGGCGATCCACCGCGGTGAACGGCTCCGGTGCGAACGCCGGGTCGGTGACGTCCGAGGCCAACGCAACGTGCAGCTCCGCGGTACGGGTCCCGAGGATCTCCGCCCACTGCAGGTGCGGCCCGATCAGCGGGTGGCCTCCCAGCGGCACCAGGTCGGCGGCATCGAGCGGATGCGCCGGTACCGGATCGCGCAGCGCCTCCTGGTCGGGAAGCGTGACGACCTCCTCGAGCACGCGGCTCAGCGCGTCGAGGACGTAGCTCCAGCCGTCGCCCTCGTTGGGGACGAACTCCTGGACCACCGCGATCGTTGCCCCCGGCTCGTCCGGGCCGTTGGCGCGGTAGTCGATCGCGCCTCCGACGGCGGGTGCGTGGGTGAACCGGACCTCCTCGGTGAGGTAACGGCCGACCTCCACGTCGGGGTTGAGCCCCTCCTCGACGCGGCGGATCACCTTGAGCACCAGCTGGTTGCCGACGATCACCGAGCTGTTGCTCTGCTCGGTCGAGATCGGCACCGCAGCGGTGTCGCCGTCGATCCCTTTCATGATCCGGCGCAACGCTCGCGTGGGTGCGCTCTCGAGCCGTCCCGAGGCTCCGGGGATGATCCGGCGGCGGGCCATCAGGCCGAGGAGGGCGTGGGAGAACGCCGGCGCGGTGAGCGCGTCGTACACCACGCCGTCGCCGAGGTTGCACGACAGCTCGGCGACGATGCTGTCCGGCCGCCACTTGCGGATCTCGGCGGCCTCGTCCTCCCCGGCGTACCCGAGGGACAGGACGTAGGTCTCCGGCAGCCCCTGGTCGAGATTCACGTCAACGACCGCGAGGTGGCCGACCGGTGTCCGGGAGGCCGGCGCCGGCACCGCGATGACGTCACGGATCTCGGTCGACCTGATCCGGCGCGACTTGTCGCGGAACCATCGTCGTTCGGCGAGGTACGACGGCAGCACCCGGTTGATCGGCGCCTTGGCGCCGCCCTTCAGGACGTCGACCGGGTTGCCCTTGATGCTCAGCGCGCGGCTGTGGTCGCCGGTGTCCTGCCGACGCTGCAGCGCGAACCAGTAGAAGCCGTGACCGCCGAGCGTGACGAAGTACGGCAGGTCGCCGACCTCGGGGAACTCGGTGCTGCCGAACAGCTCGACCGGGATCGTGCCGCGGTAGTCGGCCAGGTCGAGCTCGACCGCCTGGGTGAACCGCGAGAGGTTCACGACGACGAGGATCGTCTCGTCGCCGAGCTCGCGGATGAACGCCAGCACCTTGCGGTTGTCGGGATAGAGCAGCGTCAGGGTGCCGCGGGCGAACGCGTGGTAGCGGGTGCGCAATGCGATGAGCCGGCGCATCCACCACAGCAGCGAGTTGGAGTTCTGATCCTGGGCGGCGACGTTGACGGCTTGGGCGTGGAACTCCGGGTCGATGACCACCGGCAGGAACAGCCGCTGCGGGTTGGCGCCGGAGAAGCCGGCGTTGCGGTCGGAGTCCCACTGCATCGGGGTGCGGACGCCGTTGCGGTCACCGAGGTAGATGTTGTCGCCCATCCCGATCTCGTCGCCGTAGTAGACGACAGGTGTGCCGGGCAGCGAGAACAGCAGCCCGTTCATCATCTCGATCAGCCGGCGGTCGTTGCCGAGCAGCGGCGCGAGCCGGCGCCTGATGCCGACGTTGATCCGCGCCTGCGGGTCCTCGGCGTACACCCGGTACATGTAGTCGCGTTCCTCGTCGGTGACCATCTCGAGGGTCAGCTCGTCGTGGTTGCGCAGGAACATCCCCCACTGGCAGTTCGACGGGATCGGGGGCGTCTCGTTGAGGATGTCGACGATCGGGAACCGGTCCTCCTGCCGGGCCGCCATGAAGATCCGGGGCATCACCGGGAAGTGGAACGCCATGTGGCAGGCGTCGCCGTCGCCGAGGTACTTGACGGCGTCCTCCGGCCATTGGTTGGCCTCGGCGAGCAGCATCCGGTCGTCGTACTTGCTGTCGACGTGGGCGCGGAGATCCTTGAGGAAGGCGTAGGTCTCGGGGAGGTTCTCGCAGGTGGTGCCCTCGCGCGAGAACAGGTAGGGCACGGCGTCGAGGCGCAGCCCGTCGACGCCCATGTCGAGCCAGTAGTCGACGACGTCGAACATGGCCTGGCGCACGTGTGGGCTGTCGTAGTTCAGCGCCGGCTGATGGGAGTAGAAGCGGTGCCAGTAGTAGGCCTTCGCGACCGGGTCGAACGCCCAGTTCGACGTCTCGGAGTCGGTGAAGATGATCCGGGCGTCCCGGTAGCGATCCGGGGTCTCGCTCCAGGTGTAGAAGTCGCGGAAGGTGCTGCCGGCCGGTGCCATCCGGGCCCGCTTGAACCACGGGTGCTCGTCCGAGGTGTGAGCGAGCACGAGCTCGGTGATCACCTTGATGCCGCGGGCGTGAGCACCTCGTAGTACGGCGCGGAAGTCCCGCAGGGTGCCGTAGGCCTCGTGCACCTTGCGGTAGTCGGAGATGTCGTAGCCGTCGTCGCGCAGCGGCGAGGGATAGAACGGCAACAGCCACAGCGCGGTGACGCCGAGCTCCTGCAGGTAGTCGAGCTTGCCCAGCAGGCCCTTGAAGTCACCGATGCCATCGCCGTCGCTGTCCGCGAAGGCGCGGACGTGCACCTCATAAATGACCGCGTCTTGGTACCAAGTCGCGGTCACGGGGCTCGCTGCCAGGAGCTCGGCCGGCGCACTCACGTCCGCCACCCCACCCGCCGCCCAACAATGGCCGGCGAACGACGTCGCCGACTCACTTGAGGCCCCCGTCGACCGGCGCATCGTCGATCGCCTCGATCCGGAAGATGTGGCCGGGCGTCACGTCGGGGTCGAGCTGGACGAAGTTGTGCGGCCCCTCCCAGCGATAGCGGACGTCGGCGAGCAGGTCGTGTACGACGTACGGGCGGGACCCGTCGACACCGAGCGCTGACAGGTCGAGATCGACCCACCCGCCCTGGAGGTGGCGGTCGTCGAGGTTGGCGACGACGACCACCGGGGCGGCGGCCGGGCCGGGCAGCTTCGTCGACGGCGGCCCAATCGTCGGCGGCGGCCCAATCGTCGACAGCGGCCCAATCGTCGACAGCGGCCCAATCGTCGACAGCGGCACAGTCTTGGAGTAGACCATCAGGGCGTCGTTGTCGACGTGGTGGAAGGTCAGGGTCCGGTCGTGCTGCAGCGCGATCTGCTGGTGCCGGATCGCGTTGAGCTTCGAGATGAACGGCGCGATCGAGCGCGGCTCCTCGAGGTCCCAGTGCCGCACCTGGTATTTCTCGCCGTCGAGATACTCCTCCGACCCGGCGTGGCGGGCGGCCCGTTCGGTGAGCTCGAACGCCGGGCCGTAGATGCCGTAGTTGGCGGCCAGCGTGGCGGCGAGCAGGGCCCGCAACGTGAAGGTGCGACGGTCGCCGTGCTGCAGCTGCTCGGTGAGGATGTCCGGTGTGTTGGGCCAGAAGTTGGCCCGGAAGTAGTCAGCGACCTCGGTCTGGGTGAGCTCGGTGAGGTACTCGACGAGCTCCCACTTCTGGGTCCGCCAGGCGAAGTAGGTGTAGCTCTGGGTGAAGCCGAGCTTGGCGAGCCGCTTCATGATCTTCGGCCGGGTGAAGGCCTCGGCCAGGAAGATCGTGTCCGGATGATCAGCCTGCACGGTCGGGATCAGCCACTCCCAGAAGGCGAACGGCTTGGTGTGCGGGTTGTCGACCCGGAAGATCGTGATGCCGTGTCCGATCCAGTACCGGACGACGTCGAGCAGCGCGTCCCACAGCTCGCGCCACTGCGCTGATTCGAAGTCGAGCGGATAGATGTCCTCGTACTTCTTCGGCGGGTTCTCGGCGTACCGGATCGAGCCGTCCGGACGGTGCTTGAACCACTCGGGGTGCTCGCCGACCCAGGGATGGTCCGGCGAGCACTGAAAAGCGAGGTCGAGTGCGACCTCGATGCCGGCGTCTCGGGCAGCGCCGAGAAGTTTCCCGAACTCGGCCTCGGTGCCGAGAGCCGGATGGATAGCGGTGTGACCGCCCTCCTTCGCGCCGATGGCCCACGGGCTGCCGACGTCGGCCGTTTCGGCGGTGACGGCGCCGTTGCGACCCTTGCGCTTGGTGATCCCGATCGGGTGGATCGGCGGGAGGTACAGCACGTCGGCGCCGAGCTCACGGACGTAGTCGAGCCGGTCGATGACGTCGAGGAAGCCGCCGTGGGCCTTCGGGTCGCTGCTGGCCGATCGCGGAAACATCTCGTACCAGGTGGAGAACCGGGCCCGCTCACGCTCGACCCGGATCGGGTAGATCGGCGAGGACGTGGTGGCACCGGTGGCGGCGTACTTGGCGACCAACCCGGCGAGGATCGCGTCGTTGACCTCGTCCGGGTCGGGGATGAAGCCGTTGCGGACATCCGTGGCGAACTCGGCGAGCCGGTCGCGGTCCTTGGCCCCTGCCTTGGTCGACGCGGCCTTGCCGGCAGCGGCCTCGGCGAGGTCGGCGCCGACGAGCAGCTCCACCGCGATGTCCTGGCCGGCGGCGATCCGGGCCCGAAGGTCGTGCAGCCAGGTCGCGAAGTGGTCGACTCGGGCCTGGACCTGGAAGCGGTAGCGACCGGTCTTGGTCGGGATGAGATGACCGCGCCAACGGTCGTTGCCGATCGCAACCATCGGCTCGCGCAACCAGCGCCGCTCGGACTCGTGGCGGTAGTGGACGTCGACCGCGAGCAGGTCGTGCCCGTCGAGAAATGCGTCGGCCTGGACCTCGATCGCGTCACCCACCGTGCCCTTGGCGTCGTACCGGCCATCCTCCACCCGCGGCCGGACGTCCTCAACGACCGGCCGGGCAGGCGCAGGCGCGATCTCGGCAACTCTCATTTCTCCAGCCCCTACCCCCACCCGCCAAGCGATATGCCCCGGCTGTGGAGCGCTACCGGGGTCCCGACACCGCTACCGCTCCACAACCCCAGATTCCCGCGCGGTTATCCACAAGTGCGGCTGTGCGGGTGCTGCCGAGAGCATCGTCCGCAACGTTTGCCAATGATCCGTGCTGCAGGGGACACCGCTGGGGTAGTCACGCTCGACGACCTCGAGAACCTTGGGTTCTCGGCGGACCGAGTGCGCTGGATGGTGACGTCGGGTCGCTGGCAGCGGATTTACCCCCGCACCTACGCCACCTTCAGTGGGCCGGTCCCCTACGCCGCAATGCTGCACGCGGCCGTGCGGTACGGCGGAGATGGCGCCGCACTCAGTCACACCACCGCGGCGCATTCGTACGGGCTGCGCTCGCGGCCGGACACGATTCACATCACGATTCCCTTCGATCGCCGGATTCGACCCCAGCGCGGCCTGACAATTCATCGCTCCCGTATTTGGCGACCTGACGACGTTCGGGGCTTCCCCGCCCGGACCACGGTGGAACGCACCGTCATCGACCTTCTGGCGGAGATGCCGTCGGCTCGGGCGGCGCTCGGTGTGGTCGGCGACGCCGTTCGCTCACGACGAACCACCGCTGGCCGCATCCGGGCTGCGCTGGTCGAACTCCCGTCGATCCGATGGCGTCAGGCGGTTCTCGATGCCCTTCCCGATCTTGCCCGTGGGGCGCACTCGGTCCTGGAGTTGCTCGACGCGAAACAGCGCCGACTGCACGGACTGCCCATGGGAACCCGACAGTTCAGGCGAAAGGCGAATGGTGTCGAGCACCTCGACGTGCTGATTGAGGAATACCGCACGCACATCGAACTCGACGGCCACTTGGGGCATGACGGCACGCTCGAGCGGTGGCGCGACATGGAGCGGGACAACCGCAGCGAGGCACAGCGGCTGCGACATCTTCGCTACGGATGGGCCGACATGATCGACCGCCCGTGCGACGCGATGATTCAGCAGGCCCTGATACTCCGGGACGAAGGCTGGCCGGGTCAGTTTCGCCGCTGCGTACGCTGCCCGAAGGACCTCCCGGAGCCGTTGCGGGGTTCCTGCTAGAGCAGCTTGTGGAGCGCTACCGGTGTGATAGCGCCGCTACCGCTCCACAACCTAGGTACGGTCGGAGCTGTGGCTGAGCTCAGGACCTACCGGGCTAAGCGGGATCCGAGGCGGACGCCGGAGCCGGTGCCTCGTTCGGACCCGCCGGTGCGCACCAAGCGCAGCGAGCCCGACCAGGCCGGCGGCGATCGGTTCGTGATTCAGGAGCATCACGCCCGGGCGTTGCATTGGGACTTCCGGCTCGAGCGCGATGGTGTGCTGGTCTCGTGGGCCGTGCCCAAGAACCTTCCGGTCGACCCGAAGACCAATCACCTCGCCGTCCACACCGAGGACCACCCGATGGAGTACCTGGACTTCGCGGGCGACATCCCGGCAGGTGAGTACGGCGGGGGCAACGTCACGATCTGGGATCGCGGCACGTACCAGACCGAGAAGTGGAACGACCGCGAGGTCATGGTGGTGCTCGAGGGATCGCGAGTGTCGGGCAAGTACGTGCTGTTCAAGACCGGCTCGCGCGACCGGGACTGGATGGTCCACCGGATGGATCCGCCGGTGGCCGGGTTCGCGCAGCTGCCCGAAGGCTTGGCTCCGATGCTCGCCACCGACGCCGCGCGACTCCCCCGCGACGACGACGCCTGGGGATATGCGTTCGACTGGGGTGGGCTCCGGCTCGTCGTGTCCGTCGACGGCGGCCGGCCGCAGGCCGCCGATGCCCACGGCGCGGACGTCACCTCGTCGTACCCGGAGCTGCGCGAAATGGCCGCCGCCATCGGGTCGCAACGGCTGATCCTCGACGGCGAG
>JAICXJ010000025.1 GCA_025980465.1 Frankiales bacterium | reverse complement strand
CATCGCTACGTTGCCGTAATACGGCATAGCGCCGCAGCAAAACCGCTCCCACGCCGAAAGTCTGACTAAGGGCCAAGCCGATGCAGGCTCCGATGATCAAACCTGTTCTCGTGCTCCCCGGGTCGCCGGCAAGCGCCGCCGGGAGTGTTCCCCCACCTGCGATCGCGAGGATGCTGGCAAAAATCACCATCCAAACGGCCAGCCGGCTGAGGATCGTTGCACGCATCATCAAAACGCGTCCTTAAAGGAACGCCACGGCGCATGGCCTAGTCCCGCCGCACCCGAAAGGGTGGCTAAGCCTATAGGGACCAAGACCAGACCCCCGCCCTCAGTCTCAGGAGCGAGACCAAATCCAGCGCCAACTTCGAGTGAGCCCCATCCCCGACACCGACAGCGGCAATACTGAAGTCGACACCCTCAATCGCGCTCCAAACTCGCCCGCCTAGAGATCGGCCATTTCCGCGCTGAGATTTGCGACGAAGCCGCGCCCGCAAGGTGTGCCGACCGTAGCTGGGCAGGGTGGCCGCTTCGCGAGGGGGAGCCCGCCCGGCGGATCTAATGGGTTCGGGATGCCTGATCCTGTATTCGTGACCGAGATCGGAGTCGGACCGCACCCCGCGCCGTGGCCCGACGATCCCCGCCTCGAACCGGAGCTACTCCGCGTCGGGGATCGTCGCAACGTCGTCGACCGATACCGCTACTGGAGCCACGACGCGATCGTCGCCGACCTGACAGCCCGGCGGCGAGAATTTCACGTCGCGATCGAGAACTGGCAGCACGACTTCAACATCGGCACCGTCGTGCGTAACGCCAATGCGTTCCTGGCCTCGGCGGTTCATATCGTCGGCAACCGGCGGTGGAACCGCCGCGGCGCGATGGTCACCGACCGCTACGTCGAGATCAGCCATCACGCCACGATCAGCGACCTGCGGTCGTGGGCCGACGGGGAGTCGTTGCCGCTCATCGGCGTCGACCTACTACCCGGCTCGCGCAGCATCGTCGACGCCGATCTTCCGAAGCAGTGCGTGCTGCTGTTCGGGCAGGAGGGACCCGGGCTGTCCGACCTGGCGCGCCAGGCGGTGAGTGCGGTACTGCACATCCCGCAGGAAGGTTCGACCCGATCGATCAACGCGGGCGTGGCGAGCGGCATCGCGATGTACGAGTGGCATCGTCGCCACGGCGGCCACTAGAGCCGGACGGTGCAGCGCGTCGGCAGGATGTTGAGCAGCACCGGGTAGGCCCGGCAGATCGGTGGCCGGTCCTCGTGCGCCGTACACAGCCTGGTCTTCGCATCGAAGCGATCGCAGCGATACGCATGCAGGTCCTCGGTGCGGTCGCCGGTCGCGGTCCAGTGCGCCGCCGCGAAAACGAGGTCCTCCGCGGCGGTGGTCGACGCCGACTGGCGAAGGTCCGCCGGTCCCAACGGATACCAAACCGGGTCGCAGCAGTCGCCGCATGCGGTGCATACTCCGGCGGTGTCAGCCACACCGGGCAGGATAGGACCGTGACCGAGATTCCCGACTGGATGGCCAGCACGGTCGCTTCCGACGCAACCGCGGGCGCCGGTGTTCTGTTCGGGCCGTTCGTGGCGCTCTCGCCTGAGGCGACTGTTGTCGGCCCAGCGCTGGTGGCGACCGTCAGCACCGACGACAACCGTGCGATGCGGGATGTGCCTGCCGCTGTGCCCGGACCTGGGACGGCGCTGGTCGTTGCCGGCGCGGCGGAATCGCGAACCGCCATCCTCGGCGATCTCGTCGCGCGCGAGCTCATGCACGCGGGCGTCGTCGCGGTGGTCACCGACGGCCTGATCCGCGACTCGCGAACGGTCGCCGAGCTCGGCCTCCCGGTGTGGGCGAGGGGGACGACCGCGATCGCTTCCCGCAAGGACGGGCCCGGCCACGTCGGCGGCAGCGTCACCCTTGGGGGCGTCGAGATCACCGACGGTGATCTCATCGTCGCCGACGCCGACGGTGTGGTCGCTTGGCCCGCTGCGGACATCCACGCCTTGGTCGCGAAGGCGGTCGCGAAACAGCAGGCCGACGAGGCGCGGCTGGCGCGCCTCACCGGCGCCTAGCGCCGCAGCCTCCTAGTGCTCGCCCGTTATCGAGAGGTCCTCGCCGAACCTCACGTGCTTCGCCTGCTCCTCACCGCGCAGATCGCGCGGCTGCCGCAAGGGATGGCCGGCCTGGCAATCCTCCTGCTGCTGAGCCGGGAGGTCGGTTACGGGCGTGCTGGCGTCGCGACCGGCGTCAGCGTCGCGAGCGCCGGGCTGTCGAACGTCCTGCTTGCGCGCGCTGTCGACCGCTTCGGGGCGAGGGCGGTGCTTGCCCCGGCCGCGTTCGGGTACGCCGTCGCCACCGGGGCCCTCGCTGCTCTCGAGCACCACCGGTACGGCGTCCAGCTCGCGGTCTGTGTCGCCATCGGACTTACCACGCCGCCGGTCTCCTCGGTCTCCCGTGGAATGTGGCCGCGGCTGCTCGGGAGCGAACGCGCCCAGGCGATCTACGGCCTTGAGGCGACCGCGCAGGAGTTGATCTTCATCGCCGGCCCGGCAGCCGTCGCGTTGATCGCAGGTCTCGCGAGCCCGCGGGTCGCGCTCGTCGTGACCGGCGTTGTCGGTTTGATGGGTGCGATCGCGTACGTGACCGCCGCCCCCTTTGCCCAGGTCGATCCGGCGCACCCCGGTGGTCGGCGACGCGTGCTCTTCGGCACCGGGGTCGCGTGGTACGCCGTCGTCGGGGTGTGCCTGACCTTCGGCTTCAGCATGACCGATATCGCGACGGTGGACTTCGTCAGTGGACGGAAGGCATCCGCGGCCGCCGGTGTCGTCCTGGCAGTGTGGAGCGCGGGATCGATGCTCGGCGGGGTGCGGTTCGGCGCGGCGTCACAGACGACCGACCGCTCGCTGTCGCGGATCGTCTGTGTGGCTGCCGCGGGGCTGGCGGTCTGCGCGCTCGCGCCGGACACCGCGGCGCTCGCGGTGATCCTCTTCATCGGTGGGGCAGCGGTCGCTCCGGCACTTGCCCGCCTCTACACCCGGCTCGGCAGCGTGGCGCCGGCAGGCGCGACGACGGAGACCTTCGGCTGGCTGGCGGTTGGCTTCCTCGTCGGATCATCAGCCGGATCCTCCCTCGGTGGCATCTCGGTCGACGCGCTCGGCGCCCGCCCGACCTTCGCCCTCGCCGGAGCCGCGGCGCTGGTGTCGGTTGCCGCGATCGCGCAGGGATCGCGGCGATCCCGACAACCCGCTCCCGACCGGTAGCGTTTCAGGGTGGTCGCCGACAAGATGCCCATCAAGATGCTGCATGACCGGGTATTGGTCAGCATCGATGAGGAGGCGGGTGAGCGTCGCTCGACGGGCGGCATCGTGATCCCCGCGACCGCCAAGATGGGACACCGGCTGGCCTGGGCGGAGGTCGTCGCCACCGGCCGCATGGTGCGCACGCTGCAAGTGGGTGACCGGGTGCTGTTCGATCCGGAGGAATGTCCCGAGGTCGAACTGCACGGTACGGCGTACATCTTGTTGCGCGAACGCGACGTCCATGCGGTCGCGGCCGAGCGACTGGAGGACACCGAGGCCGCGCCGGGCCTGTACCTGTAGGAAGGACTGGCTTGGCGGGTGCCGAAGTTCAGCAGGTGCGCACGATCGGCTTCCTGCTCGCGGCGGTGCTCGCGGCCAGCCCGCTAGCGGTCGCCACCGCGACCGTCGCGACACCTGCCGCGCCGACGGCGTCGCCGGTGATCGCGAATCCGCGGCACTGTGACCTCACCGGCGGCTGGCAGCGTCGTGACGGGGTCCGCAACTGCATGCTGCCGTTTCCCAACGACTACTTCACGGTGCCGGACAACGCCAGTGTGACCGGGTTGCGGATCGACTTCAGGACCGCCCAGATGCCGGTGAACGTCGCCGGCAAACACATCAGCCCGACCGACTGGAACGGCAACGACGGTTTCAGCGTCGGCTCGCAACTGCTTGCCGACGTGCCCGGCATGACGCAGAACCGTGACATCGACCGGTCCAACATGCCGCGGGTCGACACGATCGGCCGCTACCGCCGGCACAACGCGGGGGTCGTCGTCATCGACACCACGACCGGTCGGCGGTGGCCGGTGTGGGCCGAGGTCGACCAGTACACCGCGGAAGCGACGCCGCCGGCGCTCGCCAAGGGTGGGGTTCAACAGGACCTGATGATCCACCCGGCCATCAACTTCGCGCCCTCGACGCGCTACGTGGTCGCGCTGCGCCATCTTCGCCTCGACAACGGCAAGCTGGCGAAGCCTTCTGCAGCGTTCACGTCCTACCGCGACGGCACGGCGCCCGCGAGCGATCCCAGGACGGCACACTTCCGCAGCCTGTTCGCCACCCTTCGTCGAGCCGGCGTCGCGCGCCACAACCTGTACCTGGCATGGGACTTCACGACCGCGAGCGTGCGCAGCACCACCGGACGGCTGTTGTCGATGCGCGATCGTGCCTTCGCCGGCCTGGGCGACACGAACCTCAGCGATGGAAAGGTGTCCGGAGCCGCGCCGAAGTTTCGGGTCACGAATGTCGAGCGCAACCCGAGCCCGCAGATCGCGAAGAAGGTGCAGGGCCGGTTCACCGTGCCGTGCTACATCGCGCCCACCTGTGCCCCCACCGGAAAGTTCCTGCTCAGCCACGGCCTGTATGGGGCACCGGTCCAAACGCCGACGCCGCAGCACGCCACGTTCATCTGCCTGATCCCGAACGTCGCGTATGGCAAGCATCGCCAACTCAGGCCGTCGCTCTACGGCCACGGCCTGTTCGGCTCGGCGGACGAGGTGGAGGCAGGCAACGTCGAGGCAATGGCCCAGGAACACGGGATGCTCGAGTGCGCCACCAACTGGTACGGCATGTCGACCTCCGACGTACCGAATGCCCTCGCCGACATTGCCGACCTGTCGAACTTCGCCACTCTGAGCGACCGCGTGCAGCAAGGCGAGCTCGACTTCCTGTTTCTCGCGCGGCTGATGATCCACCCGGACGGCCTGTGCTCGAACAAGGCGTTCCGGCGAACCGACGGCAGCTGCGTGATCAACCGCAGGACGGCCTACTACGACGGAAACAGCCAGGGCGGGATCTTTGGGGGGACGGTCTGCGCGGTCATCCCGGATGCTCAGCGGTGCGCCCTCGGCGTCCCCGGCGAGGACTACTCGGTGCTGCTGCCGCGTTCGAGTGACTTCGTCGCGACCAGCCCGCTGCTCAAGGACCCGACCCATCCGTTCAAGGGCTTCTCCTACTCCAGCGTGTTGGACACGTCGTACCCGTCGCAGCCGCAGCGGATGCTGGTGCTGGATCTGATCCAGATGTTGTGGGACCGAAGCGACCCACAGGGCTACGCAGCGCGGATGACCACGCACCCGCTGCCCGACACCCCGCGGCACCATGTGCTGCTACAGATGGCCTGGGGCGACCATCAGGTGAGCAACATCGAAGCCGAGACCGAGGCCCGCACCGTCGGCGCCCGGCTGGTCAGCCCGGCATTGCTGGCGTGGCGAGCCGGAAGCTGGCGCCAGCCGTTCTGGGATCTGCCAGGCATCGGGCACCCGCCGTACGACGGCTCGGCGCTCGCGGTGTTCGACATCGGTCCGGTACGCCGGGTGAAGGGCGTGGTCTACGGCACCGGACCGGATCCTCGCTCGGATGCCCCGAACCGATCCGGCGTCGACCCGCACGAGGCACCGCGCAACAGCGGGTGCGCCCGGGAGGAGAAGTCGGCGTTCCTCCGACCGCACGGCCTGGTCACCGAGCCCTGCGGCGGACCGCCGTACTTCGCCTTCAACTGGAACGGGAAAGCCGGGCGCTAGCGGCGACCTAGCCGGAGAGCTTCGGCCAGGTCGCTGCGAAGCCTGGATGCAGCGCCAGGCGGTCCACCTCGCTGGCCGGCACCCACCGCATCTCGGCGGTCTCCCGACTGCTCGGTGTGGCGGTGGCGGGCGCCGGGATGGTCGCGATCACGGTCCAGTAGGACCAGCCGCCGTGGTCGTCGTCGTGGATGTGGCTGACGGCGACCTCATCGACGCCCAGCGCGACCTCTTCGCGCAATTCCCGCAGCGCGGCCTGTTCGGGCGTCTCCCAGGACGCCCGGGCGCCGCCGGGCAGGCCCCAGGTGTTGCCGTGGTGGGTCCAGAACGCCCGTCGTTGCAGCAGAACGTGCGGCGTACCAGCGTGGTCGGTGGCCCGTAGCAGCAGCCCGGCCGCACCGTGTCGGCCCCAGTGCTGATGACCGGCCGCGCAGCTGATCCAGCCGTCGCCGTCGAGGAAGAGCCCGGTCACGGTTTCCAGTGTGCTGTAACGCCGCTCCCGCTCGGCGGCACGGAACGTTTGGCCGCGACGGCGCGTTGTAATGGGTGTCGTTCGAGGAGAAGGTGGAGACATGCTGTTCTCGCGTCAGAAGACCACGATGGTGGACCAGGGCGAGGCCCTGCCAGGTCGCGACACCAGGCCGTTCGTGGTTCCGACCAGCCATTACGTGCTGTCGACGCCGTTGGAGGCGCCGTACCCGGAGGGGGTAGCGGTCGCGTACTTCGGAATGGGGTGTTTCTGGGGGGCTGAGCGGATCTTCTGGCAGCTCGAGGGCGTGGTCTCGACGGCGGTCGGCTACCAGGGCGGCTTCACGCCCAATCCGACCTATGAAGAGGTGTGTTCCTCGCGGACCGGCCACAACGAGATCGTGAAGGTGGTCTTCGACCCGAAGCGGATCTCCTATGAGGAGCTGCTGCGGGTGTTCTGGGAGTCCCACGACCCGACCCAGGGCATGCGGCAGGGCAACGACGTCGGCACCCAGTACCGCTCCGCCATCTATACGACAACGCCGGAGCAGGAGAAGCTCGCAGCCCACAGCCGGGACGAGTACCAGCCCTGGCTCACCAGGGCCGGCTTCGGCGAGATCACGACCGAGATCGCCCCCGCGATGCAGTTCTGGTACGCCGAGGACTACCACCAGCAGTACCTCGCCAAGAACCCGAACGGCTACTGCGGCATCGACGGAACTGGGGTCAGCTGCCCGGTGGGCCTGCGGGTCGCCGACCAATAGCCGGCGTTATCTATCGGTCCAAGCAATGTGGCATTGCTATGCCCTCCCTCAAGCAATGTCACATTGCTACGGCGAATCCCGCGCCAGGCGGTCACATCGCTCAAGCAATGTCACATTGCTACCGCGAATCCCGCGCCAGGCGGTCACATCGCTCAAGCAATGTCACATTGCTACCGCGAATCCCGCGCCAAGCGGTCACATCGCTCAAGCAATGCCACATTGCTTGAACGCCGAACTAGCTAGGGGCCGTTTTTCGGAGGCGAAGTTGTTCCCAGCTGGGCGCGGGACCGCCGCCGTGTGCCGGTGTGGGAGTCCACGCCACTGTCGCGGATAACAACCTCGGCCGGTTGAGCAAGATCACCACAGTCCCGAGGAAGGAGAGCGGCTGACGGCTCCTGTAGATCAGCCAGACCCGCGCGACCGAGAGTGCGACTTCGGTCCGAGGATCGCGATGCCGTCCCACTCGCGATGCACCGCAGACAGTAGGAGAAAAGCTGCGAAGAGGACCGAGACACCAACGGCCACGGGAACGCCAGGTCGGAGGTATGAGGCAGCGCAGCCACGTGCGTGCAAATCCGGCACGGAATGACTGTCCCACCAACACGGGGGCGCAAGGCCAATCCACAAATGGTGCCCAGCGGAAGTCCCTTCCCGGGTCGAGTGCCGCCGTGATGTCCGCCGCGTCCGTCGTCGTTCGACGCTATTCGCGGTTATCGTTTGCCGCGTGAGTGAGGCCGATCCGCGCGCTACCTACGCGCCTGAGGCTTACGACCTGCTCTGCGCGCTCGAGGCGGACCTGGCGATCGCGCTCGCTCCTGATGTTCTAGATCTGTCACGGCAGCGCATCGCGATGACCCTCGGTGCGTTGCCTTGGGCGCCGCCGGCAGCGCCTGATCCCGTCATCGACGTCGCTGAGCAGTTCGTCGTCGACGTGACCGGGGTGGACATCGCTCCGCTGGGCCCTCGGCTGGGTGCGGACCTGGTGCCGTTCGTGAAGTCGCTGTGGGTGCTCGACCTCGGGCTGCGTTGTGATCTGGTGCTCGGCCGGCTGTTCGACACCGCGATCCCGCCGCGTACGCCGCACTCGCCGTCGCCCGAGCCGCTGTCGTTCGACCCCTACCTGCGGGCGGTGGCGCGCCTCGACGGCCTGGATCCGCTCACCACCGAGCTGGTGCGGTTGCGGGTCGCCCGCCATCACAACTGCCGGCTCTGCAAGTCGTTGCGGACCCGAGCGGCGATGCAGGCCGGCGGCGACGAGTCCGTCTACGCGAAGGTCGACGATTTCGCTTCGAGCGACCTCGACGACCGGCACAAGACCGCGCTGCACCTCACCGAGGCGCTGATCATCCGGCCCGAATCGATGGGTGCTGGGCTGGTCGCGCGGGCACGCGATCAGTTCGCGCCAGCCGAATTGGTCGAGCTGGTGCTCGACGTGATGCGCAACTCGGCGAACAAGGTGGCGGTCGCCTTCGGCGCGGACGCGCCCAACGTCGGTGAGGGGCTACAGATCTACGACATCGGACCGGACGGTGACATGGTCATGGGCGAGCCGCTCGCGGTATAGCGGCGCGTCCTACACCGGGCGGCGCCTCAGCCGGCGGCGGCGCCGTCGCGGGGGAGCGGCGGGTCGGTCGGGACCTGCGGAGTGAGCTGAAGCCCATTGCGGTGGGCGAGAGCAATCAGACCGTCGAGATGGCCACGGGCGGCCTCGAGGAGTAGCGGCTCGCCGCCCTCCAGTGCCTTGAGCACCGCCGTCTCCGCTGCCGCCACCTGCTTGCGCATCTCCGACTCGAACAGCGACTGTGTCGACTTCGACATTGCGGCGGTCATGCGCTCTCCTTTGGGACGGTGCCAGCGGCGTTCAGGGGAGGGACGAGCGTCGGCACGGTGGGGAACCCAGAACCGGTTGAGGACAGTGTTACCCCTGTGTACGACGCTGCAACCACCGGGGGCGGTTGCCCCGGATTGCTGCCGCTGCAAAACGGTGCCCTCCCGATCCGGGAGGGCACCGTCATCGCGTCATCGAGCGGTAACAGCTGGGGGGATTACAACCATGCCTTGAGCGTGGCGGCGGAGTCGCTGCGGCGCAGCTCACGCAGCGTGTCGCGTTCGATCTGGCGGATTCGCTCGCGGGTGAGGCCGAGCTCCTTGCCGACCTCGTCGAGGGTGCGGGAGCGGCCGTCGTCGAGACCGAACCGCATTCGCATCACGACTGCCGAGCGCTCCGGCAGCGTCGAGAGAACCGACCGGAGCCGGTCCTGCAGCAGGCCGAAGTCGACCACGTCTGCGGCGATCGGGGCGTCCATGTCCTCGATGAACTCGCCGAAGGTCGCCGTACCGTCGTCGCCCACCGGGGTCTCGAGTGAGAGCGTCTCGCGGCCGTAGCCGAGGATCTCCTCGACCCGCTCGGCGGTCATCTCCAAGACCGACCCGATCTCCTCGAAGGTGGGCTCGCGGCCGTACTCGGTGGCCAGATCGCGCTTGACGCGCAGCGCCTTGTTGATCTGCTCGACCATGTGGACCGGGACCCGGATGGTGCGGCCCTGGTCGGCGATGGCGCGCTGCAGCGCCTGCCGGATCCACCAGGTCGCGTAGGTCGAGAACTTGTAGCCCTTGGTGTAGTCGAACTTCTCCACCGCGCGGACCAGGCCGATGTTGCCTTCCTGGATCAGGTCGAGCAGGGTCAGACCCTTGCCCTGGTACCGCTTGGCGAGCGAAACCACGAGCCGCAGGTTGGCTTCCAGCAGGTGGTTACGGGCACGGGCGCCGTCGGCAGCGATCGCCTGCAGGTCGCGGCGCAGCTTCACCGGGATCTTGGCGATCTCCTTGGCGTCAGCCTGGCGTAGCTTCTCCTGCGCGTACAGGCCGGCCTCGATCCGACGCGCGAGGTCGACCTCCTGCTCGGCGGTGAGCAGCGCCACCCGCCCGATGTCGGTGAGGTAGACCCTGACCAGGTCGGTGGTGGGGACTTCGTGGTCCCAGGTGTCATCGACGTCGTCCTCGACGACGGTCACCGGGGCGGTGGCGTCGGAGGTCGGCGCGTCGGCACCGATCGTGATGCCGCGCTTGCGGATCGCAGTGATCACCCGCTTGGCCTCGGTGGCGTTGACGCCGGCCTCGTCGAGCGCGCTGCGCACCTCGGCGAACGTCAGCTGACCCGCCTCGGCACCGTCGAGGAGGTCCTCGACCGGTCCGGGCAGTGCGCCGTTCGCGTCATTGCGGACAATGGTGGCAGTGCTCATGGCGTGCTTGAGTCCTCAGTTCGTCTCGGTTGGTACGTCGCCTATCGGTGTGCTTCGCTGTGCTCCGTCGTCTGGATCGTGCCGCCGGTTCCCGTGCTGCTCGGTGCTTGTCCTACCGGGACCGGGTCCATATGGGCGTGTCCAAACGGTGCAACGCGCACAGCGCCGTCAGTTGTTCCCGGCGCGACCGTTCATGATGCCGTACTGGCGAGTAAATGTCACTTCTGAATCCGCCCGACAGGCCGGCTGAGAGCAAATTCTGCGGCCCAGCGTGGTCCGGCTGGGCGATATGTCGCTGCGGGGCCCCGCGTGGCCGAAGTCGAGGCGCCGCCGACGCCGTGACATTGCTCACTCTCGGCATCGCCGAGCCCTACCCGCCGGGCCGCCCGCCGAATCACGCCGGGCGAGTGATTACTCGCTCGAACCGGCACGGAGATCGCGTGGGCCGAGGAAAAGCGCCTGAGCGCCCCGCCCGACCAGGCCGTGCTCGTCGTACAGCTGGGAATAGGCGAGGCCGAAGCCACCCGGGTCAGCAACCGTTGTGGCGTCGAGGCACATCCACTCGCCCTGTGGATAGCGGCTGAGATGGACGGTCAGCTCGGGGTTGATGAACACGAATCGGCTCGGCGGGAGCGCGTTCGAGATCCCGTTGCCGCTGTCCGCGAGGACGATCAGCCGCTGGAGCGGGCTCGGCTCCTCTCCGGCGACCAGCGCCACGCGCAGCCTCGCCCACACCGTTGCCGGTCCCGGCTCCCGCCAGGCGCCGCGGACGAAGCGCATCTGGAACGCGGTGAGCAGCGGCGCGGTCCAGCTGTCGGGGAGCTCGGTGTCCGCGGCCGGCATCGGCGGTGGCGGTTCACTCCCAACCGCGTCCCCCGGCAGGTCGAGATCTGACCGGCGGATCCGCCAGGCCCGGGCGCGAAGCGCCACCCGGCCACCGGCCGTCAGCTCGCCCTCGACCATCTCGACGCTGCGGCCGGAGCGCACCACCCGGGCCTCGACCGTGACGTCAACGACCGGTACCGGCCCGAGAATCTCGACGGTGTGGCGTACGACGGTGAACGGCCAGGCACCGGGTAGTCGCTCGAATTCGCGAACGAGCAGCGCCGACGGCGGCCCACCGTGCTGCAGGTCGGCGCCCCATGGCCCGACGGTCAGTGGTCCGCAGTGGTAGGTCGATCCGTCACCGGCGGGCGTGTAGAGCGCGTCCGTCACGACTCCGGACACTAGCGGCGCTGCTACCCGCGGTTACCCGCCCCCTAGGCTTTGGCCGCGTGACCGCGTCGCATGCGTTGATCATCGCCGCGGTCGGGGTCTTCGCCGGATGCGTCAACACGATCGTCGGCTCCGGGACGCTCGTCACCTTCCCGACTTTGCTGGCATTGGGCTATCCCGCCGTCCTCGCCAACGTGTCCAACACGGTGGGGCTGATCAGCGGCTCGGTGAGTGGTGCGGTCGGGTACCGGCGCGAGCTTCAGGGCCAGACCCGACGAATCCTCGTCCTGGTGCCGGTGCTGGTCGTCGGCACGTGTATCGGCGCGACGCTGCTGCTGGCGCTGCCACATTCGGCGTTTCGCAGGATCGTGCCGGCGTTGATCCTGCTCGCCGTCGTACTGGTCCTGGTCCAGCCGGCGATCGCCCGCCGTCGGGCCGCTGCCGGCCGCAAGTCGGAGCATCCCGGTCCGGCATTGCAGTCGGGCACCTTTCTGGTCTCGATTTATGGCGGCTACTTCGGTGCGGCCCAAGGCGTGATGCTGCTCGCGTTGTTCGGCAGCTTGCTAGACGATGACCTGCAGCGACTGAATGCGGCGAAGAATGTCGTCGCCGCGGCCATCAACGCGGTCGGCGCGCTGTTCTTCATCATCACGACGACGATCAACTGGGACATCGCAGGGCTGCTGTTCGTCGGGTCAACGATCGGGGGCCAGATCGGCGCCAGCGTCGGCCGGCGGATGCCGCCGAACATCCTTCGCGCCACGATTGCCGTGATCGGCACGGTAGGCGCGATCATGCTGCTGGTCTGACTGCCGGACCTTCGATTACTCGAGGTAGTCGCGCAGCTTCTGGGACCGGCTGGGGTGGCGCAGCTTCGACAGCGTCTTCGCTTCGATCTGGCGGATCCGCTCGCGGGTCAGCCCGAACTCGCGGCCGATCTCGTCGAGGGTGCGGGGCTGGCCATCGGTGAGGCCGAACCGCAGTGCGACGACCGCCGCCTCGCGCTCCGGCAACGTCTTCAGAACGCTGTCGAGCTCGCGCTGCAGCAGCCCGAAGGACACCACCTCTGCCGCGATCGGAGCGTCGGCATCCTCGATGAAGTCACCGAGCTGGCTGTCACCCTCATCGCCGACGTTTTGCTCGAGGCTGACCGGCTCGCGGGCGTAGCCCTGGATCTCGACGACCTTGTCGGGGGTCATGTCGAGTTCTTTGGCGAGCTCGTCGGCGGTCGGCTCCCTACCGAGGTCCTGCAGCATCTGCCGCTGCACCCGGGTGAGCTTGTTGATCTGCTCGACCATGTGCACCGGGATCCGGATGGTGCGTGCTTGGTCGGCCATCGCGCGGGTGATCGCCTGCCGGATCCACCACGTCGCGTACGTCGAGAACTTGTAGCCCTTGGTGTAGTCGAACTTCTCGACCGCCCGGATCAGGCCGAGGTTGCCTTCCTGGATCAGGTCGAGAAACGCCATCCCGCGGCCGGTGTATCGCTTGGCCACCGACACGACGAGCCGGAGGTTGGCTTCCAGCAGATGATCCTTGGCGCGCTGTCCGTCTGCGATCAGCCAGTCGTAGTCCTTGAGCAGTGCCTTGTTGACCTTGATGTCGCCGGAGTCGCACTGGCGGATCTTCTCGGCCGCGAACAGTCCCGCCTCGATCCGCTTCGCGAGCTCGACCTCCTGCTCGGCATTGAGCAGCGCAACGCGACCGATCTCCTTGAGATATGCACGGACCAGGTCGGTGGAGGGACCGGAGTTGTCTTCCTCGGCGACGAGTTCGAGGTCTTCCTCTTCCTCGGCGAGCTCGCCTTCGGTGGGTTCGGTCTCGGCGTCGATCGGGGGAAGGTTGCCCGCCTCTTCCTCGGCCGGTGCGGCGGTGGGAGCCTCAGCGGCCGGCTCTTCGTCGCCGGGGACGGCGGCGATGGCAGTCTTGCGGCTCTTGCGTGGGGCGGCGGGCGCTTTCGCCGGCGTCTTGGCCGGATCGGCGGCTGCCTGACGTGCACTACTCACGAAGACGGCCTCTCCCGTGCTGCGGACACCGGCAAGAGTAGCCCGGTTTCCAGCCTGGCCGGGGGCCAACCGCCAGGTGATCTTGGCGTGTTCGCGGTCGCGTCAGTCAGCCTCGAGGCGGGCGAGATGGCCTGCGTCGAGCCGGATCTGCGCCGCGTCGAGATTCTCCTCGAATGGCTGACCTGACTTGTTCCCGGGATCGGCACGATCACCGCCGAACGTGCGAGTAACCAGGCCAGTGCGACCTGGATCGGGGTTGCGCCGAGCTCGGCCGCGATCTGTGTGACACCTCGAAGCTTGTCCACACCGCGCGCGTCCGGCAACCGTGACGGTGCCGGCATCGGCAACTGTCATCGACGGCTACAGGTCGAGCGCGACGTACTTGGTGGACAGGTACTCCTCGATGCCCTCCGGGCCACCTTCCCGGCCGAAGCCGGATTCCTTGACACCTCCGAATGGTGCGGCGGCGTTGGAGACCAGACCGCGGTTGAGACCGAGCATGCCGACGTCGAGGGCTTCGGTGACCCGGAAGGCGCGCTTGATGTCGCGGGTGAAGACATAGGCAACGAGCCCGAACTCGGTGGAGTTCGCGGCCGCGATCGCGTCGGCCTCGTCAGCGAAGGTGGCGACCGGAGCAACCGGCCCGAAGATCTCCTCACGCAGCAGTTCGGCGTCGGGAGAGATGTCGGACAGCACGGTGGGCGCGTAGAAGTAGCCCTTGTCGCCCACCCGGTCGCCGCCGGTCATCACCTTGGCGCCCTTGCCGACCGCGTCCTCGACGAGCCCGGCGACCTTGTCCCGCTGGCTGCCGTCGATGAGTGGACCGACCTGCACCCCGTCATCGGTGCCGCGACCGACCGGCATCTCGGTGAGCTTGGCTGTCAGTCGCGCGGCGAACTCGTCGGCGACGGATTCATGGACGTGGAATCGGTTGGCGGCGACGCACGACTCTCCGATGTTGCGCATCTTTGCGATGACCGCCTGCTCGACGGCAGCATCGAGATCTGCGTCGTCGAAGACCAGGAACGGCGCGTTGCCGCCGAGTTCCATCGAGCACTTGATCAGTCGCTTGGAAGCTTGCTCCATCAGCTTCTTGCCGATCGGTGTCGATCCGGTGAACGACATCTTGCGCAACCGCGGGTCGTCGAACAACGGCTCGGTCACCGCCCCCGCCTTGCGGGAGGTGATGACGTTGAGCACACCGCCCGGCAGTCCCGCCTCGGTCATGATCTGGGCAAGCGCGAACATCGACAGCGGGGTCTGCTGCGCCGGCTTGACGACCATCGTGCATCCGGCGGCGACGGCGGGGCCGATCTTTCGGGTCCCCATCGCGGTGGGGAAGTTCCACGGCGTGATGAGCAGGCACGGGCCGATCGGCTGCTTCATCGTGAGCAACCGGCCGGAGCCGTTGGGGTTCATCGAGAACCGGCCGTCGATCCGCACCGCCTGCTCGGAGAACCATCGGATGAACTCCGCGGCGTAGACGATCTCGGCACGTGACTCCGACAGCGGCTTACCCATCTCGAGGGTCATCAGCAGGGCCAGATCGTCGGCGCGCTCGTTCATCAGCTCGAAGCTCCGCCGAAGGATCTCGCTTCGGTCGCGGGGCGGGGTGGCTGCCCAGTCCTCGGCGGCGTCGCACGCCGCGTCTAGTGCCGCCACGGCGTCGGCCGGCGTGCCGTCCGCGACCGAGCAGAGCGAGTCCTCGGTGGAAGGATCCTCGATGTCGAGCGTCGCTCCACTGGAACTCTCGCGCCACTGTCCGCCGATGAACAGCTGCTTGGGGGCGGTGTCGATGACGCGCTTCTCATCTGCTGCAGTAACGATTGCCATCTCACCGTCGTACACCGCGGTAGCCGATGTACACAATGTCGGGGTCACCGCGCGGGACCGGGACGTCGATGGCCTCGACCTGGTCGAAGGTCCGGGCGAGGGTCGACTCGTACGACGGGGATCGGTCGGCGCTCCACACCGACAGCACGCCGGGTGATCGGAGCCGCGACGCCACGAGCGCCGTGCCCGCGTCGTCGTACAGCCCGCGGTTTCGGTCGGTGACGGTCCAGTCAGGTCCATTGTCGATGTCGAGGCAGATCACGTCGTACGACCGATCCGTCGCGCGGAGGTAGTCGAGCAGGTCGCCGGTGACGACCTCCACTCGCGCGTCGTCGAGGGCGTGGTCGTTGAGCCCGGCAAAGTGGGTCCGGTTCCAGCGCACGATCTCGGCCGCGATCTCGACGACGACCACCCGCTCCACGTGCTCGTCGGCCAGCGCGGCCGACACCGAGAAGCCGACGCCGAGCCCACCGATCAGTAGCCGCCGCGGTCGGGGATGTGCGGCTAACGCGGCAGCGACGAGCAAGCGCTCCGACTCGCCGTTACGGGTGTCCATCAAGAACACCCCGTTGCTGATCACCTCGAAGTCCTCGCCCAGCTGCCGGAGCGCCAGCTCGCCGCGCCCGGTCGCTACACGCTCCACAACGACCGGCGCGGCGATCATGGCGGCCTCCGCTGGACTCCGGTTAGCGCCAGGCTTTCGGTCGTGACCGCTGCGCCTCAGGACCGGCGGTGGCTGCCCAGACGCGCCGCCAGTTCGCGGCCGGCGGGCCTTCGGCGCCCGGCGTCACTTCGTGGTGCGCGCGCCGGCGGGCGGCGTACCAGTCGGATGTGTCCTCGTCGAGCAGAGCGGCGATCGCCGCCGACATGCGCGCGTTCAGGGCCAGGGTGTTCTCGTCGTCGCGTGGATACAGCGGCGCCCCGTAGCGGACGTGGACCGCCGGCCGGCCCGGCTTTGGCCAGGAACGACCGCGCGGCATCGCGGCGAAGGAGCCGCGGATCGCGACCGGAACGATCGGGATGTTGTGGGCCCGGGCCAATGCAGCTGCGCCCGGCCGAAACCGTCGGGTCCAGCCGTCGGGCGAGCGGGTCCCCTCCGGGAACATCACGATCGACCAGCCGTCCTCGATCAGTTTGGTCGGAGTGTCGGACAACCCCTGACCGTGGCGTTCGATCGGGAACGTAGCGAAGACCAGGGCTGACCCGATTGCGCGCCACCAGGCGTCGAAGAAGTAGTCGGCGGCAGCACCGACAGTCACTTTGCGCCGCCACCTCGTCGGCAACGTGGTGAGTAGCAGGGCGGTGTCGAGGTGAGAGGTGTGGTTGGCGACGATCACGACCGGCCCGTCGAGGGTGTCGAAGATGTCGCGTCCCTCGATCCGCATCGACGTTTCTCGATGCACCAGGGGCGTGAGCCCGCCGCGAAGAATCGCCTCACGTGCGACGCGGGCAGCGCGTGAGCGCGCCCACTCGGTGGGGAACTCACGAGGTTCGGCGAACGAGTGATGGGGCTCCGCAGAGTGCGGTGGCAGTGGCCGATGGCCCCACCGCCAGCCCCGCGCGACCTGCCGGATGTCGGACGGCACCGACACCCTGACCGACGGCTTCATCGCACTTCCGCGAGGAGGTGGGGCGGGTTGTGGGTGTACGTGATCGTGGGGCTGGCACCGACGGTGTCGCGGGCCAGCTCCAGGGCATCCGCGAACGTCGAGGCGGATCGCATCCCCATCCGCGCCACCGCCCGGCGGTCGCCACCGACCCAGATCACCTCGCCGACGTGGTCGAGCGCGTGAGCGCACCAGTACCACATATAGAAGGGGTGGACCCCGTGGTAGGCGTGAGAGGTCCGGTACAGGTGCGTGTACCAGGGATCCGTCGCGTACTGCTGCTCGAACTTCGGTCCGATCACCTTCGGGTCGGTGCTTTCGGACAGGACCTCGTCGAAGAAGTCGACGTACGACGGGTGGTGAAGGGTCGAGAACTCCCACGGCACCGGGTGGTTGAGGATCAGCACGCCGCCTTCACGCACCAGCGGCTTGTTCCGGTACATGTTGAAGAAGTACCCGAGGCCGAGGCAGGCGGCGAGGATCGGGTTCATCACGCTGTTCACGTTGTAGGGGCACAGATAGGGCAGCCCCATCACGAGGACGTCGGTCTGCCCGTCGACCTCGACCAACTGCTGCCGGTGGACCCGTTCGAGGGTTTCCGCGTGCACCGGCTCGACCGCACCCGCACTGACTCCGGTGACCAGATACGGCGCCTCGATCGATTGAAATACCCGGCGCCGCTGCTTCGTCGGTAGCAGATCGAGGCCACGTTTGGCGCCGAGGAACAAGGCCTGATCGCGCAGCGACCACTCCCACTCGCGCTTGGTGAGGAAGCCGTACTGCGACGGGAACGCGTCGTTGTTCAACGTGGTCTCGATCTGGAACACCTTGACGTGGTCGTTGATGATCCGGCCCATCCGCCATGCGCTCGAGTGCAGCTCGGAGTGACGGGGATCCATGAACGACCGGGAGTGCACCATCGTGTGTGCGTTGTGGTGATGGCGCAGTGAGTTGTACGACGCTAGACCGACCGCCGTCGACTTCCACCCGCCGTCCATCGCGACGAGGTTGATGTTGACGTAGATCAGCAGGTCCGACTCGGCTGCCCGCTTCGAGATCTCGACGTCCTCGCCGGAATCAGTTGTGCCGAGGTGAGCGAGGTTGGCGCGGTCCTCGGCATCGAAGTTGTAGAGCTGATCCGGCCAGAACGATCGGAACACCCGCTCGCCGACCGCGGCCTTGATCTCATCGGCGGTCATCCTTCGATGCAGAGCCGTGGCGACGATCAGCTCGACATCGTCCACACCGGCTTCGGCGGCGTGCTGGAGCACGTGCTCGAGGATCCGCTGCCGGATGTCGGGCTTGCGCATCGGCGGCAACGGCAGGGACAGGTCGTCAAACGCGATCGTGAGCTTCATGCCCGCTCGAAGCAACGCCGGCAACGGCTCACTGTCGACCGGGTGAAGCAAGGCGTTCTCGATCGTCTCGTCGATGTCGACGACGCCGGGAAGCGACTCCGGCGGGTAGATGACCCGGGTGCCCAGCGGGAACTCCTGCAGCTTGAACGACTCGCCCGAGTGCATCAGCAGCGGCGGAGTCCGCTCGTCCACCGTCAACACGAATCCTGGGCGGCTCACGCTGCGCTCCTCAAGTCGAATGCGACCTTCAATGTTCCCAATCGCCCGCTGTCATGCGCGTGGTCGAGCGCCTCGCGCCACCGGCTAAGCGGATAGGCGACGCCGAGCAGCCCGTCGAGCGGCGCGGTCGCTGCCAGCCGCATGGCGACCTCGAACGCATCGCCTGCACTCGCGTAGGCGCCGGTGACGTCGAGCTCCCGGAACCAAGCGGGAGTCATGTCGACCCCGTCGCCGGGTACGCCACCGAGCACGACGCGGCCGCCGGCGCGGACACTGCGCAGTGCCGTGTCGATCGAACGTCGTGAACCGACTGCGTCGATCGCGACGTCGACACCGCCGAGCAGGTAGGCCGGCCCCCGCTCCGGCTCGAGTCGCAGTGCCCGGGTGGAGCGTCGTACCGCCCCCGCTACCTCAGCGGGGCTCACCACGTCGCTGGCACCGAGCCGGTGCGCGAGCTCTGCCTGCCGTCGGTGCTTCGCGACTACGGTCACGTGACCCGCCGGGGTGAGCTCCCGTAGTGCAAGCGCGGTGAACAGACCGACCGCGCCGGCTCCGACGATGAGGGCTGAGCCGCTATCTGGAAGCGCTGCCCGGCGCGCGATGTGGACCGCGCACGCGAGCGGCTCGACCAGGACGGCTCGTTCGTCGGGTAGGTGGTCCGGGACGACATGCAGCTGCGACGCGTGGGCGACGAACTGCCCACTCCAGCCGCCGCCGGTGTCCGCACAGAACCCGGTCTGCAGTCCCGGCGCGAGATGACCGACGGTGATGCGGTCGCAGCGGTTGCGCTGCTCCGATGCGCAGGCCGGGCAAGCATCGAGACCGCGGGCGACGCAGCTCAGGATCGGATCGATGACCACCCGGCTTCCGGTCGGTACGCCGGGACCGTCGTCGAGTGTCTCGCCGATCACCTCGTGACCGGGCACGAAGGGCATCGACACCAGCGGGGTGAAATACAGCGAGGTGTGGCCGGACAGGGTGGCCAGGTCGCTGCCGCAGATCCCGGACAGGCGCGGCCGCACCCGCACCCAGCCGTCGCCGGGGGAGCGTGGCCCGTCACGGTGGACCAGCCGTAGCGGAGCCAGCGGTCCGGCGAGCAGCCCGGGCAGCCGGGGCCCGACCGCTCGCGCTGCGACGTATCGCGGAAGCGACCGGTAGACCTCGAGGGCGGAGATCACCGGACCGCTCTCAGGGTGCGCGGCGGTGGAGTGGTCTCGTCGCGGCGAGGAGCGGTGCCCTGGTGCCAGATCTCGACCGGCCAGCGCTCCTTACGGGCCACCCGCGACAGGACAACGTCGGGATCGATCACGACCGGGTGGCCGACCGCTCGCAACAGTGGAAGGTCGCTCGTCGAGTCGCCGTAGGCGTAGCTCGCGGCCAGGTCCCAGCCGGCTTCGGCGGCGCGGTGGTGCAGCCACGAGGCGCGAGCCTCGCCGACGAGCGGTGGCCGCTTGAGCAGGCCGGTGCAGCGACCGTGCGCGTCGACCTGCAGCTCGGCGGCCACGATCTCGTCGAAGAGTGGGGCAAGCGGCCGAGTGAGCGGGCTGACCGCGCCGGTGACAAGGACGAGATGGTGACCGGCGGCGCGATGCTCGCGCAATGCGCGGACCGCCGAGGGCGCGAGCCGGGTCAGCATCGTAGGGCGGATGTCATCGTCGACGATCTGCTCGAGCTCGGCGAGCGACGCGCCGTCATAGCGCCGGTACACCATGCGGAGGAACGCCGACCGGTCCTTTCGCTCGGTGGCGAGCCAGCGCGGCAACGCGCGAGCCACCTCGCTGACCTCGCGGGCCTTCGCCGGCAGACTCAGCTCGGGCAGCCGGAGCTGCAGGTAGGACTCGACGACGTTGCTCGAGAGCAGGGTCCCGTCCATATCGAACACGGCGACGATGTTCGATGCCCCGTTCACGACGGTCCGGGTTGGTTCGGGTCGTACCCCCCGCATCGCCGACAACGTGGTCATCGGCGCGACCACCGCAGGCACATGAACGTCCTGCAGGTAGTGCGGCCAGTCGATGATGCTGGCGTCGAAGCCGAAGCGGGCGATGTCATCCGGGTGCAGGCCCTGGTGCAGCCCGAAGGTCGCGTTGTCGGTGAAGTGCAGCTCGGCTTCGGTATACGGCTGGTAGAGGTCGTAGTAGCGGCGAAGGAACTCCAGCCGGCCGCGCTGGCGATCGAGGGAGCGCGCCCAGTCGCGGGTGCGGTTGGACCGCGGCAGGTGGGTGACGACCCGGTCGGCGGTGCGCTGGGCGCGCTCGCCGAGCCGGATGAGCTGTCCCACCCGCGCCGATCCCGGCCAGTTCCACTGCGGGACCTTCACCTCGCCGCGATCACGCTGCACCATCGGGTGCTCGATGAAGTACTCGCGGACCAGCTCGTACAGGCGACCGAACAGCAGCGGGTTCCGGGCGCCTGAGCAGATCGTGTAGTACGCCGGAGTGCCCGGCTCCGGGGTCTGCGCCGCGGCGGCGAGGGTCGCGTTGACGACGAGGTCGACCGGAATCACGTCGAGCACCCCGTCGGGGATGGCGGGGAACTCAGGAAGATCGCCACGGCCGAAGGCAAGGATGATCGGCTCGGCCATCTTGAAGCCCTGGATCCAGCCCGGGAACGGCTGCTCGAGGGCGCTCTCGATGATGCTCGGCCGCAGCACCGTCACCGGAAGGTGGGTGGCGGTCTCCTCCACTGCGCGCTCAGCCATGGCCTTGGTGAACGTGTAGCAGTCGGTCCACCCGAGGCTGCGGCCCCGCTCCCGGCCGGCATCCACGAGTTGCTTGGCGACCCAGGATGCGCGCCGCTTCTCGGCCTCCGCCGAGATCGAGGAGGCGCCGGTGACACCGTGCTGGTTCTCCGCTTCGTTGCTGAACGTCGCGAGCTGCTTGGCCGAGCGACTGTCGATCTCGACCCGCTCCCGCAACTGCGCCGCGAGCTCGGCTTCGTACCGCCAATCGACGTTGTGATCGAGCCGTCCCTCGCGGATGTGACCTTGCTGGCGGCCTGCGACGTACGCCGTGGAGACGTGCAAGTAGTGAGGAGTCGCGCCGCTGGAGTCGATCGCGGCGAGCAGGTTCAGCGTCCCGTGCAGGTTTGTCGCGAACCCCTCGTCGATCGGCGGGTCGAACGAGACCTCGCCGGCGCAGTGGATGACGAGGTCGAGGTCCGCGGGGAGCGCGGGGATCGAGTCCAGGTCACCCTCGAGCACGGTGATCCGGGTGCCCACAAGGGCCTGAACCGCTGCTGCGCCGTCGCGGGCACGCAGCCGTTCGAACGCCGCACCGTTGAGCAACTGCTCGACCCGTTCGGTTGCGGAGGTCATCCCCTTGCGACGTACGACGACGACGACGCTGGTCTCGGGCAGGTCGTGCAGCAGCCGCTCGAGGAGCGCTTCGCCGACGAACCCGGTCGCACCGGTGATCAGTACCCGCTTGCCAGACAGGGTTTCTGCGAGCGGGGCCTGCGCGAGCGGAACCGTGGCCACGGCTCGCATCCTAGGCAGAGCGCCCAAGTCGAAGTTGTCAGCGCCAGCGGGGGCTATAGCACCCGCAGCTGCTGACAGGTTGGAGGATCCGATGTCGCTTAGGCTCCAGCACGTGAGTAAGTGGGCGCACCAGGAGCGGGTCCAGCTCGTCGAGTTGTGTCGCTCGCTCGGGCCGGACGCACCCACCGCGTGCGGCGGATGGACGACCGCGGACCTCGCCGCGCACCTCTACATCAGGGAACGCCGACCCGACGCCGCCGGCGGTGTCATTGGCGGTCCGCTTGCTGGGTATGCCGAGCGCACCATGCGAAGTGTCTTGCGGGTTCACGACTACGAACACGTCCTGTCGCGGCTGGAAGCAGGTCCGCCCTTCCCGCTACGGCTCACTGACGAGCTGATGAACCTGCATGAGTTCTTCGTCCACCACGAGGACGTCCGCCGAATGAACGGCCTCGACCGGCGCGAGCTCCCGGCGGACATGGAGCGCGTGATGTGGACCAGGCTCCGCCGAATCCTGCGGTTGTCCTACCGGCACGTGAAAGGCGTCCAGCTCGAGGTCGTCACCGCGCAAGGCGACCGTGCCGTGATCGGTGGATCGGGCGATCGGGTGCGGCTCTACGGCGATGTCGCAGAGGTGTTCCTCTACTCGTTCAACCGCAAGGACATTGCCGCAGTCGAGTTGACCGGCGACGAGGCCGCCATCGGGCGCGTCCGGACCGCCCAACTCGGCGTGTAGGAGACTTCGGGCATGCGGGTCACCTACACCGGCGTCATCGCGGCGAGCGCGAGCGACGTTTGGGACCGCCTCATCGACATCGACGTCGTACTCGGTCTGCTTCCCGGCGCCAACCTCACGCGCGACGGTGACCAGGTCGTCGGGTCGCTCCGGGTGCGGCCGTCGACCCAGGTGACCTACCGAATCACTGCTCGCGCCTCATCG
Source organism: Frankiales bacterium (assembly GCA_025980465.1). Taxonomy (GTDB): domain Bacteria; phylum Actinomycetota; class Actinomycetes; order JAFAQI01; family JAFAQI01; genus JAICXJ01. The sequence goes on along the minus strand of JAICXJ010000025.1, from coordinate 21,637 downwards.
TCCGCGGAGGGCGAGAACGCCGCGACGATCGCGCTGAGTGGTACGGAGGCGCGCGGCGACGGCTCGCTTGCGGCGACCGTCAGCGTCTCGGTCCGGGATGAGGACGGCGGCAGCGGGCTCGCCGCTACCGCCGACATCGAGGCAACCGGCCGTGCGGCGGACGCTGACGAGCACGGCTGGACCCGCGTGCTTTCCGGCTTCGGCAACGCGATGGTCGCATCGTTCGAGCGCCACCCACCCGGTACGCCGGTGCCGCGGCCGCAGCGAACCGAGCCGGCGGCTGCCCGCGCGGCGGTCAACAGCGAGCCGCAAGCCGCCAGCGAGCCGGAGCCGGTGCCGGCCGCCGCGAAGGCGCCGGCAAAGCCGCCGACCCCGGCGCCCACCGCGACGCCGACGGCAGTCCCGAGCCCGAGCAGTGGAGCCACCGTCGTGACCGGGGAGCGCTCGAAGCTCCCGATGGTGGTCGGGGGTCTCGTCCTCCTCCTCCTCATTCGGTGGCTGCTCAAGCGCCGCGGGTGAGCCGAGAAACCCGCCGGTAACCTAGGGCCTGCCAGCGAATGTGTCGTACAGAGGAGATCAACGATGTCGGGCAGTGCCCATGGCGGCGGAGCCGACCCGAAGGTCGTCGGTGCGATCGAGGACCGCTTCGACGAGGTGCTGACGCCGGCGGCGCTGGCGTTCGTCGCCGATCTCCAGCGGCGGTTCGGCCCGCGGCGGGCTGAACTGCTCGCGCGACGCCAGGAGCGGCGGGCCGAGGCAGCCTCGACCGGGACGCTGGACTTCCTTCCGGAGACCAAGGACGTCCGCGAGGACACCTCGTGGCGCGTGGCGCCACCCGCCGACCTGGTCGACCGCCGCGTCGAGATCACCGGCCCCACCGAGAAGAAGATGCTGGTCAACGCGCTGAACTCCGGCGCGAAGGTCTTCATGTCCGACTTCGAGGACGCCAGCACCCCGACCTGGCACAACAAGGTCCAGGGTCAGATCAACCTCACCGACGCCATCGAGCGCCGGATCGACTTCACCACGCCAGAGGGCAAGAGCTACGCCCTGAAGGACCAGGTTGCGGCCCTGATGCCGCGCCCGCGCGGCTGGCATCTGCCGGAGAAGCATGTGCTGGTCGATGGCGAGCCGATGAGCGGCGGACTGTTCGATTTCGGCCTGTTCATCTTCCACAACGGTCAGCGGCTGCTCGACAAGGGCACCCGGCCGTACTTCTACCTCCCGAAGATGGAATCCCATCTCGAGGCCCGGCTGTGGAACGACGTGTTCGTGCATGCCCAGGACGCCCTCGGCATCGCGCAGGGCACGATCCGCGCCACCGTCCTGATCGAGACGATCCCGGCCGCGTTCGAGATGGACGAGATCCTCTTCGAGCTGCGGGACCACTCCTACGGTCTGAATGCCGGCCGTTGGGACTACATGTTCTCGATGATCAAGACCTTCCGGGACCGCGGGAAGGAATACCTGCTCCCGGACCGCAACAGCGTCGTCATGACGGTGCCGTTCATGCACTCTTACACCGAGTTGCTGGTGCAGACCTGCCACAAACGTGGGGCGTTCGCGATGGGCGGCATGGCGGCATTCATCCCCAGCCGCAAGGATCCCGAGATCAACGCGCAGGCACTAGCGAAGGTGAAGGCGGACAAGGAGCGCGAGGCGAACGCCGGCTTCGACGGCACCTGGGTCGCCCACCCCGACCTGGTCGAGACCGCCATGGCGGAGTTCGACAAGGTCCTCGGTGACAAGCCCAACCAGATCGATCGGCAGCGGCCGGAGGTCTCGGTGTCGGCCAGTGACCTGCTGGCAGCTGACCAGACGCCGGGTGAGAAGACCTCCGCCGGGCTGCGGACCAACGTCGATGTCGGCATCCGCTACATCGAGTCCTGGCTGCGCGGCAACGGTGCGGCGGCGATCCACAACCTGATGGAGGACGCCGCGACCGCGGAGATCTCCCGCTCCCAGGTGTGGCAGTGGGTGCACAACGACGTCGTCCTCGCCGATACCGGCGAGCAGGTGACGGCCGAGTTGGTGCGCAAGGTGGCCGACGACGTCATCACCGAGATCCGTGGCGAGATCGGCGATGAGGCGTTCGAGTCCGGCCGGTTCGGTGAGGCGCGCGAGGTCTTCGAGCAGGTTGCGCTGGCCGACGACTTCGTCGACTTCCTCACCCTGCCCGCCTACGACAGGCTCGACTGAGAGTGCCGCTCTGAGCGCCCTGTCCGAGCTGACGGTCGAGTTCCTCGGCCGTCTGGGATCAGATGCCGTCGTCACCGAGCCGATGGCGCTTCGCACGTACGAGTGCGACGGGCTGGCCTCCTACCGGTGTACGCCGGGCGTCGTGGTTCTGGCGAAGACGACCGATGACGTCGCGTATGTCGTCAGCCGGTGCGCCGAGCGAGGCATCCCGTTCGTTGCCCGCGGATCAGGGACCGGGCTGTCCGGCGGCGCGCTGCCGCGCGAGGACGGCGTACTGATCGTCCTGTCGCGGATGAACCGGATCGTCGACCTCGCGGTGCCGGATGAGCGGGCGGTCGTGGGGCCCGGCGTCATCAACGCTCACCTCACGACCGCAGTGGCGTCGGACGGCTATTACTACGCGCCTGATCCCTCCAGCCAGCAGATCTGCTCGATCGGCGGCAACATCGCCGAGAACTCCGGCGGAGCTCACTGCCTCAAGTACGGATTCACGGCGCATCACGTGACCGGGCTGCAGGTGGTGATGCCCGGCGGATCAGTCGAACGATTCGGCGGCCTCGCCCCGGACCCGGTCGGGTACGACGTCGTCGGCGCGCTCGTCGGCAGTGAGGGCACCCTCGCTGTCGTCACCGAGGCGACGGTGCGACTGAGCCGCAGCCCGCAGGCAGTGCAGACACTGCTCGCCGCTTTCGACAGCATCGAGGCTGCCGGAGCCGCCGTGAGCGCCATCATCGCCGCCGGTGTCCTTCCGGCGGCGATCGAAATGATGGATGCCCTGGCGATCGAGGCGGCGGAGGCTGCCGTCGCCCCGGACTACCCGGCTGGTGCCGGCGCCGTCCTGATCGTCGAGCTCGACGGTCCGACCTGCGAGGTCGAGGCCAACCTCGCCGATGTCGAGCGGCTATGCCGGCAGGCACGCGCGTACGAGATCCGGGTTGCGTCCAACGATGCCGAGCGGGCGGTCATCTGGAAGGGCCGTAAGTCGGCCTTTGCCGCGGTGGGGCGAATCAGCCCGGACTACATCGTGCAGGACGGAGTCATCCCGCGCACCGCGCTCGCACAGGTGCTGGCCGCCGTGGAGGAGGTCGCGACGGCAGCCGGCGTGCGGGTCGCGAACGTCTTCCATGCCGGGGACGGCAACCTCCATCCGCTCGTGCTGTTCGACGAGAGCAAGGGCGAGACCGAGCGCGCCGAGACCGTGTCCAACCGCATCATCGACCTCTGCCTCGAACACGGCGGCTCGATCACGGGCGAGCATGGTGTCGGTCACGACAAGAAGCTGCACATGGGCAAGATGTTCAACGAGATCGACCTCGACGTTATGCAGCTCGTCCGGTGCGCGTTCGACCCGGACGGGATCTGCAATCCCGGCAAGATCTTCCCGACGCCACGGCTGTGTGGCGAGCGGCCCGGTCGGCGCAGCGGGGTTCACCCGCTCCAAGAAGCCGGCGTCGCCGATGTCTTCTGACCGCACCGTGGCGGGGGTGAGCCCGGCGCGGACCGCGCGGCCGCTCAACCTCGCCGACCTCACGAACGTGATGCGGGCGGCGGCCGCCGCCGGCGAGGTGGTCGGCGTCATCGGCGGAGGCAGCAAGATCAACCAGGGTGCAGCGCCGACCGGCCTCGACGTCCTCATCAGCACCGCAAGCATGAACCGGATCCTCGAGCATGCGGCCGGCGATCTGGTCATCACCGTGCAGGCCGGCGCGCCACTGGCCGATGTGCAGCGACATGTCGCGAGCGCCGGCCAGTGGCTTGCGCTGGACCCCCCCGAGGTCGGAGCAACGGCCGGCGGGATTGTCGCCGCCGCGGCGAGCGGACCGCGCCGTCTCCGCTACGGCACCCCTCGCGACCTGTTGATCGGGCTCACGGTCGTGCTGGTCGATGGCACCGTCGCGAAGTCCGGTGGCAAGGTCGTCAAGAACGTCGCGGGCTACGACCTGGGCAAGTTGTTCACGGGTTCGTTCGGAACCCTCGGGGTCATCGCGGAGTGCACGTTCCGCCTCCATCCGCTGGCGCCCGCCCGCCGGGTTGTCACGGTGGCGACCGACGAACCGGCCGTCGCCGCGCAGCGTGTTTATGCCTCAGGCGCGGTGCCGACCGCGATGGAGTGGGACGGCGCCACCATGACCGCGGTCTTCGAATCGATCGAGTCCGCCGCGACACAGCAGGCGGCGGACGTCGTGGCTGTACTCGCCTCGACCGGCGGTGAGGTCGGTGAGGTGACGGACACCGTTCCGGCCGGTTTCGGTGCGCGGCCCTGGAGGCCCAGCGGTTACGGCCTGAAACTGACCCACCGGATCGGCGCTCTCACCGAGGTGCTCGCAGTGGTCCGAGACACGCTTCCCGAGGCGGAGCTGCGAGCGCACGTCGGTAGCGGCGTGACCTGGCTGGGCGCTGCGTACGTCGAGACCGAGGTGATCGAGGTGTTGCGGACGGCGCTGGCCGCATACGACGGTGGTGTCGTAGTGGTCGAGGCGCCCGTGGAGCTCAAGAAGCAGATCGATGTCTGGGGTCCCGCCCGAGGCATCGACGTCATGCGGCGTATCAAGGACCAATTCGACCCGGAGCACCGGATGTCACCCGGTCGCTTCGTCGGAGGGATCTAGTGCAGATCGACCGCGACCTGATTTCCGACTGCGTGCATTGCGGATTCTGTCTGCCGAGTTGCCCGACGTACCTGCTCTGGGGCGAGGAGATGGACTCGCCGCGCGGCCGGATCTATCTGATGAAGCAGGCGGTCGAGGGGGCCGCGATCGACGACACGATCGTCCGCCACATCGATGCCTGTCTCGGCTGCATGTCGTGTGTGACAGCGTGCCCGTCAGGGGTGCAGTACGACGCACTGATCGAGGCAACGCGCGGTGAGGTCGAGCAGGTCGCCGATCGGTCCCGACGCGATGCCCTGCTCCGCCGGCTGATCTTCGCGACCTTCCCTTACCCGCGCCGGCTGCGCGCGCTCCGCAAACCGCTGCGGGTCTACCAGCGGCTCGGGCTGTCACGGGTCGTTGCACCGATGCTCCCTGCGACGTTGCGCTCGATGGAGGAGTTGCTGCCCGAGCTCGGGAAGCGTGACCGGCTCGCCGAGTTGACGCCTCCTGTCGGGACGAAGCGGGCCACGGTCGGCATGCTCAGCGGCTGTGTCCAGCGGGAGTTCTTTCCAGGCGTGAATGCCGCGACGGTCCGGGTGCTGGCGGCAGAGGGCTGTGAAGTCGTCGTTCCAAGGTCCCAGCAGTGTTGCGGCGCACTGTCGCTGCACTCGGGCCGTGAGCAAGAGGCGATCGACCGCGCAAAGGCACTCATTGCCGTCTTCGACGACGCCAGCGTCGACTACATCGTGGTTAACGCAGCCGGCTGCGGCTCGTCGATGAAGGACTATGCGCGGGTGCTCGCCGACGATCCCGAATGGGCTGAGCGCGCCGCTGCGTTCTCGTCCAAGTGCCGCGACGTCAGCGAACTGCTTGCAGAACTCGGGCCGGTTGCGCCTCGCCACCCCGTGCCGGTGGTGGCGGCCTACCACGACGCGTGCCATCTCTCGCATGCGCAGGGGGTCAGGGCCCAGCCCCGCGAGCTGCTCTACGGGATTCCAGACCTCGAGCTCCGGGAGATCGCGGAACCCGACATCTGCTGTGGGTCGGCCGGGGTCTACAACCTGCTTCAGCCGGACACCGCTCGCGCCCTCGGCGACCGAAAGGCAGCCAACATCGTGGCGACCGGGGCGTCGATGGTGATCACCGCGAATCCCGGTTGTCTGATGCAGGTGAGAAGCGCCCTGGCCCGCCGCGGTGAGACCATCGAGTTGCGACACACGGTCGAGGTGTTGGACGTCTCGATCCGCGGCGGGTTGTAAAAACCGGTCGCGGCGTCCTATTAAGGTCGGGTGTCGTGACGAACGATCATGCGATCGTCGTCGAGGGGCTGCACAAATCCTTCGGCGACGTTCACGCTCTCGCCGGCATCGATCTTGTCGTGCCGCGCGGGAGCGTTCTCGGTGTCCTCGGTCCCAACGGCGCGGGCAAGACCACCGCCGTCAAGGTGCTCACTACCCTGCTCGCGCCGGATTCCGGGCGGGCCATCGTCGACGGCCGTGATGTCGTCGCCGAGGCCGAGGCGGTGCGACGCTCGATCGGCCTGGCCGGCCAGTCAGCGGCGGTCGTCGACGAACTGTCAGGCCGAGAGAACCTCGAATTCATCGGTCGGCTGTTTCATCTCAGTGCCGCCGAGTCGAGGACCCGGGCATCGGAGCTTCTGGAGAGCTTCGGGCTGACAGATGCCGCCGAGCGTCGCGCCAAGACCTATTCCGGCGGCATGGCTCGGCGGCTCGATCTTGCGCTTTCCCTCGTGGCTCATCCCAGGGTCCTGTTCCTCGACGAGCCGACCACCGGGCTCGACCCGCGAGCCCGTAACGACATGTGGGCGGTTATCCGGCAGCTGGTTGCCGAGGGCACCACGTTGCTCCTGACGACGCAGTACCTCGAGGAGGCTGACGAGCTCGCCGACGACATCGTGGTCTTCGACCACGGCAAGGTGATCGCGCAGGGCACCGCGGACGACCTCAAAGACACCATCGGGGGAGATGTCGTCGAGTTCACGGTGGAGGACAAGGGAACGGTCGCCACCGCGCTTCGCGCCGTCAGCGGTTGCGGTGAAGGCGAGCCGTCCGCGACCGAGGAGGGCGAAATCACGGTGCGCGCCGGCCGCAACGGTTCCGCCGTACTTCTCGAGGTGGTTCGCCGGCTCGACAAGAGCAAGCTCACCGTGTTCGGGCTCGGGGTCAGGCGACCCTCGCTCGACGACGTCTTCCTCGCCCTCACCGGCCACAAAGCCGACGACGACGACGAGATCGAAGGCGCAGCATGAGCACCTACACCGCTGACCTGACCTCGAAGCTGCGGTTCGGGGCGTACGACGCGCTTGTCCTCACCCGGCGCAACCTGCTGGTGTGGTTCAAGGTGCCGGCGTTCATCGTCTTCACCGTGATCCAGCCGGTGATGTTCACCTTGCTGTTCCGCTACGTGTTCGGTGGCGCGATCTCGACTGGGCTCAAGGGCGGCTACGTGAGCTTCCTGCTGCCCGGAGTCATCGGGCAGACTGCGGCATTCACCTCGTTCGGAACGGCGATCTCGCTCGCCTTCGAGCTGCAGAAGGGAACGATCGACCGGCTCCGCTCGATGCCGATCGCGCGCAGCGCCGTGCTGCTCGGCCGGCTCGGAGCCGACCTGATCCGGCTGCTGATCACGGTGCTGATCATGATCGCGGTCGGCTACGCCGTCGGCTTTCGGTTCAGCGGAGGAGTCGGTGGCGCCGCCCTGATGATCGTCTACTCGCTGCTCATGGGCCTCGCGATGTGCTGCATCTCGGCCTTCATCGGGCTGGCGATCAAGGACGAGGAGTCGGTCCAGGCATTCGGGCTGATTTGGGTGTTTCCGCTGACCTTCGTCAGCTCAGCGTTCGTCCCAGTGGCCTCGATGCCGGGTTGGCTGCAGGCCTTCGCCAACAACCAGCCGGTCAGCCAGATGGTCGGGGCGATGCGGGCGCTTGCGCTCGGACATCCCCCGCAGGCCCCTTACGGCGACCACCTGTGGCTCGGCCCGTTGTGGATGGTCGCAGTGATGGCGGTTTTCATCCCACTGGCAGTACGCACCTACCGACGCGCCTGAGCCGTTCGGCGTGGGAGTCGGACATTCGTCCCACGTGTCACTACCGTTACCGCCGTGACGGTTGCCATCGGGCTGCCTGACAGCCTGCTTCCCCCTACTGTCCGCACGATCCGGCCGGCCGGGGCGACCCGGCCTGCCCCCACCGTGTCACCGCCCCGCGTGGTCGCCCGGCTTGCCGGTGTGTCGGTGCGCCGGGGCGAGGTGACCGTACTGCGCCCGCTCGACTGGACGGTGCACGCAGGCGAGCGGTGGGTGGTGATCGGATCCAACGGCGCCGGCAAGACCACGCTGCTTCAGGTGCTGGCGGGCGCCGTGCGACCCACGACCGGCAACGTCTCGTTGCTCGGCGAACGCCTCGACGTCGCCGACCTCGACGAGCTGCTACCCAGGGTCGGATGGGCCAGCGCCGCGTTGGCCGACCTGCTACCCCCTGACGAGCGGGTCATCGACGTCGTGTTGACCGCCACCCTCGCGAGCCTGCGGCGTGGTCAGGAGCGCTATGACGCTGCCGACACGATGCGGGCGCGGGATCTGCTCGCCCAGCTCGGCTGCCGGATGCTGCTCGACCGCCTTTTCGGTTCGCTCAGCGAGGGCGAGCGCAAACGCGTGCAGCTGGCGCGGGCGATCATGACGGATCCGGACCTGTTGCTGCTCGATGAGCCGGCAGCCGGACTCGACCTGGGCGGTCGCGAAGCGTTACTGCGGATGCTCAGCCGGCTCGCGAGCGACGCCGACTCGCCGACCCAGGTCCTCGTCTCCCACCACGTCGAGGAGATTCCGTCCGGTTTCACCCACGTCCTGCTGATGCGCGAGGGTGAAGTGGTCGACGCCGGACCGATCGAGGCGACATTGCGGTCCTCGACGTTGTCGACGACGTTTCGGTTGCCACTGCGGGTGCTCTCACACCGCGGCCGGTTCACCGCGCGCGGTGCGGCCGCGCTGATGGGCTAGTTGGCTGCCAGGACGCCGGTGTCGTCGTGAATCTCGACGGCCACTTCGCGCAGCTTCGCCGCGTGCTCCCGGCCATGGTGGCCGCAGAACAGTAGATCGCCACCGCCAGGCAGCACCGCGCGGACGATCGCGCGCGCGCCGCACCGGTCGCACCGCTCGGCGGGCGACAGCGGGGGAGCTGCCGTAGTGGTTGTCATCACGCTCCATACAACACCCTTGGGGTGACGCGCGATTCCGCGACACCCGATTGTTGTGCGGGAGTTGTGCCCGAGGGGTGACGCACAACACATCCGACACACCCAGATAAGGTCACTCGGCGGCGAATACTTGACCTCGGTAGCTAATAGAAGAAGGGACGGTCGCGGCGAACATGGCGACCCAGTCGGCGACGCAGGAGACCCGGCCCACGGCGCGCGCGGCCATCACCGCACGGCACCTGCGTACCGACCGCTGGTGGTTCGACCCGCTTCTCACGTTCATCGTCTTCGGCGCCTTTGTGATCTACGGGACCTGGGCCGCCTTCGACCACTCGCTGGTCTACACCCACGTTGCAGGCAATCCCACCCCGCACCGCTGGTTCTACGCCAAGCCGTACTTGTCGCCGTTCTACTCGCCGTGCGTCGCGGATGGCTGCCCGACCGACATCAACTGGGCGTCCGCGGACATCTGGCATTGGCTGTCGCCGGCGCTGTACATCCTCATCCTGCCGCTCGGCTTCCGGGCCACCTGCTACTACTACCGCCGCGCGTACTACCGGGCGTACTGGCTGTCGCCGCCGGCGTGCGCCGTCGCCGAGCCGCACAAGAAGTACACCGGCGAGACCCGGTTCCCGTTGCTCGCCCAGAACCTGCACCGCTACTTCTGGTACGGCAGTGCGGTCCTCGGCGGGATCCTCACCTATGACGCAGTGGTGTCGTTCATCTACACGAACAGCAGCGGGTACCACTTCTTCATCGGGGTCGGCTCCTTCGTGCTCGTCATCAACGCCATCCTGATCCTTGGGTACACGTTCGGTTGTCACTCGTGCCGGCACATCACCGCTGGTCGGCTGAATCACTTCTCGAAGCACCCGATCCGCTACCGATGGTGGACGTTGGTGTCCAAGCTCAACCACTGGCACCGGCAGTGGGCCTGGGCGTCGCTGGTCTGGATCGCCCTCGCCGACCTCTACATCCGACTGGTGTCCAACGGCACGATCACCGACTACCACCACATCTTCTAGAGGCGTCGTCATGACTGAATCGAGCGGCGCCCGGAGCGCGACATCGACCGGCGCGCGGAGCGCGACATCGACCGGCGCGCGGAGCGCGCACGAGACTCACGACTACGACGTGGTCGTTGTCGGTGCCGGCGGCTCGGGGCTGCGCGCCGCGATCGCTGCCCACGAGGCCGGCGCACGCACCGCGATCCTCACGAAGTCGCTGCTCGGCAAGGCCCACACTGTGATGGCCGAAGGCGGCATCGCCGCGGCCATGGGCAACGTCTGGCCCGAGGACAACTGGCAGGTCCACTTCCGCGACACGATGCGCGGCGGCAAGATGCTCAACAACTGGCGAATGGCGCAGATCCACGCCCAGGAGGCTCCCGACCGAGTCTGGGAGCTGGAGGAATGGGGCGCGCTGTTCGACCGCACCAAGGAAGGCAAGATCTCCCAGCGCGACTTCGGTGGGCATCGTTACGCCCGGCTCGCCCACGTGGGTGACCGAACCGGCCTCGAGATGATCCGTACCTTGCAGCAGCGGGCCGTCGACCTCGGCATCGACGTCTACATGGAATGCACCGTCACCCGCCTGCTGAAGTCGGGGGACCGGATAGCCGGCACCTTCGGGTACTGGCGGGAGACCGGCTCGTTCATCCAGCTCAACGCGCCTGCCGTCATCCTCGCGACCGGCGGGATCGGCAAGTCGTTCAAGGTGACCAGCAACTCCTGGGAGTACACCGGGGACGGCCACGCGCTCGCGCTCGAGGCGGGCGGATCGCTGATCAACATGGAGTTCGTCCAGTTCCATCCCACCGGCATGGTGTGGCCGCTGTCGGTGCGGGGTCTGCTCATCACGGAGTCGGTGCGCGGCGAGGGCGGGGTCCTTCGCAACAGTGACGGCAAACGCTTCATGTTCGACTACATTTCCGACTACTTCAAAGCGGAGACGGCCGACACGGAGGAGGAGGCCGATCGCTGGTACGACGACCACATCAACAATCGGCGCCCGCCCGAGCTGCTGCCGCGAGATGAGGTCGCTCGCGCAATCAACTCCGAGATCAAAGCCGGTCGGGGCTCGCCCCACGGTGGCGTTTACCTCGACATCGCGACCCGTCGTAGCGCCGCGGACATTCACAAGCGGCTGCCGTCGATGTACCACCAGTTCAAGGAGCTGGCCGACGTCGACATCACCAAGGAGCCGATGGAGGTCGCGCCGACTGCCCACTACGTGATGGGTGGCGTCGAGGTCGATGCCGACACCCAGGCCGCCACCGTCCCGGGCCTGTACGCCGTCGGCGAAGCATCAGGGGGTATGCACGGCTCGAACCGGCTCGGTGGCAACTCGCTCTCGGATTTGATCGTGTTCGGAAAGCGGGCCGGGGAGCACGCCGCCGAGTACGCCGCGAAGCAGTCCACTCGCCCGACCGCGTCGTCGGCCGCAGTCGAGGATGCGATCGCCGCCGCGCTCAAGCCCTTCGAGAGCAACGGCGGCGAGAACGCCTACGCCGTACAACACGAACTGCAGGACGTGATGTTCGATCTGATCGGCATCATTCGAACCGGCGAGGAAATGCAGCGCGCCCTCACCGAGATCGAGAAGTTCAAGGGCCGGGCAGCCAGAGTCACTGTCGACGGCGGCCGGGCCTACAACCCGGGATGGCATGTCGCGCTCGACATCAACTCGATGCTGACCGTCTCGGAGGCAGTCGCTCGCGCCGCGCTAGAGCGCAAGGAGAGCCGCGGCGGCCACACTCGCGATGACTATCCGATGACCGATCCAGAATGGGGCAAGGTCAACCTCATCGTCACTCAGACCGACGGCCGGATCGCCATCGAGCGCAAACCGTTGCCCCAGATGCCCAACGATCTGATGTCACTGTTCGAGGAGCCCGCCAAATGAGCGCGTCGCGACGAGTAGCGGAGCGGGCTCGCTCCCATCGACACTGTTGCCTCTCCGCACTGGTGCACCCGGAAGGGGTGCAGCAGTGAGCCGCGACCTGCAGATGCGGGTCTGGCGCGGCGACGCCACCGGCGGTGGCTTCGTGGACTACACCGTCCCGGTCGAGGAGGGCGAGGTCGTTCTCGACGCCGTTCACCGGCTTCAAGCCACCCAGGCCGGTGACCTCGCGGTCCGGTGGAACTGCAAGGCAGGCAAGTGTGGCTCCTGCAGCGCCGAGATCAACGGCCTGCCCAGGTTGATGTGCATGACCCGACTGTCGAGCTTCGACCCCGGCGAGACGATCACCATCACGCCGATGCGCACCTTCCCGGTCATCCGCGATCTGGTCACCGACGTCTCCTTCAACTTCGAAAAAGCCCGCGAGGTGCCGGCATTCGCCCCGGCAACCGACAACGCCGGCGGCAAGTTCCGAATGGCGCAGATCGACGTTGAGCGAAGCCAGGAATTCCGCAAGTGCATCGAGTGCTTCCTCTGTCAGAACACCTGCCACGTCATCCGTGACCACGACGAGAACAAGCCCGCATTCGCCGGACCGCGTTTCTTCATCCGCTACGCCGAGCTGGACATGCACCCGCTCGACACCCAGGACCGGCAGAAGATGACGCAGGAGGATGAGGGGCTCGGGTTGTGCAACATCACCAAGTGCTGCACCGATGTCTGCCCCGAGCACATCAAGATCACCGACAACGCGATCATTCCGATGAAGGAACGCGTCGTCGACCGCAAGTACGACCCGGTGCTGTTCCTCGGGTCGAAGATCGGGTTGCGCCGGGACTCCGGCCGCACCGTGGTCGGACCGGCGGTGAAGCGAGGCGGGCCAAGCCCGATCAAGCACCCCGCAACGACCGTCGAGGGTGATGCATCCGATGCGGAGGTTGACTGACGCCGTCACTCAGAGTCGACTACGCCGCGCTGCATTGCCGGCCGCCAGCGCCGCCGGCGCGGCCGCTGGAGTAGGGGTACTGGGATGGGCGTTACGCCGTCGCCGGCAGTAGGAGTGCCCGAGCCCAGCGAGCTGCTCAGCCTCGCCACAGATTTGGCCCAAGCGGCCGCCGAGGTGCTGCGGGATCGCCCGGGCGACCTGGAGGTGCAGTCGAAGTCCTCGCCCACCGACGCCGTAACGGTGATGGATCGTCGAGCCGAGCGAGTCATCCTCGACGGGCTGGCGGCTTCCCGCCCCGACGATGCAGTCGTCAGCGAGGAGAGCGCGGCCCGCGCCGGTAGCACCGGCGTCCAATGGTTGATCGATCCGCTTGACGGCACCGTGAACTACCTGTATGGCATTCCGCACTATTCGGTGTCGATCGCGGCTCAGGTCGGGGATGCGGTCGTCGCGGGGGTTGTCTACGACGTCGAGCGAGCGGTCGCCTACACGGCAACGTTGGGCGGCGGCGCATTCCGTGATGACGACCCGATTCAGTGCACGGACCAGACTGATCCAGCGCTCTCGCTGGTCGGCACCGGTTTCAACTACGAGGTCGCGACGCGGACCGTCCAGGCGAAGGCGGTGAGCCGCGTCCTGCCACAGGTCCGGGACATCCGGCGGGCCGGATCGGCGGCACTCGACCTGTGCGCGGTGGCCGACGGCCAGCTGGACGCCTTCTACGAGGCCGGCATGTATCCGTGGGACTGGTCGGCCGGCGCGCTGATCGTGCGAGAGGCCGGCGGCCGGGTGGCGGGTCTTGGCGGGCGCCCGCCGGGGCGTTGGACAACGCTGGCGGCGAATCCGATCCTGTTCGACCGACTTCACGCGGTCCTCGCCGACGTACTGACGGACTGAATCCAAACCGAGGCGTCCGCTTCCTTCAGAACGGCGCGATGAAGCCGATATCGCCCAGGTGTCGATGACGATTCTTCCGGGGGCAGACCAGTCGGCAGCACCGAAGGGACCCCGCCCACCGCATTCCCGCCCGTCCCTTCGCCGCGAGCACATTGCATTGACCGCGGTCGCGGTACTCCTGCTCGGCGGCAGCGGATACCTTCTCGTTCACCACCGTGGCGGTAGCTCATCACCGGCGCCGACCGGGGTGCCGGTTGGCGCTCCGCCGGCGACCGCGACAGTGGCGCTGCCCCAGTTGGCCCCGCGCCTATTCCTGGCCAGGTCGCTCGCCGCGGCTCGGCGAAGCACCGGCTTCGACTACTCGGTGCGCGCATCGGTCGGCCAGATCCCCTTCACGGTGACTGGAACGGCCGGCCGCCGCGAAGGGGTGCAACTCATCGTTCTCGGCAACGAGTCGGTCGTCGCCGAGGCCTTTCCCGGGGTGACCTATGTCCGCGGTACCCCTCGCGCGCTTCACGGATTCTCCAAGTTCCCACTCGTGGCGGCTGAGGACGCCGGCGACCAATGGGTAGTGCTCCATCCGCGCGACAAGCCATTCAAACCGACCACCGATGGTGACACCGTGCGGTCGTCCTTCGCGCACAGCCAGCTTCGTGGCCCGCTGCAGTACCTCACACCGGCCCGGCACAACGGCGTCATGTCGGTCGGCATCAGCGGTTACTCCGGTCACGGTGCGGAGCGCGAGCAGGTGGTCATCTGGATCGCCGCGCAGGGGACTCCGCTTCCTACCGAAATCACCGACTCAGGCATGACCAAGCAGGGAGAGGTCACGCAGGACACCCTGATGCAGCGCTGGGGCCGTTCGCTGAATCTGCACCGCCCGGCCAACGCGGCGCCATACCGGTCGTTGTCGGACCGAGGCAGCGCCTGAGCCTGCCGAGCGGCTCGGTTTGACCTCGTTCGTGATCTTTTGGTGTGCTCGACGATAGATGGCGCGTCACCTTGGGTACTGAGCGCGCGTTGACCTGGCAGGAAGAGCTACCTGTCGGGAGTGTCGAGGAGGTCCGGTGCGCCGAGTTCCCCGGGCCGTGCTGCGCCGGCTGCGGGCTCAAACGATCGTCTCGGTCGGCGCCGGCGCGCTGGTGATCTCGGTCGTTGCGGGGACCGCCGCAGTGGCCATCACCCAGGCAGTCGGCCACGCCCCGCGTGCCGGCGCAGCGTCCGACTCGGCGAATGCCCCCGCCACAACGCCCAATGCCACGACCACGCCCAATGCCACGACCGCCTTGGGCGGGACGGCACCTGCTGCTGGCACATCCGTGGCGAGTAGCGCCGTACCGCCACTGCGCCGGCTGACACCGCCGGACGCGATCGTTCACCTCACCCAGCCGGCCACACCGACGCAGCTTGCCCGGCTCCGGCGCCGGGTCGGCGTTCATGTCGTCTCCCCGGTCGACCATGGCACGCTGCAGATCGGCCGGGTGCGGTTGTCGGTCGTCGGGGTGGCACTCGGCAGCATCCGCGGATTCACGCCGTCGCTGACCGCCTCATCAACACCGCTGTGGCAGTCGATCGCGCGCGGTGAGCTGACGGTGGCATTCGCCCAGAGTCACAAGTTGCGCCACGACTTCGGCAACACCGTGCCGGTGCGCACCGGTCGGAACCGGCAGGGTGCCCTGCGGGTCGGGGCGTTCGCGACGATCGGCCTTCCGAATGCCGACGCGATGGTCTCGCGCCGGACCGCGCAGGCTTTCGGGATCCAACCCGACCGCGAGGTGCTCGTTGCCGCGCCCGAGATCTCCCTCGACGCGCTCAAGGCGGACATCGCGAAGACGCTCGGTCGCCACGCCAGGGTCACGATCACCCGGATCGCACCGGTGAACCAGTCGGTATCCAGCAGTTACGCGCTTGCGCACATTCCGGCGTCCTACCTCGATCTCTACCGGCGCGCCGCCACGACCTGCCCCGGTCTTCCGTGGACTGTGCTGGCCGGGATCGGCACGGTCGAGACCGGAAACGGCGCTAACGTCCACCGCTCGACCGCCGGCGCCGAAGGCCCGATGCAGTTCATCCCGTCGACCTGGGCGATGTACGGCTACGACGCCAACGGCGACGGCAAGGCCGACGTCATGGATCCCGTCGACGCGGTGTTCTCAGCGGCCCGCTACCTCTGCGCCGCGGGTGCCGGTCGCGGCGGGACTGCACTCGATGACGCAATCTTCGCCTACAACCACGCGTGGTGGTACGTGCGCGAGGTCGTCATCCTGGCGAACGAGTACGCCTGAACCGCAACGCGAGGCGGATCGTCGCGACCAGCGTGGCAAGGTAGAGCAGGTCCATCACCGGGACGTAGAGGCTGAGCGCGGCTCGGTTGGACCAGGCGCCGGTGTGCCAGTGGAGTTCATGCCCGTATCGGAACACCAGCGGCACCGTCCAGATGACGGTGACCGCTGCTGCGAGGCGAAGTCGGCCCCAGGCGACCACCACCGGCAGCAGCCAGACGACGTACTGCAGGAAGAAGTCCACCCCGCAGAGCAACACCGCGGCGTAGATGAGGACGGCGCTGGACAGCGGGTCGAGACGAGCTCGCCAGGCGATCACCGCCACGGTTGCGACGCCGAGCACGACGAGTACGACGGCCGCGTGGCCCAGCCCGCGGTCGATGGTGCCGACCGGGACGAAGCTCGCGGTGAGCCAGTCGTAGGCGAGCCGTGGTTGCATCAACAGGCTCAGCCCGCCGGCACCGGGCGCGCCGTGATAGCTCACGATGTCGTGGACCGTTCGGTGCTCGGCGACCTCGAACGGAAGGACCGACAGCACCGGGATGGCCACCGCGAGCACTGCCAGCCGAAGGCGCTCCCGGGAGCTGACCGCGGTCGGTACCAGTGCGAGCAGGACGAAGATCGGTGTGGTCTTGACCGCCGTACCGGCTCCGATGACCAGCCCCGCCCATAGCCAGCGCCGCGCCGGGTTGGCGCGTAGCCAGATCGCGATGGCGCCCACGATCGCGAGCGCACTCGTGGTGTCGAGCTGGCCTTGGAGCGTGGTCACCGCGAAGATCGGCGGGCCGAGCAGGATCAGCGCGGCGCCGCCAAGCCGGGCGGGATCGCTGCGGCCGGTCCAGCCGAGAATCGCCTGCACCAGCCATGCGAGCGCGACGTCGACGGCGATCAGGGGCGCCCGCAGCGCGATCGAGACCGAACTACCGAGGGCGTGAGCAATCGAGACGTTGGCCAGGATCATCGGCACCCACCCCGGTGGGTACGGATAGCGGATCTGACCGTGGGTGTCGGCGTACCCGTAGGCGTGCAGACCATGGTGCAGGACTGCGCTTCGCATCATCAGCGCGGAGTTGATGTCGAACGGGTCCCCGGGATAACGCGCCAGCAACCAGCACCGCAGGCCCACTCCCGCGAAGGTGAGCGCGCCCAGCGTGACGTACCGGGCGCTGTGGCGGTCCGATACCGACTTCTTCGGCAAGATCGGCGAGGGCTCGGGGGTCGGCGGCGCTAGGCCGCCGGGCCGAGCAGGCTTTCGGCAATCGTGGCGCGGTGGGCCCGGCCGTTCCCCTCGAATCCGCTGATCCACTGCGCCCGCTTGTAGAACCGGTGCAGCGGGTGCTCCCAGGTGAAGCCGATCCCACCGTGGGCCTGGATCGCCTGCTCGCACGCGAACACCGAGCCGTCACCCGCCTGCGATTTCGCCGCTGCAACGGCGAGCTCTGCCTCGGCGTCGTTGGCGCTGACCGCCCAGGCGGCCCAGTACGCGAGCGACCGGTTGAGTTGGGTGGCGACGAAGGTGTTTGCGACCCGGTGTGACACGCCCTGATAGGTGCCGATGATCCGGCCGAACTGCTGGCGCTCCTTCGTGTACGCCGCGGCGAGATCCAGCGCCCGCTGCGACACTCCGGTGGCCTCGCAGGCGAGCAGGGCGAGTGCCCGACGGCGAACCTCGGCGAGCGCATCGAGGCCGGCATCGAGCCTACGGGCAGGTGTCGCCGACAGGTGCAACTCGCCGAGCCGCCGGGTGCGGTCGATCGTCGAGCGGCTCACGACGACGTCTGGATTCGTGGTGAGGTCCACGACGTACAGTCCGTCACTCGCGATGACGACCACGTCGGTGACGTTGCCCAGGTCAGGGACGGTGACCTTCGTACCGGTGAGCGTGTCGCCAGCGGCGTGGGTGGCCGACTGGTTCGCAGCGGCCGCGATTGTGGCCGGCCCGCCGGACTCCGCCCAGGCCAGCGTTGCGCTCCGATCACCCGCGCTGATCGCCTGACGGAGGTCATCGTCGAGCACCGGCCAAGCGAGACCTACCGTCGAAAACCACGGTGCCGGCAGCAGCGCGTAGGCACTTTCTTCTGCGATCACGGCGAGGTCGAGCAGTCCGAGGTCGGGCTCGAGCCAGCCGAGGTCGACGATCTGCTCCCACGTCGCCGGGTCGTTACCGGTTTGCGAGTCGGCGATCGCGACGACCTTGTCGATCGGGTACCGGTCGGCCAGGAACTGCTTCGCTGCAGCGCGAAGCAGTTCCTGGTCCTCGGAGAATGCGAAGTCCATCTCGTCGTACCCCTATCGGGATTTCGGCAGGCCGACGACCCGCTCGGCGATGATGTTGCGAAGAATCTCCGACGTGCCGGCCTCGATCGTGTTCCCGCGGCTGCGCAGCTGCTGATAGACCCAGAAGCCGTCCCACACCCCACCCTCGCCATCGAGTTGCGCGGCGAGGCCGTTCAGCGACTGCGCGAGTGAGGTCAACCGCTGGTTGGCCTCACTCCAGTGCAGCTTCGCCATGGAGCCCTCGGGACCGGGTACGCCGGTCTTCTGCAGCGCGGTGAGCGAGCGGTAGTTGGTGAAGCGGAGTCCCTGCAGGTCGATGTAGAGCTGCGCGATCTGGTCGCGGACGACCGGGTCGTCGGCGGGGCGGCTGCCGTCCGGACCCGGCAGCTTCGCGAACTGCACCAGCCTGGTCAGCGCCTGTTCAAGGCCGGCCGTGAGGGCGAACCCGAGGGTGCCTCGCTCGTGCAGCAGCGTGGTCATGGCGACGTTCCAGCCCTCGCCGGGCTGGCCCAGCATCGACTCGCGTGGAACCCGGACGTCGGTGAAGAAGACCTCGTTGAACTCGGGATCGCCGGTGATCTGCCGCAGTGGTCGGACCTCGACCCCGGGGGAGTGCATGTCGACGAGCAGGAACGACAGGCCGCGATGCTTCTCGGCGTCGGGATCGGTGCGGACGACGAGGATGCACCAGTCGGCGATGTGGGCCCAGCTCGACCAGACTTTCTGGCCATTCACGACCCACTCGTCGCCGTCGAGGACTGCCCGGGTCTTCGCTGCGCCCATGTCGGAGCCGCTACCTGGCTCGGAGAAGCCCTGGCACCACACCTGTTCACCCGACAACAGCGGCGCCAAGTACCTCTTTTTCTGGTCCTCGCTTCCCCAGGCGATGATCGTCGGGCCGGCCATGCCGAGCCCGATCCCGCCGATGTGCGAGGGCGCCGCGATGCGGCCGGTCTCCTCCAGGAAGATCCCCTGCAGAGTGTGTGGCGCGCCGCCTCCGCCGTACTCCTTCGGCCAGGTCAGCCCGACGTAGCCGGCGTCGTAGAGCTTCTTGCTCCAGGTGCGTGCCTCGTGCTCGTCCCACCGGTATCCGCCGGGTGGCCGGGTGGTCCAGTCGTCGGGGAGGTTGTCGATCAGCCACCGCCGAAGTTCGGCGCGGAACTTGGCCTCTTCGGGGGTGTCGTTGAAGTCCACGCCGGCCACCTTGTGAGTCCGAATAGAGTCTCGCGGCTGGCGGGCCGCGCCAATTCAATCTGGTGTTGCACAGTAGTCGACACGACCACCCGGCTCTCGACCGCACCGACCGGCCCGGCCTGCCGCGGCTGGCGCAGCGACTGGTCGAGGTCGGGCTGCGGGTCGGCGAGCGCGTGGTGCTGTGCCACCCAGGTGAGGCTCGGCGTCAGTCCAGGCGGCGGAGCTCGTCGGGGTAGCGCTCGGCGTTGTGGATGTAGACGTCCGCGGAGAGCTGGATCAGGCCGGGGGGCACAGCGTCGGGCTTGATCTTCGCCGGCACTCCTAACGCCATCGCCTTGCTCGGCACTTCCATGTCGTTGGGGACCACGGCACCGGCGCCGACCAGGCCACCCGCTCTGACGACCGCGCGGTGCAGGACGATCGAGCCCGAGCCGACCAGGGCCCCGTCCTCGATCGTGCATCCCTCGAGATGGACGTTGTGACCAATCACACAGTCGTCGCCGACGGTGGTGAACTGGTCGTGGGTGGCGTGGATCACCGAGCCGTCCTGGATCGAGGTCCGCGCGCCGATGGTGATCTCGCCGTAATCTCCGCGCAGCACGGCGCAGGGCCAGACGCTCGATTTCGCCCCAATTGTCACAGATCCGATGACCACGGCGTCCGGATGGACGTAGGCGCTGGGGTCAATCGTCGGGGTGCGATCGCCGAGGGCATAAAGAACCACTGAACCTCCTTGTACGGACGCATCGTGTCAGGCGGGAGAGAACTCGTGCCGGTCGGAGCAGCAAATCTTGCGAATCGTCGGGTAGCGTGCGGCGGCGCAGGCGCGGAACGTCGATCACGGCGGGCATAAATTCGCCGCTGCGGCGTTGATGCTCTCGCGCGGGGCACATGTCCGGCGCAGGACATGAGAACGGTAGGGACGAGACGACGATGGCGACCGATTACGACACCCCACGTACCACCGACGACGAGATCGGTGAGGACAGCATTGAGGAGCTGAAGGCGCGCCGCGATGCCCAGGCGGGTGCCGTCGATATCGACGAGGCCGAGCTGGCTGAGTCCCTCGAGCTCCCAGGCGCCGATCTGTCGGGGGAAGAGCTGACGGTCCGGGTCGTGCCGAAGCAAGCCGACGAGTTCACCTGCCGGCGCTGTTTCCTGGTGCGCCACCGAAGCCAGTTGGCGGACGAGAAGAAGGGCATCTGCCGGGAGTGCGCGGCCTAAGCAGACGCGAAACTCCTGGCGAGGAGGTCCCGGGTCTGCTGACCCGGTTGATCGAGGGTGCGCCCACCGACCGTCGTACCCAGGCCGGGCTACTGGGTCGGCTCACCGTCGCGCTGGGCGCGAGTGCCCGCAGGGCGGGTGCGCTCGCGGTTGCCAGCGGGCAGTGGCTGACCGACACCGTGCTGGAGATCGCGCCCCACGTGCCGGTCCGCGACTATCTGACGCTGCGTGATCATTACGGCGGGCTGTCCGGCAACGACCTCGCGCGAGCCATGATCGACAACGCCGCTCGCGCTACCGGTGCGGTCGGGGCTGCCGGCGGCATCGTGTCGTCGCTCGAGTTCGCCGCTCCGCCGACCCTGCTGACGACGCCGGTGCAGATCGCGGCCGAGACGCTGGCGGTCGTGGCCATCGAGCTGAAGCTGGTGGCGGAGCTTCATGAGGTCTACCGCCGACCGGCATCAGGTACCCCTGCGGTCCGCACCGCGGCCTACCTCGGCGCCTGGACCCGCCGTCGCGGCCTCGACCCGTTCAGCCCCGGCCAGGGCCTTGGCGGTGTCCTGACGGCCGGTGCTCGCCGCGAGTTGCGTCGGCGGGTGATCCGGCGGGCGGGGGAGAACGCGGCGACCGTGATGCCACTACTGGCCGGCGCGGTCGCTGGCGCATCGTTGAACAGCCGGGAGACCCGCCGCCTCGGTGAGGCAATCGCCAAAGACCTCAACGGCCGCCCCTAGCCAGCTCCGCTGCTCTGCTCCGCTCCGCTCCGCTGCTCCGCTCCGCTCCGCTCCGCTGCTCCGCTCCGCGTAGCAATGTGGCATCGCCATGGATCGACCTAAGCGATGTGGCATTGCTTGGGTGATGTGACCGCCCCGCCCGGATTTCGCGTAGCAATGTGGCATCGCCATGGAT
>JAICXJ010000010.1 GCA_025980465.1 Frankiales bacterium | reverse complement strand
TTCGGCGGCGACTTCGGCCACCGGCCGGCCCTCGATCAGAACTGCTGCCACCAGATAGTCGGCCAACGCCATCGCGTGCACCCCTCAATCGAGGTGTCCACGATGTCTTGCGACATCAGTCCGCTATGTCATGAAGGCCGGCACCCCCTCCGACACGACACCCCCTCCGACACGACATTCAGCCTCCGACACGCACCCCCTCCGACACCATTGTGATCTCGCAAGACATCCCGACGCCTGTCGCAGGACATCCCGGACAGGGACTGTGCCCATGGGACGTGCCGGGTCGAAGTAAGTATCGCGGACAAATAGCGCAGCTCCTTGCGACTTTGCCGGCTCATCGGGCGTCATGACGCCACGCGTGAAGCAAAAGGCAGCGAGCCGGTTACATACGCGGCGCGTGAACGCGCGAGATGCGTGCCTGAGGTGAGAGACGACCTTCCGGCGATCAAAGTCTCCCACCACCCCCGGCTGGAGCCCGCCGCCTGGCGGGGCTATAGGTGCCGCTCTGGCGCGTATCGGGCTGCACCTGAAACCGATCGGGAGCGGCACTTACTCTTCGCCGGAGAACCTCTCCCATGCGGATTGCCGAGCCATCCCCAGGGCGGCCCCAATGCGTGCCCAGCTCACGCCGCGGGATCGAAGCTCGCGGACCCATTCGGTGAGTCCGTCCTCGACCTGCGTCGCAACGCCGGCTATCTGAGGCAGAAGATCGAGGATCTCCTCGTCGCTCATCGTGGTGGCGTTCAACACCGATGATGGGCCCGGGTCGTCTCTGGCGAGGATCTGATTGCAAACGTCAACGCACTCGTTACAGATGAACACGCCTGCACCGGCGATCAGGCTCTCGATCGCTGATCGGTCCTTCCCGCAGAAGGTGCACTGCGCTGCGAGTGTCTTGGCTGGCATGGGCTGTCTCCTGTCAGGTTAGTCCTGACATGCTGTCAGGGGAGCCCTGACAAGTCAAGAACACCGCCGAGCGGAAACGGCACTTACAGATCACCCAACGATCATGAGGAACGCAGTAGAAATCGGGCCGATCTGCGCTGCCTACCTCATGATCGTTTCTGCGTAGGCAGTGTTCGTGACACACCCGGCTATGTTCGTTCGGCCCACGGACGGAGCCGCCAACCCTCACCCGTGTCTATTCGCGGGGGCGCTCCTCCGACACCATTTGCAAGTCCCTCACCTGCGGTTTTCCCCGCAAATCCGACTCGATCCGGCACCCCACAACGTCCTCATCGAGCGTGATGAGCCCGTCGGTGGTTCGCTGAACCCATCGCGGGTCTGGATCAGAACATCGGTCTCGCGCGTCAGTAGCGCAGATCGGCGAGGACGCCGTAATGGTCCGAGGGCGGCGTCGCAGGGGCGTCGTGCGGCCTACGAGCTGCGTGTGGACCGGATGTCCCCGGCCGTCCGCACGGGGTCATTGCGCTGTCGCGCTCTGCGCTGAGGATCGGCGCACCGCCCCGCGACCTGTGCGGCAGACTTCCGGACGGGGTGCGCGATGGAACACCGGCGTGGACAGCGAGGTGGGTCGCGACTGAGCGGGCACGGCTGAGCATCGAGCGACCCTCGACCGCGGCAGGAGACGTGGAGGCGGAGGCCCGGCTCTACGACGGACCCGGACGAACGTCGCGTGGCCTCCTCTGACGACACATTGCTTACTAGGGCTTCAGCGACGCGCTCACGGCACTTCGGCCAGGCGACGCGCTTGTCCTAGAGGACTACGACTGGACCACCTTCGGATTCGAGACGAGCGACGAAGCGCCGACCCGCACCGCTGAGGCGATCCTCGAGCTGATGTCGGCGGCAGGGTTCGCGCCGGAATACGGGCGCGGTGTAGTGGCCGCGCTGGCTGACATCGGACTCGACGACGTCCTCGGCGAGGGCCGCTCACTCGTCATCGACGGCCGCCACCCCGGTTACTCGTTCTTTTCACTGTCCTTCCAGCAGCTTGCACCCGCTGCGGTCGAGACCAGCCTGATGACTCCGGACGATGCAGCGGCCGTCGGAGCCCGCCTGCAAGAAGGGACCGAACGCATCATCACTCCCACGCTGATGGCCGCAATCGGCCGGCGCACGTAACCAGTCCCGTCTGAGGAAGCATCACTTACAGACGGCCTCCGGAACTCGCTCAATTGGTTATGCATTCTGCTAACTAGCTAAGATCTGCGCCATGGCACTGTCAACGCCGGCGATCGCGGTTGCGAAGGCCGCTTTGTTCCGCGCGCTGGCACATCCGACCCGAATCCGCGTGCTCGAAGTCCTCGTCGACGGCGAGCAGTCCGTCGGTGCGCTGGCAGAGGTGTTGGATCTTGATCTGCCGCAGTTGTCGCAGCAGCTCGCCGTGCTCCGAAAAGCGCACGTTCTCACTACCCGACGGGAAGGGTCGACCGTCTTCTACCGGGTGGTAGATCCCCGCATGTCGCAGCTGTTGGTCACCGCGAAGCAGCTGCTGGCAACGGAGCTGCGAGGCGGGCAGCAAATGCTCGACACTCTTGACGCCTACCTTGTCGACAGTCGCAGTAAGAATTGACCGAAGGCCAGCTCTCCTGCGTCATCGAGCAGATCTCGGACGCCACGATCATCCATGTCCGCGGCGAGGTCGACATGGCGACCGCTCCCCGCCTGCGTCAAGTGCTCATCGATGTCCTCGCCGCCAGCCCCTCGACGCATCTGGTCGTCGACCTCAGCGGCGTCGAATTCATCGACAGCACCGGAATCGGTGTCATCGTGGGCGCTCACAAGCGCGCAACGGCGAGGGGCGGCCGCCTCAGCGCGATCGTCACCACACCCGCGGTGCTACGGATACTGCAGACAACCGGCCTAGTGCAGGCGTGGAACGTGACAGCTTCCCTCGAGGACGCGCTGGGCGACTGAGCGACACCGGGGTCTACCCGCAGACCGTCACCCGGGGTGACGCCCGCGAGCTGACCGCCAACGGTCGATGATCACCACCGCGGCCACCCGTCGCGTCGCGGAGCGCCCCCCCCGCTCGCTAGCTGGATCGGGCCGGCGCCGCAGGGCGTAGATGACCGCGACGCGACGACGCGGTAGAAACGATTTGATACCGAGACCCGGAGGCTCACCATGACGACCGCCCCTGTCGCCCATCCCGACCGCTTCTTCATCGGGGGTGAGTGGGTCGCGCCGTCGTCATCGGCGACGATCGACGTCATCGACTCGACGAACGAGGAGGTGTACTTCAGCGTCGCCGAGGCGCACGCCGATGACATGGAGCGGGCGATTGCGGCCGCTCGATCGGCGTTCGACAGCGGTCCGTGGCCGTTCCTGAGTCACGCCGAACGCGCCGGGTACCTGCGCGCTCTCGGCAAAGAGGTGGTGGCTCGTGGCGACGTGCTCGGGGACATCTGGCCGCGAGAGTCCGGGATCCTCGCGATCATGGCGAAGTACGCCGCCCCGTCGCTGGCGGGGGTGTTCGACTTCTACGCCGATCTCGCCAACACGTTTGCGTTCGAGG
The DNA here is from genome assembly GCA_025980465.1 of Frankiales bacterium. Taxonomy (GTDB): domain Bacteria; phylum Actinomycetota; class Actinomycetes; order JAFAQI01; family JAFAQI01; genus JAICXJ01. Next base: position 82,853 of record JAICXJ010000010.1, on the reverse strand, counting down.
AGCGGGCCCAGCCGACCGGCGGTGGCTCGTTCGGGCTGGTGGTCCGCGAGCCGGTTGGCGTCGTTGGCGCGATCATCCCGTGGAACGCCCCGCTGCAGCTCGCGATCTACAAGATGGCGCCGGCGTTGTTGGCCGGTTGCACCGTCATCCTCAAGGCGTCACCCGAGGCGCCGGGTGCGGCGTACCTCCTCGCCGAGGCCGCCGAGGCGGCCGGCTTGCCGGCAGGTGTGTTCAACGTGCTGACCGCCGACCGCGAGGTCTCCGAGCGGCTCGTCACCGACCCCCGAGTGGACAAGATCGCCTTCACCGGATCGACCGCAGCCGGTCGGCGGATCGCCTCGCTGTGCGGGGAGCGGATCGCCCGCTACACCCTCGAGCTGGGCGGGAAGTCGGCCGCAGTGATCCTCGACGACGCCGACCTCGCGCAGGCCGCCGCCGCAATCTCGGGCGCAGAGTGCATGATCTCCGGCCAGGTTTGTTCCTCGCTGACCCGGCTGGTCGTCCCTCGCAAGCGGCACGACGAGTTCGTCGATGCCCTCGCCGGCACGTTCTCGCAGGTGGTCGTCGGCGATCCGTTCGACGGCAAGACGCAGATGGGCCCGCTCGCGATGGAGCGCCAGCGCGACAAGGTTCTCGGCCTGATCGAGCAAGGCAAGAGCGAGGCCACACTCGTCACCGGCGGCGGCAAGCCCGCGCATCTCGAGCGGGGCTACTACGTCGAGCCGACCGTCTTCGCCGACGTCGACAACTCCGCGACCATCGCGCGCGAGGAGATCTTCGGCCCGGTGCTGTCCGTCATTCCGGCTGCGGACGAGGAAGACGCCGTACGGATCGCGAACGACACGATCTACGGGCTCAACGCCTCGGTCTTTACGAACGACCCGGATCGGGCCCGGGCAGTCGCGGCGCGGCTGCGGTCCGGCACGGTCGGTCACAACGGGTTCCGCACCGACTTCGGGATCGCCTTCGGCGGGTTCAAACAATCGGGCATCGGCCGTGAAGGCGGCGTCGAGGGCCTGCTGCCCTACCTCGAGACGAAGACCGTCATCCTCGAAGGCACGCCGAGCGGGTACGACGCCTGAGGCGCGGACTTCCTCAGCAGGCCAGGTCGTGGTCGACAGTCCCGACGATCCATTGCGCCAGTAGCGCCGGGCCGCCGGTGATCGAACGGCGTCGACAGTTCTGACGGGCGTGGTGCCGGCTGTCAGCGCCACCACCCCACACCGGCACGCGGATCATGCGGGCGCCTCCCGTGATCTGCGACCACCACCTGGTTTCGGTGTAGACGCCAACCGTGGTGTGGAGATGGGAGCGCAGGTAGTGAAGCGCGCCCTGGATGTCGGCGAGGTTGGCCGCAATGCCGGCTCGGCCGGTCCCCCACGTGTTGTCGGTCTCGACATCGAGCCACCAGCGACTGTGACCGTTGCTGCCGACCGCTTTCGCGTATGACAGCGCCGCCGCCGCGGAGCCGACGCCGTAGTCGTACGCGCACCCGGCATCGTTCTTCACCGTGCGGTGACAGACGCGCGGGCCGCCCGCGCCCCAGTGCGCGCTGTGACGGCCGGGATTCGCCAGGTTGACGTAGAACTGCGGTCGATAGATGCGCGACTGGGCCCACGAATATTCGACGCTCAGACATGCCGAGGGGTGAAATGGCCTGCCTGCGGTAACTCCGACGACCCCGAAGCTGCCACCAGGGGGAAGCCGCGTGGCGCATGACTGGCTGCCGACGTCATTGCCCACTGCTCCCGTCGGCGGGAGTGCCTGGCTCGCCAGTGCCGAGGCCGATGCGCCGGCACTGGCGAGAGCGCTCAGCGCGAGGATTCCAGCCAGCCGCGCGGCTCGGGTCGGCAACCTCCACATACCTGGCCAACCTACGTCGAGGCGATTTGAGTCGGCTCTGAACCGCTACCCGCAGTGGTAGTCGGCGTCGTACCCGTTGCTGGCGTACTGGGTCAGCAGGATCTTCCCGCCCGTGAAGCTGCTGGCTGTGCAGTTCGACTGAGCGGTCGTCAGCGACGACGCACCTGCAACCCACGCCGGCGCCGTGCTGAACGCCGAGCCGCTGCTACCGGTGACCTGCGTCCACTGGTAGCTGGTCGAGTAGAAGCCGACCGTGGTCACGCCGCTGTCCGTCAGCCCGTCCACCTCGCCTTGCAAGGCAGCGAGGTCGTCGGCTCGCGAGGCCGCTGTCTGCCCATACCCGGACTCGAGCGTCTGCCAGGAGTTCCCGGTCTCGACGTCGAGCCACCACGTGACGGCGCCGGCGGATGCGACAACCTTCGAGGCATCCGCGAAGGAGTCCATCGCCGCCCGCCAGCCGTAGTCGTACGAGCAGTCGACGCCGGCGGTGCCATCGCATGCGCGAGGAGTGGTGGCGCCGGTCGGCCAGTGCGAGGAGTACGCCGGGCCGGGGTTGCCGGTGTTGGCGTAGATCGCCGGCGCATAGGTGGTGGCCTTGCTCGCCCACGACCACTCGGTCGCGAAGCACGGGTTGGCGGAGAGCACAATGCCGTCGTTCACGCCCACGATCCCCCCGGTGGCAGTGCCTGGGAGGGATTGGCCGCACTGCGGATACGAGACGTCGTACGTCGCCGGAGTCGCGGTCCGATGTGGCGCTTTCGCGAACGCCGGCGTGGCGAACGCGAGCGTGGCGACGGCGAGGAGTACCGGCAGGCGGCGCGACAGCATGGGCAGACGTTAGCCGCAGGAACCCGACGTTGTGCCCGTAACCGGACAACTCGTTCCCAACGGTTGGGCTCGGCCTGCGGACCTAGAAGTCGAGGTCGCTGGTGCCGCCCTCGATGACCGCGGTCGTCAGGAGCAGATTGGCCGCCCGGTCGGTCGGTCCGAGGGCGGGGGTCCAAGTCATGTTGACCGACCCGTTCGCGGTCCCGGCAGCATTCGGGTTGTCGGATGTGCCGAGGGTGACCGTCACCGTCGACCCGGACATCACCATTGTCGATGCGGTACCGGTCGCGCCGAAGTTGGTGTTGCTCGTGACGTACTTCTTGCCGGTGTTCACGAGACCGAGCGGGAGCGGGGTCGTATTCGTGGCGTTGTAAACAGCGAAGCTGTCGGTCGGGCTGCCGTTGATGAAGCGGAAGACGACATCGGTGCTGGTGCCGTCCCAACCGGCCAGGATCGACGACGGGGCGATCGGTTCCGAAAGCGGTGGTGGTCGCCTCGACCGGGCTGACCGCGCTCGCCTCGGCGGTGGAGCTTTACACGGTCTGGCAGGCCCGTCGGGCGGCGGCTGACACTGTCGCCGCGGCGGGGCAGACCCGACTGTCGGCGGCTCAGGCTGAGAACGCTGCGACCGCGACAGCGGCGGCTGTCGCTCAAGGCCGGTTGGCGGGTGCTGAGGGTGTAGCGGCGGGCGCGGCTGAGACGGAGGCGGTCGCTCAGGGCACGCTGGATGCGAGTCTCGTCGGTGGTATCGGCGGGAGCATCGCGATCGGCGGCGGTGCGGTTACGAACATGCTCGCCCGAGGTGGCTTAGCCCTCGCAGCGCCCGCGGCTTTGACCGGCGGGACGGTGCTGGCGGGGCTCGGCGCCGGGATCGTCGGATACGCCGGTGCGACGGAGCTGCTCAAACACACCGACCTCGGCGGGCTGGTGACGCACTATGTCGGTCACGACCTGTTCCGCCGAAGTGACACTCAGCCGAAGCTGACGCCGGGCGGGATCAACACTGGCATGCTCAGCCCGGCGACCCTCGCCTACATCAAGTCGCAGGGTCTCACCCCGGACGAGTTCCTCGCCCGCACCCAAGGCCCGTTGCACGACACGACGCTGAGCGTGGCGGACCAGCAGTTGATAGACGCCGCGACGAAGTCCTACGTGGGTTCCCTCACCCCGTTCACCGCGCCGACAACCGCAGGCAACGCGAAACTACGGAACACGATCGCCGACGACCGGCAGAAGCTCGCCGACGCCCGCAACGCTCTCAGCGGCGCCCGCGGTGGCCCTACGACGACGGTTGACCCTGCCGCAGTCGCGTCCGCTCACGCGGCGGTCACAGCAGCGCAGGCCGCGCTGACCAAAGCCCGCTATACAGGCGGTCCTGACGTCGCGACCGCCACCGACCGGCTGACCGCCGCTGAGGACCGGCTGGCTGCGAGTACGCCGGTGGTGCGCCAGGGGTGGCGGCGCATGACGGCAAGACGGGACATTGAAGGGCACCTCTCAGTCGGCCCGCACGCGGGCGCCGAGACACTGCGACCCGGCTGAGCCAGCCCACGGCAAGGCCCGACCGAAGCGGCCACAACGGCCGTACGTTGGCGATCGCCCGCTCCGAGAGCCGGAGGGCTTGGTCGATGCCTTCGCCGCAACCGCGAGTCGATCGAGAAGATCATCGAGCGGGCCGAGTTCGTCCGATCGAAACCGCCTTGATGACGGGCTCCCGTATCACGAGATCGTCCGGCTGGAGCATCGCCCGCTGATCGTCGAAATGCTCACCGAGAACCAGCAACGGCTGGTCGAGGCGGGGAGCCGCTGGAGGCGCGCCGAAGCCGTCGCGCTTCGAGCCGAAGGACTGACACTCGGCGATCGCCGATCTGTTCGGCGTCACGCGCCGGCGCGCGTCGCAGTTCGTGCAACCCCGCCATCCGTAACGGACGACGGAACTCAGAGCCTGGCGGTCTAGCGCGCACTCACCCGTCGAGGAGATGGCGGCGGTAGAACTCGGTTTGGTCGGCCACGGCCTGCTCGAACGCATCACCGACGTAGATGTCGAAGTGACCGATCGGGTATCGGCAGATCTCGCCCTTGGGCGCCTGGGATGCCCAGTGCACGCCGTCGTCGGCTGGGCAGAGCGAGTCGGTGTCGCAGATCGACCACATCGTCGGCATGGCGAGGGACTTGGCTCGCGTGCCCGGTCTATAGAACGGGGCCGAGAGCATCAGTCGCGCTGCCACCCGGTTGTCCCAGCTATCACTCTCCCCGAGCGCCCTCATCCCGGGCAGCGCGTCGGGAGTCGTCATCACGCCCAACTCGCCGGGGCGCGCCGCAGCCGGGACGTAGTGCGGAGTCAGGCCGACCGCTGCCCTCGCCACGTCATACAGCGCGTGTGACGTCACCCGGGCGACAACGGCCGGTCCGAGGTTCGATGCCGTGGCTCGCCCGTTCTGCATCGGGCACTGCGCGACGACCGCGGCGATTCGCTCGTCCTCGGCAGCGATCGTGATGACATGGCCACCCCCGAATGACGTACCGAACAGTGCGACCCGGTCGGGGTCGACCCAAGGAATCGACCGTGCGAATTCGATCGCACCCCGCCAGTCCGCCAGCTGCGCCCTGATCGACACGACCTGCCGAGGCTCGCCTCCGCTCGCGCCGAAGTAGCGGTAGTCGAAGACCACCGCGCCGAGCCCGGCCGCACAGAACCGCGACGCGTAGGCGTCCAGGCGTTGCTCACGCGTGCCCGTTAGACCGTGCCCCACCACTACCATCGGATGCGGACCATCACCTGCCGGCTTGTACAGCCAGGCCGCGCAGGTGTCCTTGCCGGAGCGAAAGGACACGTCGGAACGGGTCATGAGGATGCTCACCTCCTCGGGTTCCGCGGCTAGCCGCGGAGCAGGCGTAACGGTACCGAATCCGCCATCGCCTGCAATCCGAACGGGTTGGGATGCAGCTGGTCGCCGATCGTGTAGAGCGGATTCCAGGTGTTGGGGAGGACTGGGTCCGCGACCACCGTCCCGAAATGAAGTACTCCGTCGAACAGCCGTCGGTGGACCTCGATCCAGCGGTTGACCTGGTCGCGAGTGCCGGCGTTCGTGGTGTACGTCGGGCCGCTCGCCAGTGCTGCGAACGTCGGGGTCAGTGTCGAGATGAGAACCCGGATACCTCGACGGTGTGCACCTTCGAGGATTCGTCGGTACGCGGCCTCGATGCCGGCCGCATGCACTCTGGTGCCGATGTCGTTGACCCCCTCGAACACGATCACCGTCGACACGTTGGGCTCGTCGAAGACGTCGCGAACGTCGCGGACGTCACCGGCTTCGCCCTGGGTGGCGTTCCCATTGCGGTTGTCCGAAACGTTGTTGCCGCTGATTCCAGCGTCGATGACGCTGAGCCGCTGCGCGCCTGGCTGCGCGGCGATCCGCCGGTCGAGCAGGTCGGGCCAGCGGCCGTTCGCTCCCGGCACGCTCATGCAGCAATCGGTGATCGAATCACCGAGGGCAACGACCGTGCTCGTCGTCATCGGGGCCTCGACATCGACCCCGCTCAGGTAGGTCCACGAGGTTGTCGGGACCGCCAACGCGCCGCCGCCCGGATCTGCGGCATGGTCGCCGGCGCCGGCCGGCGTCTGCCAGTTGGCGCCCCACGCCTGCTTGTGCCACGTGGTCGTCGAGTAGGCGCCGGGTGCATAGAAGCTGACCGCCAGCCACGCGTCGCCCGGGACGTCGAACCGAACCGGCTGGCTGTATCGGTTGGCCCCGACGGGAATCGTGACAGCTGACCCGCCGGGGAACCGCACCCGCCGCAGCGTTGCCGGCTTGATGCCCGGCCCGGGCGGGCCGACCGGCATTGCAACCGTGACATCGCGCAACCGGACCGGCTCGGTCCCGTAACTGTTCGAGAACCTCAGCCGCAACGACGACCCACCGATGCTGGTGTGGACAAACAGCCGGTAGGTCTGATCACGACCCACCGGCCCGCCCGATTCGGGCGAGCCCTCCCAGGCGCCGACCCAGTGCATTCCCTGGACCGACGGTGTCCGGTCCGTGGTGGCCTCGGCACCTGCAATCGTCGGTACGGCGAGAGTGCCCAGGCCCACGACCAGCACCACCAGGCGGCGGGGCCGATCCGGCAGGCAGGTCCGGCCGGAGATGCGGCGCATCGCGATCAATTCGTCACGCGGAAGTCGGTTCCTCTCCACACCGGGAGCGCCGGGAGCAGTGCCCGCTGCGCCGGATGACGCACCGGCCACCCGCTTGGAGGATCAAGCAAAGCCCGGACAAGGTCGATGAATCTGGACAAAGCGGTCGGGAGCCGCCTTGGGCGCACAGCCTGCTCTCATCGATCGGGAGGCAACGGTGAACGAGCTCGACATCCTTCCGGTGTTCCGGAGTGACACCCTCGCCCAGCTCGGCGCGTACCTCAGCGAGCGGGTCCCTCCGAACGAGCGCGCCGAGATCGTGATCGAGCCATCGGCCGCGGACGACCTTCCGGGCCGGCGCATCGTCTGCAAGGGCGAACCGCTTTGCCGCGTCGTACCGGACCCTTCGGACCCCAGACCGCTCCCGATCGTGGTGCGCCGGTTCATCGACGCCGCAGCCGCCGCGGTGAGCACGGTCTAGATGTAACAGGTAGGGCTAGTCGAGGGTGGCGAGAAAGATCCGTGAGCCCGCGGGCGCGATCTGCTCGAAGTCGGCGTTCGTCGCCTGGCCCGCCGCCGACGACATCGCCGCCCCCATCGCGTCGGTGTCGGCGAAGTACAACTCCGCCATCCGGTAGTAGGTGGCCTCTCCCCCATCAACGGCGGCAACCAGCTTGGCCGACTCCCACCGTTCGAGGCCGGGAAGCTTGTCGACCAGTGGACCGTGCGTGGACAGGTAATGCTGGTCGAAGGCGTCCGGGTCGTCCGGCTGGGTGTAGAGCACGAGGAGTTTGACGGTCATGGCGGGGATCTTATGCCGCCGGATCACCGCTAACTGTGCAACTCGATCGGCGTCCCGTCAGGCACCCTGCCGACCTTCACGAGTTGCCCGTCGTGCATCCGGATGCATCCGTTGGAGACCCGAGCGCCGTTCTTGCCGATCTCGCGGTCGGCCGTGCTGTCGATCGGGCCGTGGATCGCGATGATCGCGTCGTTGCCGCCTTCAAAGGTCTGGAAGACCTTCGAGTGCGCCGAGGTCTCGAGCATTACTGAGCCGTACCCAGGCCCGTTCGGCGGCGCGTGAAAGGCAATGAAGTACGAGCCGGTCGGCGTCGGCGTCTGTCGCAGACCCACCCCAACTGGATACGACCCGATCTGCTGTCCCGCCCGGAACAGGTAGAGCCGACGCTTCGAGATGTCGACGAGCAGGGCGTAGTACGTGTGGCTCAGCGTTGCCGCGCTCCGGCGGATCCAGATCGTGGATTCATCCGGCCGGCGGGCGAGCCGGACCTTGAGCCGGGTCGCGGTCTGCGCCACGACGGGCATCGAGGTGGTTCGCCCGTACCAAGACTTGGGAACGGTCATCGCCCGGCGGGTGGAGTGAGCCGTGCTGAACCCCGGCGCGTTGTGCTTCAGGGTCGCGAGCACGGTCTCGCTGGGGACGAACTGCAGGTCCTGCTGCGGTGCGCGTCGGCCCACCGCGCCCTTGGAGGTGGCGCTCGGCGGAGAGCCGCCATTGTGGTGTGGCGAACCGCTCTTCGGATGGTGGCGTCCGCCGGTCGACGGCGGAGCCGGCTGGGACGGCGACGTCAACGCGTTCACGACGCCGAGCACCGCTCCGGCCGGGGTCGAGTCCGGCTTGCGCTTCTTGTGCTGCGGCGAGCCCGCGGTGTGGGGCACCACGCTGGCGCTCGAGGCGGTCATCGCGGCCGGCTTGGCTCGGCCCGCGTGGTGAGCCTGGCGGGCGGCCCCCGCAGGCGAGAGCAACGTGGCGAGGCTGCCGACCGCGACCGGACGGGACTGAGGCGTCGTCCGCGAAGGCGACACGATCGCCACCGCTACATCCGTGGCAACCAGCGCCACCAGCGCGACCCCGAGAGCCGGGCGGAGCCACCGCGCGTTCGCGTCCCCGTTGACCTTGCGCATGTGCTTGCCCACCTCAGCAGTTGCAGTTGTTACAGACGTTGATTGTCGATATTTGTGGCTCGCAAATCAAAGGAGGTTGGTCCACGTAGAGCGTGATACCCCAGAAACCGCGGCTGATAGGTGCGATCAAGGCAGATATCGTCAGCAACTTGGAGGCTGACCAGCCCAATAACGGCCTGACGGCAGCGATTCGTGGCCGTCGGTTCGCCGTTCCTGATGTGCTGTGCGGCGCAGCCCTGGCTCTCGGCGTCATTGCTGCCTACGCCTTCATCCCGCTGACGCCGACACTGCTCGCCCATCACAGTGAGCTGCTCGAGGCACTCCGCGGCAGCACGACCTCGATCGTCAGTGGCGGCGCGCTCGCGCGGGTCGGCCGTGACTCGCTGACCATCGTGATCCTGGCGCCGTTGTGCACGATCGCGCTGTACGACGTCTTCTACTGGTGGGCGGGACGACGCTGGGGCGGTCACATCGTCGCGTTCTACGGCCGGAACAACCCGCGAACTGCCCGTTGGATCCTGCGGGCGGAGGCGATCGTGCGGCGACGCGGGATCTGGGCGCTGTTCGTCAGCTACTACCTACCGCTTCCCACCTTCGTGATCTTCCTTGCGTGCGGCACGAGCGGAATGCCGCTGTGGATGTTCGTCGTCGGCGACGTGGTCGGGATGGTGTTGTGGGAGGCGCTGCTGATCAGCCTCGGTTGGTCCCTCGGCCACCCGGCCGTCCATGCGATCGACCGGATCAGCCACTACTCGACCCGCATCGGGATCGCACTGATCGTCGCGATCGTCGTCGTGGCGGTCGTCCGGGCGCAGCTACGGTTGCGGGGCGGCGCAGCGGGTCAGCCTGGGGGTCAGTGACCTGGTTCGTGCTCGCCCACAACCCCGGCTTCGAGTCCCACGGCGCGCTGACCCTGCCGGACTTCGGCGCCATCTGATCGGATTGCCGCTCCCCGACGCGACCCGGAGTCGATACCGTCGCAACGTGATCACAGGGCTCGCCCACACCGGCGTCTGTGTCCCGGATGTCGATGCAGCAGCCGCCTGGTACCACGACGTGCTGGGTCTGCAGGTGCTCTCCCCGCCGTACCTGATCGAAGGCGAGGCGATCGCCGCCGACATGGGCGAGTTGATCCCCGACCCCCGGTTGAAGGCGGCGATCCTCGGCTTCCCCGGCGATGGCGACCGGGTGCTCGAGCTGATCGAGTACCCCGGAGTCACCGGAGCCGACCGCCGCCGCGGCGCCGGGCTAACCGACCACGGTCTGTCACATGTTGCTCTGCTGTGCTCGGACATCGACGGCACGCGTCGCGAGCTGGAGGCGAAGGGCGTCGAGTTCATGGTGTCGGGCGTTGCCGATGTCGCCCGGGTGCGGACTACCTGGTTCGCGGACCCCTGGGGCGTGGTCTTCATCCTGGTCGAGAAGTCACGCGCCGACCGACCGTACTTCGCGCAGTGGGGCTGAGGGGCGCTTGCGGATGAGGCGCGGCAGCCCGACTGTGGCGGTGATCGGGGCCGGCGCGGGTGGCATCGCCATGGGGGTGGCACTCAATCGAGCAGGCTTCGACTTCACGATCTACGAGAAGTCCGACGGGGTCGGCGGAACCTGGCGCGACAACACCTATCCAGGCGCGGCATGCGACGTGCCGTCACACCTCTACTCCTATTCATTCGCACCCAACCCCTGGTGGGCGCGCACCTACGCGACGCAGCCGGAGATCCTCAACTACCTCGAGACCTGCGCCGACCGCTTCGGCGTCACACCGCACGTGCGCACCAGTACGACGATCAACGAGGCGAGCTGGGACGACGACACCCAGTCGTGGGTGCTGCACTCCGATGTCGGTGAAACGTTCACCGCGGACGTCCTGGTCACCGGTCTCGGCATGCTCAACGTGCCGTTCGTACCGGACATTGCCGGAGCGGACCGGTTCCGAGGCCGGATGTTTCACTCCTCGCGCTGGGATCACTCCAAGCCGGTCGCGGGTGAGCGAGTGGCATCGATCGGGACCGGCGCGAGTGCGATCCAGTACGTGCCGGCCATCGCGCCCGACGTCGAATCACTCACCGTGTTCCAACGGACCCCGATCTGGGTGGCTCCTCGCCTGGATCAGGAGTTCTCGCCCGAGCAGCAGCGCCGGTTTGCCCGGGTTCCGCTCGCCGGCCGGTGGCATCGCTGGCAGATCTGGCTCAGCTATCAGCGCTCGTCCTTCGATGCCGCCGCCGAGCAGACGACCATGCAAACCGAGCTCGCCCGGTCCTATCTCGCCCGCAAGATCGAGGACCCTGAGCTGCGCGCCCTCCTCACGCCGGACTTCCCGGTCGGCTGCAAGCGCCCGTTGATGTCCCGCGCCTGGTTTCCCGCACTGGCTCGCCACAACGTCAACGTCGTCACGACGCCGATCGCGGAGATCACCGAGACCGCGGTCCGGACCAGCGACGGTGTCGACCATGACGTCGACACGATCATCTTCGGCACCGGCTTCCGGGCCAGCGAGTACCTGTCGACGGTCACGATCCGGGGCCGCCGTGGCCGGCTACTGCGCGATCAGTGGTCCGACGGTGCCGAGGCCTATCTCGGACTGACGGTCAGTGGCTTCCCGAACCTGTTCATGCTGTATGGCCCGAACACCAACGGCGTGAACTCGATCCTGTTCATGCATGAAGCGCAGGCGCACTACGTCGTGCGCGCGTTGCGCCTGATGCGGCGATGGCGCATCGGCGCACTCGACGTGCGCGAACCCGCGATGCGCAGCTACAACGAGAAGCTGCAAGCGGCGATGGAGGGCACCGTCTGGCTCGCCGGATGCACCAACTACTACGCCGGTCCCAGCGGGAAGATCGTCACCCAGCTGCCGTTCAGCGCGGGTGAGTACTGGCTGCGTACCCGCCTAGTCGGCTGGTGGCGATACCGGCTGTCACGACGGCGTCGTACCGACTGATGGTTAGTGCCTGCCGGCCGGCCGCACCGTCACGGTGACCGCGTGCCGATGGGAGCCGGTAGCGATCACGAGCACGGTCGCATTGGGTTTCGACACCGCCCGCCCGCCCCGGACGAGAACGTGGTAGCCGCTGCCGTACTGCAGTCGCGGGAGGTAGATGCGGCTGCGGGCGCCGCGCCCGAATCGTCGGCCGGTAGGCGATCGCGTGGTGTAGCGCAGGTGGAAGGTTCGTGTCGCCGGATCGAACGACGAGGTGAGCGGCGTACCTGACACGACCTGCGGATACGGCTCGTCGAGTGCGCGCAGCGTCGAGCTGTTGAGGTTGGCTCCGCGCGGCGGCCGGTGGGCGTTGCGGACCAGCGACTCGGCCTGGCCGGACCCGGTCGGGTCACCACAGGCGCAGTACGCCCACTCCAGCCAGGAAATGCCGTGCTGATCTGCCAGCCCGACCACCTCGCGAAGGTCGGCCACGTTGGTCTCGGCACCGAACTCGGTCAGGAGCAGCGCGCTTCCGCCGGTGCGTGCCTGGTGCAGCGCATTGTTCATCACTCTGCCCTCTACCAGCGTGCTGCAGGCTGACTGCGGTAGCGGCACCGGCAGGCCGAGGGCGCCGATGCAGTAGTCGTGGAAGCTCATCCCGACTGGGCCCGGACCCACCCGGCCGACACTGGTCGGCGCGCCGTAGTCGAAGGTGATCCAAGGCTCGAAGAAGGCGATCTGGTGCGGGTCGACGGCGTGGACCGCCCGGACCAGTGCGGACATGAAGGGAAGCAGCGCGCTCTTGTCCGCACTCGGGCATCCCAACGGAGGGAAGCAGGTCAGGAAGTCCGTGCCGGGAAACGGCTCGTTGAACACGTCGTAACCGAGGACGCCGCGAACACCGTGGAAGTAGCGGGCAACGTGACGGACGAGAGCGACGTACCTGGTTCGCAGCCCGACCCCACCGCGACCGGGGGCGTTCGCCCACAGATTGTCGAAGGCGCGCTGTAGCGCCGGCATCACGAAGTAGTTGCCGGGAAAGCCTGCCTTCGGCACGACCGGCAACCCGTTGTCGTCGATCATCCAGGCCGGCAGGCCCTCGCCTTGGAACTTCTCGTTGTAGAGGTCCTGATGAAAGTCGAGAAGGCTGACGATCCCGTGGCGGGCAAGGAGCTGTTGGGTGCGCCGGATGCTCGCGAGGTAGCGGTTGTCGAAATGGCCCGGCCCTGGCTCGACCGCCTCCGGGATCACGCCGAGACGCACTGCGTTGAAGCCGTGCTGCTGAAGGAACCTTGCGTCAGACGCACCGAACCCACCGACAGCGGGCTCGTACGGCGGGATCTTGTCAACCAAGTTGAAGCCGTGCAGGATCACGACCCGACCCTGCGAGTCGACGATCCATCGGCCCTGGCTGGCGAGCACCCGTCCCGTCGATGTCGCGGTATCCGGCGTGAGCCGCCGCTCGGCGGGCGGATGGCTACCTGCCGCCACTGACGGGGCCAACGCACCGGCCGTCGCGACAGCCAACCCTGCAATCGCGATCAGGCTGACCCGCCGCGGCACAGGCACCCGGATACCGTAGTCAGTGGTGTGCCGGGAAGTCTGGTCGGCGGGCATGACGATGTCGACCGACCGGAGGCCACGCTGAAGATCAAGGGCCCGATCCCGGCGCCGGCGCTGCTGCTCGCGGCGGCCGCCGTTGCCGCCGCCGCGATCCCCGGCGTCGGTTCCCCAAGCCGCCCCGTCGTGCAATGGATCGTCTCCGTGGCTCTCGCGGCGATCCTGTTTGACGGCGGCATGCAGATCGGTCGGCGGGCCGCCGGCGGCGCGCTCGCCGAGATCACCAGCCTCGGGGTGATGGGCACCCTGCTGACGACGGCCGGGCTCGCCGTCTTCTGCCACTTCGCCTTCGGGTTCGCCTGGTACGTCGCGGCGCTGCTCGCCACCGCGATCTCCCCGACCGATCCGGCGGTGGTCTTCTCGGTCCTCGGCGGGCGAGAGGTGCACGGCCGAAGCGGCACGGTCCTCAAGGGCGAGTCGGGAGCGAACGATCCGGTCGGCATCGCGTTGATGGTCAGCCTGGTGGATGCCAAGCAGCTCTCGGTGAGCGCGCTCGGTCCGATCGCGGGACGGTTCGCACTTCAGCTCGGGGTCGGTCTGCTGGCCGGCCTCGCTGCCGGAGAGCTGCTACGCGCGCTGCATCGGCGCTACCCGTTGCGGCGCAACGTAGCCGAGCCGGCCCGCGCCGCGCTGATCATCGCGGCGGCATTCGCCGTCGCACTCGTGCTGCACGGGTCAGGGTTCCTGGCCGTGTTCGTCGCCGGCGTGCTGCTCGGCGATGAAGACCACGCTGCGATGCGACCGATCCGGATCGGCTTCGACTGGTTGAGCAGCGCCGCAGAGGTGGTTGCCTTCGTGGTGTTGGGGCTTACCGTGAGCCTGAGCCGGGTGGGCCAGCTCAACGTATGGCCGGTCGCACTCGCGATCGCGGCCACGCTGGCTCTCGTCATCAGGCCCGCCGTTGCCGAACTCTGCCTGCGGGTCGGCGGCCTGCGAGCCAATGAGCGCGCCTTCATCTCCTTCGCCGGCTTGAAGGGAGCGGTGCCGATCCTGCTCGGCATCCTCCTGCTCGGCGCACCCATCAGCGACCGGACGCGTGCGTACTCGATCATCGTGGTGGTGGTCGTCGTATCTGTGGTGGTGCAAGGAGGGCTGGTGCCGGTGGTCGCCCGGCGACTACGGATCCCGATGACTTAGCGAGCGCTGTTACCGATCAGGTGGTGCGCCGCCTTCTCGATCGCCGATTCCGAGACCAGCACGTGGTTGGCCGCGTCGCCGAGAGGGATGAAGGAGTCCGATGCCGCAACCCGTGCGATTCGACCGTCATAGCCGGCGTCGACCAATGCCATCGTCACCCCCTCGCTGACCCCGCCCGAGGCCCGGGTCTCGTCGACGATGAGCACCCGACCGGTGGCCCGAGCCTCCCGAAGCAGGTCTCGCTGCGGCAGCGGAGCGATCCAGCGCAGGTCTAACACCCGGGCGGCAATCCCGGCGTCGCTGAGCCGGCGCGCGACTCGCAGTGACATCGGCACTCCGTTGCCGAGCGTCACGATCGTCAGGTCATCGCCGTCTCCATAACGACGCGCACTGCCAAGCGCCACGTGAGCGTCGAGCCAGGCGGCGGGCGGCGCGTAGCGCGTCAGCCACTCGCCATCGCCCGGCTCGTAAAGGTCCCGGGAGTGGTACAGCGCGATCGGTTCGAGAAACACCGAGACGGTTCCGTCGACGGCGGCAGCAGCGAGGCAGGTGCGCAGCATCGCCGCGGCGTCGTCGGCACGGGTCGGTACGGCGACTACGACGCCGGGAATGTCGCGCAGCACACCAACGGCGTTGTCGTTGTGGAAGTGACCGCCGAACCCCTTCTGGTAGGCCAGGCCGGCGACCCTGACTACCATCGGGTTGCGGTACTGACCATTGGAGAAGAACTGCAGGCTGGCGGCTTCGCCCCGTAGCTGGTCCTCGGCATTGTGGAGATACGCGAGGTACTGGATCTCTGGGATCGCCAGCATGCCCGACACCGCGCAGCCGAGTGCGAGACCCAGCACTGCCTGCTCATCAAGAATCGTGTCGAAGACCCGCCCGGCACCGAAGCGCCGCGCCAGTCCGCGCGTGACGCCGTACACCCCGCCCTTGCGTCCGACGTCCTCGCCGAAGACCAGGGCCTGCGGGTAGCCGATCAGGGCGTCCGCCAGGGCCCGGTTGATGCCATCGGCCAGCGTCAGCGGTTCGCCGTCCTCGGGCAGTTTCCCGCCGAAGCCGGCCGCGCGTTGGTCGACGTCGCCGGAGCGGCCCGCGGCGATCGCGACCTGATCCGCACGCCGCGGCGCGATCGGCGCCATCACCTCCTCCGCGCTGCCGAGCTGGCGATGGCCGCTCACCTCCTCCGCGATCCCGTGCACCTGGCGCAGCACGGCGTCGTAACGGTCGAGCACCCCGGCCGGTGTGAGCAGCCCGGCCGCAACGACGAGGCGCGCTGTCGCCAGGACTGGGTCGCGGGCGTAGTCCGCCTCGATATCGGCCGGGCTGCGGTAGCTGATCTCGGCATCGGTGCCGGCGTGGGCCATGAACCGCACCACGCGCAGATGCAGGAACGCAGGCGCTCGGCGGGTGCGCACGTGATCGACAGCGGCGACGGCTGCATCGAACGTCGCCACCGGGTCGGTGCCGTCAGCGGTGAAGTAGGCCAGCCCCGGTCGTGCGGCAACCGCCGCGGCGATCCAGCCTTGCGGCGTGGGCACGCTGATACCCAGGCCGTTGTCCTCGCAGACGAACAGCAACGGCAGCGGCAAGCCGGTATGACTGACATGGCACGCCGCGTTGATCGCTCCGGTAGCCGTGGAGTGGTTGACCGAGGCGTCGCCGAAACTGGTCACCGTCACCGCGTCGCGGGGCCAGTCGCTCGCCACCCCGAGCTTGCGGGCGCGCTCGATCGCGAACGCCACGCCGACAGCTCGCGGCAGATGCGACGCGATAGTGGAAGTCTGCGGGATGATCGCCAGCTCCCGCCGTCCGAAGACCTTGTGCCGACCGCCTGCGATCGGCTCGTCCACTGCGGCGACCAGACCGAGCAGCACATCGCGAAGCGGCGTCGAGCCGGGAACCTGGGCGGCTCGAGCGAGATAGAACGCGCCGGAGCGGTAGTGCAGCAGCGCCGGGTCGCTCGGCCGCAGCGCTGCAGCGACCGCGGCGTTCGACTCGTGACCGGACGAGCCGATCGTGTAGAAGCCGCGACCGGCAGCGCGCAGCCGTCTCGCCTCGATGTCGAGAGCGCGGCTGCCGAGCTGGGCATCCAGCAACCCGAGTGCCTGTGATCCGGTCAGCGTCGTACCGGACCGGATCGGCGTGGCCGGCGGCTGCGGCGATCCGCCAGGAGTGAGCCCGGCAACGGCGCCGCGGAGGTTCTGGTCGAGCGCCACCTCCGGCGTGAGCTCAGTCAGCGCTTCCACCTCCCTGCCCGGAGCGACGCGCTACTCGGCGAGCCGGAATGCCGGGTCGGGGACCAGGTCGACGACGTCCATCTGTGCCTTCTGCAACCGGCCCGAGTAGTCCCAGTTCATCGACTGCCAGCGGGTGAACTGGTCGAGGACCCACATCCCGGACTGCCGCGATCCGTTGCCCGACTTGCCGTTGCCGCCGAACGGCAGGTGCGCCTCCGCTCCGGAGGTCGAGTTGTTGATGCTGACCATGCCCGCCGAGACGCCTCGGCGGAACCGGAATGCCTCGTTGGCGTCGGTGGTGTAGATCGCCGACGACAACCCATAACCCGGGAGGTTGGCGAGACGGATCGCGTCATCGAGGTCGACGTACGTCGTGACACCGACGAGCGGTCCGAATGTCTCGTTGAGGAAGATCGCGTCGTCCTCGCGAACCCCGTCCACGATCGTCGGGTGGTAATACACCCCGGCCTGCGGGTCACCGACGAATCCCTCGCGCGGGTGGGCCGAGGTGATCCGCCCGACCGCGCTCGAACCCTGCACGACATGATGCGGCTGGACCCAGCCGAGGTAGTCCTCGAAGCGTTCAGCGAACTTCTCATCCAGCATCGGACCGAAGACAACACCCCGGGTGGGATCCCCGATTGGCGCCTGACGAGTCAGCTTGTCGAACCTCGCCAGGAAGTCCTCGTGGACGCTTTCGTGGACGATCACGGTGCCCAGCGAGGTGCAGCGCTGGCCGGCCGTCCCGAAGCCGGAGAACAGCGCGGCCTCCGCGGCGAGGTCGAGATCCGCGCTCGGAGTCACGACCATCGGATTCTTGCCACCGAGTTCGAGGCACGCCGACTGCAGGTGACGCCCGGTCAGTTCGCCGATCTTTGAGCCCACCGCACTCGAGCCGGTGAAGCCCACCTTGTCGACCAGACGCTGGTCGAGGGCTTGCGACAACCCGGCGAAGGTCGTCTCGCCATCGGCGATGACCAGGTTGAGCACGCCGTCGGGCAGTCCGCCGCCCCGGACAAACAGCTCGAACAAGGCCTCGCCGCACGCCGGCGAGTAGTCCGCCGGCTTCCAGACGACGGCGTTTCCGCACAGCAGCGCGGGGACGAGGTACCAGGCGGGTACGGCGACCGGGAAGTTGCCCGCAGTGATCGTCGCCACCACGCCAACCGGATTGCGGAATGTGAACAGCTGCTTGTCCGGCATCTCACTCGGCACGGTTTGGCCGTAGAGCCGCCGACCCTCGCCGAGGAAGAAGTCGCAGGTGTCGACGATCTCGCGGACCTCACCTAGCGCCTCGGCGTACGGCTTGCCGATCTCTCGGGTGACGATCGCGGCAAGCCGCTCGGCGTTGGACTCGACGAGGCGACCGATGTGCGCAATCGCCCTGCCCCGCACCGGGGCAGGGATGTCCGCCCAACCCGGTTGGGCCGCACGCGCAGCCCGCGCGGCGGCGACGAACGTGCCGGCATCGCCAAGTGACACCTCCGCAACCACGTCGTCGAGCTGCGCCGGGTTGCGGTCGGCAATCGTGCCGCCGGCCGCGCCGGCCACCGGCGACCCGGCGATGATCGAGGTGATGGTTCGGGTCATGACCGACTCTCGTTCGCGATCGTCGCGGCGAGCCGCACCAGCACCCGGTCGAGCGCAGCTATGCCCACCGCCAGCTCATCTTCGGTCACGGACAGGGCGGGACGGAAGCGGATCGACCGCGGTCCGCACGACAGCGCGAGCACATGCTCGTCCCGCAGCGCAGCCACGGCGTAGTCCCGGCTGGCCGAGTCCGGGAGATCAACGGCACACATCAGGCCGCGGCCACGCACGTTACTGACCACATCATGATGGCGTTCCTGCAGGCCATGCAGCTCGCGAAGGAACCAGTCGCCGCGCTTCGCCGCGAGGTCGAACAGCCCCTCCGCCTCGATGATCTCGAGGATGCGGCGGGACCGAACCATGTCGACCAGGCCGCCGCCCCAGGTCGAGTTGATGCGGCTGGACACCGCGAACACGTTGTCGGCGACCAGGTCGACCCGCCGGCCGGCCATGATCCCGCCGAGCTGGACCTTCTTCGCGAAGGCCACGATGTCCGGCTCGAGACCGAGCTGCTGGTAGGCCCACGGCGTACCGGTCAATCCGACGCCGGTCTGCACCTCGTCGAGGACGAACAGCGCGTCGTGGGTGTGGCACAACGCCTGCATCGCCTGGAGGAACTCTGGCCGCAGGTGGTTGTCGCCGCCCTCGCCCTGGATCGGCTCGGCGATGAAGCACGCAATGTCGTGCGGGTGGGCGGCGAAGGCAGCATTGGCTTGCTCGATTGCGCGAGCCTCGGCGGCTTCGATCTCGGCCAGATGCGCCTCGATCGGAAACCTCATCGCGGGTACGTCGATGCGTGGCCAGTCGAACTTCGGGAACCGGTCGGTCTTGGTCGGGTCCGTGTTAGTCAGCGACATCGTGTAGCCGGACCGGCCGTGGAAAGCGCGGGTGAGATGCATGACCTTGCCCCCGAGCTCTCGCGACCGGCCGGCGGCCTCGTTGCGCCGGCTCTTCCAGTCGAACGCGGTCTTGAGGGCGTTTTCGACAGCAAGCGCACCGCCTTCGACGAAGAACAGGTGAGGAAGCGCCGGATCGCCAAGAACGCGAACGAAGGTCTCGACGAACTCGGCGAGCTGAGTCGAATAGACGTCGGGGTTGGCCGGCTTGCTCGCCGCCACAACCGCCAGTTCTTGCATGAACTCGGGGTCGTCGGCGAGGCCGGGTGGGTTGGCGCCCAGCGGCGCCGATGCGAAGAACGTGTACAGATCGAGGTATTCGCGGCCGTCGCGGGCGTCGACCAGCCAGCTGCCATTGCTGCGCTCGACGTCGAGCACCAACCGGAATCCGTCGACGAGGAGATGCTCGGCGAGCCTGGCATGTACTTCGGTGGGCGGGACGGCGGAGTGCTGCAGCTCGGTCATCACATCTCCCGCGGTAGATCACTGAGGCGAGTGGCCTGTCTACCGGAGATTCTATCGCTTATTCATTACTAGCCGGGAGATCTTCCGGTATCTCATCTTCCGCGCGTTTTCCCTGTAAGTCGACTCGGACAGGCTAGATTGTCCACTAAGGCGATGCGGATTCTGGTGAATCCGAAGGGAGATCTGGGTGCATATCGACCCCTACATCGTGCTCGGCAGCGCGGTCATCGGACTGCTCGTCGGCACGACCGGAGCCGGTGGCGGCGCGCTCATGACGCCGATGTTGATCCTGTTGTTCAACGTCACTCCCGCCAAGGCGATCTCGAGCGATCTGGTCGCTGCCGTCGTGATGCGGCCGCTCGGCTCGCTGGTGCACCTGCGCAAGGGCACGGTCAACCTGCGCATGGTCAGCTTCCTTGCCATGGGCTCGGTGCCGACGGCGTTCCTCGGCGCCTACGTGCTTCACCTGTTCGGCGACTCCACGGACGCCCAGACCAACGTCGAGCGCGCACTGGGCAGTGCCCTGCTGCTCGGCGCCGGGGCGCTCGTACTGCGCTTCGTCATGGACCGGCGGGCAAGGAACAGCCGGGAGGGCCGGATCACCGAGATCACCGTGCTGCCGATCCGCACCATCCTCGTCGGCATGGTCGGCGGGTTCGTCGTCGGCATGACATCTGTCGGTGCCGGCTCGCTGATGATCGTGCTGTTGCTGTTCCTCTATCCCACCATCGGCGCGAACCAGCTCGTCGGCACCGACTTGACCCAGGCGCTCCCGCTGACCGCGGCGGCGGCCCTCGGCGCCCTGGCGTTCGGGCACGTCTCCTTCGCAGTCACGACCTCACTGATCATCGGCAGCGTCCCCGCCGTGATCGTGGGCTCCTTCTTCTCCTCACGCGCCCCCGACCGCTACATCCGGCCGGTCATCACGTTCGTGATCTTCGCCTCGGGTCTGAAGTACGTCGGGGTCGGCACGACGAACCTCGGCTGGACCCTGGTCGGCGTCCTCGCGGCCGGCTTCCTCAGCTGGCTGTTGAGCGCAAGGCCGTGGACCTCGGATGACTCGGCGCCGGTCTCGGCGGAGACTTAGGCGGTGGGCACGACGGCGCTGGACCCTGCGCTCTTTCTCCCGGAGCCGGCGCCACGTGACGTCCGCTACACGGTGATCTCGGTCGACGACCACGTCGTCGAGCCGCCGCACCTGTTCGAAGGACGGCTCCCGGTCGCGCTGGCGGATCGCGCTCCGCGCATCGTCGAGACCTCGCGCGGCTACCAGGTCTGGGAGTTCGAGGGACTCAAGTACAGCCAGATCGGGGTGAACGCGGTCGCCGGACGGCGGCCCGAGACGGTGACGATGGAGCCGTTTCGCTTCGACCAGATGCGGCCCGGTTGTTACGACGTCGACGCCCGCGTCGCCGACATGGACATCAACGGGGTCTGGGCGTCGATGAACTTCCCGTCGCAGATCAGCGGGTTCTGCGGCCGGGTGTTCTTCGCGGCCGAGGAACGCGATCTCGGCCTGGCGTGCACGCGTGCCTGGAACGACTGGTTGTTCGAGGAGTGGTACTCGGCGCATCCGACCCGGATCATCCCGATGGGGATCACCTACCTGTCGGACCCTGAGCTCGCCGTTGCGGAGATCGAACGCAACGCCGCGCGTGGCTTCACCTCGGTCACCTTCCCGGAACGCCCGCATGAGATCGGCCTGCCCTCACTGTGGGATCCCCACTGGGAGCCGATCGTCGCCGCCTGCGCAGCGACCGAGACCGTCATCTCGCTACACGTCGGGAGCTCCGGCCTCCCTGCGCTGCCGGCCGGCTCCCCCGCCGTACAGCTGTCGGCGACGCTGTTCGGCCAGCAATCGCTACAGGCATGCACCGAATGGCTGTGGTCGGGCCACGCCGTGCGCCATCCGAATCTGAAGATCGCGATGAGCGAGGGTGGGATCGGCTGGGTGGCAATGCTGCTCGACCGGCTCGACAACATCGTCGATCGCTCCGGCTACGGGCTGGGCTGGGACCTTCGACCGTCCGAGGTGCTGCAGCGCAACTTCTGGTTCTGCACGATCGACGACCCGTCGACCATCGACACCCGGCACCGCATCGGGGTGGATCACATCATGGTCGAGGTCGACTATCCCCACGGCGACAGCACCTGGCCTGACACCCAGGACGTCATCGAGAAGGCGTGGGGCCACATCCCTGCTGACGAGCTCCGCAAGATGTGTAGCGAGAACGCCGCCAGGCTCTACCGGCACCCGCTCCCTGACGTCGTACTCCCCCTCGACTGACCTACGGGCGGTACCGACCTGTCAGGAAATCGCGCGCTCAGACGGCGCCGAGCGCACTGACAGGCCAACCAGAAGGGCTGGCTACGCGGTTGCGGCGTGTAGGAGACCCTCGCTGCGAGCGACTCGTACCGCCGCGGCCACGGTTATCGCGGTCGCGGCGAGCAGAATGCCGGTCATCAAGGCGCCCTTGATCGCGACGAAGCTGACCGTCGACATCGAATGCAACAACCAGACCGTGATCACCGCCTTGCTGAGGCAGACGAACGCCCAGAACAGCGTCAGTCGCCAGAACAGCCGCTGCACCTTCGGGCGCTGCGCCACGTCGGCATCCATCGGATAGAAGTCGTGCGCTACCCGAGCCACGATCGGACGGGCGGTGGTCAGCGAGGCGATGAACACCGCCGCGATGATCGAATCGGCGATCGCCGGCTGAAGGAAGTAGAACCAGGTGCTGCCGCTGGCGAGCGCGAACGCGGTCTTGGCGGTGAGCCCGATGACGGTGAGAAGCAGCAACCCGGAGGCTCGCTTGCGCCGCGACATCCGCCACGCCATCGAGCCGTAACACCACAGCAGCGCGACGATCAGGGCACTCCAGATGTTGCCGGCGAGCAGCGAGATCGTGAACAGCAGGCTGGGAATGATGGTCGCGGTCAGCAGGCTCATCCCAAGGTGGGTGAGGATGGTACGAAGCTGCGGCCGGTGGGGGGCGTCGACCGTTGTCGAATTCACAGGCCCTCCAGCGAGTCCAGCGCGGGACCGATGTCAGCCCGTCTGGTTACACCGGTACCCCACTGTCGGTCGAGTACCTGTGAGGCTTGACCTGGTTTCGCTCAGCGTTTGCTATGAGTTCCGCGTCGGTCGGCGTGGCGTGAGGACACGCGGGAGGTAACGGGCACTGGTCAGCGGAAGTTTCGAGCCGCCGGGCGCACCCCGAGCGGCAATGGTGCGATTCGCTCGGCCATCACGTTGACCACCCCGTCGCTGTGCTGCAGCATGCCGCGGATCAGCAACGCCGCCGAACCCCGGGCCGCTTTGCGATAGCGGGCCCAGATCTCCTTCGTGCAGATCACGTTGATCATCCCGGTCTCGTCCTCGAGATTGACGAAGGTGACCCCTCGCGCGGTAGCCGGGCGCTGCCGGTGGGTCACCACCCCACCCACCGTGACCCGGGTGTGGTCGTCGAGCAGTCGCAGCCCCGCAGCACTGATCACCCCCATCGCATCGAGCCGGCTACGGACCAGCACGGTGGGATAGGTCAGCGGCGTCACTCCGGTCGCCCAGAGATCGGCCACCATCTCCTCCGGCTCGGTCATGAACGGCAGCTGCGGCGCGTCGGTCTCCTCGATCGCCGCCAGCTCGAATTGACCTGGCCTCACCGCAGCGGCCGCACCCGCGACCCACAGCGCGTCACGTCGCGTGACACCAAAGGATTGAAAGGCGCCCGCGGTCGCCAATGCCTCCATCTGGTCAGTCGACAGTCCGACCCGATGGGCGAGGTCGGTCATCGAGGCAAACCGGCCGGATGCGTCCCGGATCGCCACGATCTTTTCGGCAAGCTCGTCACCAATCGTGCGGACGCTGGACAACCCGAGTCGTACGACGGGTTGTGGCGCCTCGAGACACGGACACTGTGACGGTCCCGGCCCGTCCTCGAGGGACGCCTTGTCGGAGGAGATGTTGATATCAGGACCCCTGGTCTCGACACCGTGCCGGCGGGCATCAGCGACCAGCGACTGCGGTGAGTAGAAACCCATCGGCTGGGCGTTGATCAGCGCGGCACAGAACGCCGCCGGATAGTGCAGCTTCAGCCAGGACGAGGCGTAGACCAGCAACGCGAAGGAGATGGCGTGGCTTTCGGCGAAGCCGAACGCCGCGAACGCGCGGATCTTGTCGACGATCTCGTCAGCGTCGTCACCGGTGATGCCGTTCGCCGCCATCCCCTGATAGAGCCGCTGCCGCAAGGCGTCGATCTTCGCCGCGGACCGTTTCGACCCCATCGCGCGACGCAACTGGTCTGCCTCGGCATTGGAGAAGCCGGCAGCAGCGACCGCGAGCTGCATCAGCTGCTCTTGGAACAGCGGGATTCCCAGCGTCCGCTCCAACGCGGGCTTGAGCGAGGGATGGATGTAGGTGATCGGCTCCCGGCCGTGGCGGCGCCGAATGTAAGGGTGTACCGAGTCGCCCTGGATCGGGCCCGGCCTGATCAACGCGACCTCGATCACCAGGTCGTAGAAGCACCGGGGCCGCAGCCGCGGAAGCGTGGCCATCTGCGCCCGCGACTCGATCTGGAACACCCCAACGGTGTCAGCCGCACAGACCATGTCGTAGACGCAGGCGGCCTCCTTCGGAATCGTCGACAGGTCGTACCGAACGCCGTACCAGTCCTCGATCAGCTCGAAGCTGTAGCGGATCGCCGAGAGCATCCCCAGCCCGAGCAGGTCGAACTTCACCAGTCCGATCGCCGCGCAGTCGTCTTTGTCCCACTGCAACACGGTGCGACCGGGCATCCGGCCCCACTCGACCGGGCAGACCTCGACGATCGGCCGGTCACAGATCACCATGCCGCCGGAGTGGATACCGAGATGCCGGGGGGCATCGGCGAGCTCATTGGCGAGAGTGAGCACCGGCTCCGGGATGTCGACGTCTGACTCACTATTTGGGGTGGGCACCCGAGCGTGGTAGCCGTGCTCGATCTGCTTGCTCCAGGCATCCTGGGTGCCGGTCGAGTAGCCCAGGGCTTTGGCTACGTCGCGTACGGCGGAACGAGGCCGGTAGGTGATGACGTTCGCGACCTGAGCGGCGTGGTCGCGGCCGTGCAACTCGTAGACGTACTGGATGACCTCCTCACGACGACCCGACTCGATGTCAACGTCGATGTCCGGCGGCTCGCCGCGTTCGGCAGCCAGAAAGCGCTCGAACAACAGCCCGTAGGCCACCGCGTCGACCGCGGTGATCGACAGCGCGTAGCACACCGCCGACGAAGCCGCCGAACCGCGACCCTGACAGAGGATGCCCGCCTCCCCCGCGAACCGCACGATGTCCCAGACGACGAGGAAGTACCCGGGAAAGTTGAGCTCTTCGATGACGGTGAGTTCGTGTTCGATCTGGGCGTAGGCCTTGGCGTTGCTGCCGCCTTCCGGCGTTCGACCGCCAGGCGGGCCGTACTTGTCACGCGCCCCTTTCATCGTCAGCTCGCGCAGGTAGCTCATCTCGGTGTGACCCGCAGGCACCGGGAACGGGGGCAGCTGCGGCGCGATCAGCCCGATCGGGAACGCCAGCTCACGACCGAGCCGCGCCGCAGTCTCGATCACCCCGGGCCAGCGGGCGAACCGCGCCGACATCTCTTCGCCGGTGCGTAAGTGGGCGTCGGCCCAGGCGGGTAGCCAGCCGTCGATCTCGTCGAGGGAGCGCCGAGCACGGACCGCGGCCATCGCCGTGGCCAGCGGTCGGCGGGGTGGTGCGTGGTAGTGCGCTGCGGTCGTTGCGAGCGCCGGAAGTCCGGCGCCGTCAGCCAGCCCGACCAGCGCGTCGTACCGCTCATCGGCGACCGGATCACGGGCGAAGCCGAGCTCGACGACGACGTTGTCCCGGCCGAACCGGCCGATGAGCTCGTCGAGCGCACGCCGGGCCGGGTCGAGTCCGAAAGTGCCGAGCGGACCGGCCTCGAGCGCGGTCCGCACCGGCCCCTTGCGGCAGCCGGTCAGCACCACCCAGTGCCCGCCGGAAAGCTCGGTGACCTCGTCGAGGTCGTAGACCGGTCGCCCTTTCGCTCCCCCGCGGCGATGCGCGGCGCTCATTGCCCGACACAGCCGGGCATAACCCTGCGGGTCGCGCGCCAGCACCAGCAGATGTCGGCCGGCCGGGTCCGGCATCCCGGATCGAGCCACCGTCAGCTGCTCGGTCCTGGTGCGTGGTATCGGGATGTCGAGTGAGAGCTCGGCGCCGTAGATCGTCGGCATCCCGACCGCCTCGGCGGCCTCGGCGAACCGGACCACGCCGTACATCCCGTTGTGGTCGGTCAACGCGAGACCTTCCAACCCAAGCCGTGCTGCCTCCTCGACCATCTCCTCCGGGGTGCTGGCGCCATCGAGATGACTGAACGACGAATGCGCGTGCAGTTCGGCGTACGGGATCGCATCCCTCGGCCGGTCGAGCGGTTTCGGCTCATACGCCGGGCGGTGACGTGACTGTGCACCCAGATCAGACTCAGCAACCGAGTCGCCACCGTCACCGGGAAAGCCCGGCTCGGAGTAGTCCGTGACCGGATCCTCCGGCCTCCAGCCCGGCCGCCGGTTCGACAACCGCCGCTCGAGCTCGCGCCACGGGATCGGCGGATTCCCCCACCCCACTACTGCGCTCCTCGAGCAATGTCACATTGCTGCGGAAAACCGCTGCAGCAATTCCACATCGCCCACAGCAATGTCACATTGCTATGAGTCTGGCTAGTCATAGATGCCTTCCAGGAACCAGCCGGGGGTGTGATCGGCGGACATTTCACCGGCCACCAGGTAGGCGCGACCTCGTACGTCGACCAGCTGCATCCGGGCTACCCGGGCGGCGCTGGCCGGATCCCACCAGCGTTCGTCCGCCGGCCACGGCCCGGCCCACGAAGTCACCGACACCGGGGTCTCCCCGCCGATCCTCAGCCGGGTCGGCGGTCGAGTCACCGCACCTCGCTCGCTGACCACGACCGGGCGCCCGGTCGCGTCGAGCAGCTGGATCGGGGCCGGCGGAGCGAGCACCACCGACGGTGCGGGTGACGGCAGCCGGCCCGGCCACGGATCGGATGGCTGCCGCGACAGCGACCGCTCTTCGCCCCAGGCGACGAGCTCGGTGCGCTGGACCGGGCTACGACCGCCGGCCACCAGTGGCTGCACCACCGCACCGAGGCCGAGCATGGTCTGCACCCGGGCCAGCGCCCGGCGAGCCCGGGCGCCGGATTCGCCTTCCCCGCCCCACAACGCCTGCTGGTGGGTGCCGGTCGGGACCACCTCAACCGGCACTATCCGTAGCCGGACGATTCCGGCTGACGGCAGCTGCGAGGAGGAGTCATTTTGCTGTCGCAGCCAGCCCTCGACCTGCCAACGCACTCGGTCGATGACGTCGGGCGCGGTCAGTACGCCGGTCTGCCGCCAGCGACGTACCAGCTGCTCGCCGTTCTCGGTCGTGACCTCCAGTTCGACGCAGGCACACGCCAGAGCCCGGGCGGCGAGGTCGGCGATGAACTTCTCGGCGACGCTGCGGGCACTGAATGCGATCACGTCGACCCGGTCGACCGCCGGCTCGAACTCCACGGCAACGGCGCACTCGAGCGGCGGCTCGCGCACCACGACCGGCCGGTCGTCACGGCCACCGGCCTGACGATGCGCCCAGGCGCCTAACGGCCCGAACCGCGCCGACACATCTTTCGCGGGAAGCGCCGCGAACCCGCCGAGGGTCCGGATTCCCAACCGTTGCAGCACGTCCACCAGCGGCGAGTCGCCGAACGCATCAAGAGTGGCGACCGGCAGGGCGGCAAGGAAGGCCGCCGAGGACCCGGCTGGTACGACGATGCCGCGCCGGGCGGCCTGCTCGGCGGCGAAGGTGCCGTCCGCGACTCCGATCTCGACGTCGTCGACGGTGGCCTGCACCGCATCGCGCAACGCCTCGACCAGCGCCGGCTCGCCACCGAAGAATCGGCTCGGACCCGCCGCGCCCACTGCAATGAGACCGGGTCGCATCACTTCGACCCCAGCGACCACCGCCTCGACCGCTTGGATGGTCGGCTCGAAACAGCGTGCCTCCGCCGCTTCGTCGCGCGCCATGACCACCAGGTCCGGGCAGCGGGCCTGCGCTTCCCGACGGCGCATCCCGCGCCGTACGCCGAACTCTCGGGCGTACGGCGAACACGCCACCACGTGGTTCGCGGTCATTACGGCGGCGGCGATGCCATCGCCCCGGCCACCGCCGGTACTCGACCGCGCGGCGACCACCGGCCAGTCCGGGCACCACAGCACCGCCAGTCGCGGTGGGTCAGCCATGGCGGGGATGGATCGTGAGCACCGGCGCGACCGGCTCAGCCGGACACGCGTCGACACTGCCCTGGGGATTCGGCAACCACAGCTCGCTCGATCGCGGCCGGACCGCCTGCCCACGACCAGCGGCCGTGACGGTGACCTGTCGGCGTCGCAGCCGGCCGTAACCGTCACCGATCCCCGACCACTGTCCGGGCTCGACCGACATCCGAAGGTCGGCGAGCGGCCAGCGGGTCCCGTCGGTCAGGAACGGCACCAGCACTGCCCCCCGCTGCCGGGTGCGGGCGGTCAGCCGCCGTAACTCGGTGTCGGTGAGCCGGGCCGGTGAGCGGGCCACGACGATGTCGAAGGCATCGAGCAACGCGCCCACCACGGCGACCCAGTTGGACCCAGTCGCCGGGATCAGCGGCAGCCGGGCCAGATCCACGCCGTGATCGCGGGCTGCCTCGGCGCTGATCGGCGGCAGGTCCACCAGCACACACCAGGCACCATCCGCCGACGCTGCCGACAGCAAGGCCAGGAGCAGTGAGACCGATCCTTCGACGCTGATCGTGCTCCCCCGCCGTAACCCCTGCGGGAGCAATGGCTCCAGCGCCGCCACCACCGGCAGCTGCGGTCCGGTGGGCCGTGACCCCCAGGCCGCCCCGAGCGCCGACCCCGACACCACCCCTAGATGCGCCAGCTGCCGTTCTGGCGTCGGCGGCGTCCTGACGGGGGCGGTCACCTAGCGATTTTCGAACACATGTTCGAAGTCGTCAAGGGCTCGCCCTGGCCCACGCCCCTGGCCCCACAGCCCTGGCCCCACCCACGGCAGCGTCACGCCGGCAGCGTCAGGCCAGGCGGAACCAGACTCCCTTGCCGGGACCGGCGGAGTCCGGCGTGACTCCCCACGCGTCGGCCAGCAGCTCGACCAGATGCAAGCCCCTGCCCCCGAGCGAGAACGGGTCGCCGTCGACCATCGCGGGCCGGGTCGGATTGTCGTCGCAGACGGTTACCTCGAGACCGCGGGCGTCGGACTCCATCAACATCGTGACCTTGCCATGGCCATGCGTGACCGCGTTAGTGACCAGTTCGGAGGCGAGCAACTCGGCGGTGTCGGCAATCTCGGCACATCGAGTGGAAGTGGCGAACTCGCGCACCGCCCGCCTGGCCATCGCGGGCGCCCGACGCGAAAACGCGAGAGTAAGCACCTCTCGGGCGGCCAACTCCACGATCCGGCTCCTACAGCTGGGGAACAGGCTGTCCTGAATGCACTCGAACGGAGTACGACAACCTTGATGGTGCCCGCTGCGGCGCCGGTTCGAAACCAGCCGGTGGCGCAAACCGAAACCTGCGGAATTACGCCGTTCGGCGGCTCCAGGCCCGCCACGCACGGCCGGGCCCACGAGCGCTAGACGGCGATCTGGTCGAGTGGCTGGTGGTTGCTGCCGAGCAGGACCAGCTTGGTGAGCTGATCGAGCGGGATCTGTGTCGATCCGGTGACCCGGGCATGGCCGCCGTAGGTCGCGTCCCACCGGCCCGCAACATCCCGGGTACCGTTCCTGCCGAACGCCACCAACCAGCAGTGCTCGTTCTCAGGCAGCCCGGCCACCGAGACATCGAGCGCAGTGCCGGCGGTCTGGGACTTCAGCTGCACCGTCATCCGGACCGCACCCCGCGTCGCGGACACCGTACGGATCCCGGCGGAGCCCCCGTCGTTGTGGCTAAGTGCGACCGCGCCGACAGCGACGCCGCCGAGTACGACGACCGCTGCGGCCACCGCTGTCAGTCGCCGGTACCGGATGAACCGGCCGCGCTGCGGCGCCGGTTCCTCGGCGCGGGCCCGGGCTGCGACCCGGTCGAACAGGTCGTCGGGTGGGGTGATCGCCGGCCCGGTTTCGACATCCTCCAGCCTGAGTTGCTCGAGCATCGAGGGCAGGCCGGCGAGTTCGGCGAGTTCGCGTTGGCAGGCCGCGCACTCGCGCAGGTGCGCGTCGACTTCGGCGCACTCAGTCGGTTCGAGCGCCCCGAGCAGGTAGGCGCCGAGTGAAAGCGTCGCATCCTGACACTTCATGTGCTCACGCCGCGTTCGGTCAATGCGAGCTTCAGCGCCCGCAGTGCATAGAAGGTGCGCGATTTGACGGTGCCGGGAGGCACACCGAGGGCGACGGCAGCTTGTGCCACCGACCGGCCGCGGTAGTAGGTCTCGACGATGACGGCACGATGCTCCGGCGACAGCGACTGCATCGCGTCGCTGATCACCAACCGGTCCAGGCTCGCGTCGATGACATCTGCTGAGGGCACGGCGGCAAGGACAGCGTCGCCGACTTCGGTGGGTCGGGCGGCACGAGCCCGGTAAGCATCGATCGCGACATGGTGGGCGACGGTGAACAGCCACGGTCGGATCGGGCCACGATCCTCGTCGAGGGCGTCGCGATGCCGCCAGGCCCGAAGCAGGGTCTCCTGGACGACGTCCTCGGCTCTACCCCGGTCACCGTTCGTCAGCCGGATGGCGTAGGCCAGCAAGGCGCCGGCGTGCGCGTCGTACAGTTCGCGCAACGCCGTCTCCTCGGCGCGGTCCACGCAGGTAATCATCCCTCCGTCACGGGTCGAGTACGCCAGCGGTTCAGCGCGGCGAGCGTGATGCCCGACAACACGACGATCCCGATGGCCTCAGCCGTGACGGCGTCCTTCCACAGCGGTT
Organism: Frankiales bacterium; assembly: GCA_025980465.1. GTDB lineage: Bacteria > Actinomycetota > Actinomycetes > JAFAQI01 > JAFAQI01 > JAICXJ01. The sequence continues at coordinate 52,249 of JAICXJ010000010.1, read as the reverse complement.
CGCCAGTCGATGCGCGAAAGCCGAAAAGTGACCGGTAGATGGCGTAGACGAAGCCGGCGAGGGTCACAAGCTCGTACCCGGCGCCCCCGAAGGCGGCGATACCAAGCCAGCGCCTCGGAGTCGCAAGCACAACTACGGCGAGCGTGAAACCCCCGATGACGTTGAGCAGGAACAGATTGCCCTCGGTCGGGATGTGCCGGTAGCCGTAGTGGCTGTACAGCCGCAAATGGATCGCCGCCGTCACGGCGAGCATCGCCACCCCGACGACCCGGGCGACGAGTGTTACCGCGCCCCTGCGTGTCGCCACCGGGCGGGCGGCAGAGCGGCCGGTCACCGTCGAAGCGTCCATGAACAGCTCCCCATCACTCAAGTTCCGATCATGAGTGACTACGTCGAGGGAACTGCTTCGGTTCAGGCCGACGCCTGGGACCGGGCTTACCAGGCTGCTGCGGCGACCGGGACGTCGTCGTACTCGTCGAGCTCGTCGTAGTCGTCGAGTGCTTCCTCGCGCGTGCGTTGACGGGGAATGACCTGAACGTCCAGATTTGGTGCGATCAGCTCCTCGTCAGCGTGACGAGCCCGAAGCTCATCAAAGAGGGCCTGCATAGTGGCCGGCAGCTCGCCGAACTGCGCAAGCTGGTGAATGCGTCGAAGCTGCTCCACTTCTTCGGCAGTGAGTGGCATCGCGGTCCTCCCCGTGCACCTCAGCGGGCGTGAGGTGCCGATAACACAAGGATCGTCGATGGGCCGGGGCCGAGGCATCCTCCGGCGGGCGCAACTTTAGGCCAATCGAGTGGTGCAACCGACTCGGCCGCGCGGTGTAACCAGATCGTGCGCGTCGTAGTCACTTCGGATGGTGCCCCGGTTTTCAGATCCGACGCGCGATGGCCTTGCGGATCCGGTGAAGTCGTCCGCGCCGCGCCGGTCCACGCTTGCCGCCGCCACGGGCGGCCGACCGCGGCCAGTTCGGCTGCGATGGCACCCGGGCATCGGGGACGGCAACGTAGGTCGAGGTGCCGCGCAGGGCGCGCACCGCGGCCAGGACCTGTGCCGGTGCCGCATCGGAGTCCCGGGCCGAGATCAGGGCGTCCCAGATGTCTGCGGCCAGAACCTGGTCGGGCTCGGCGGCAGTGCTTCGGGTAAAAACCTCGTCCGGCACCGGCTGCGGATCCGGGACGACGTGCTCATCCAGGATTTCTTGGTAGTGCTCGGACAGGACGGTGCTGTTCGGGTCCAGGCCCGCGACGATCACCACCCCGGTGGGTGCGGTGTCGACCGGCAAGACCGCAAGGTCGGGCCGGTACTTCTCCAGCACCGCGGTCAGCTTGTAGACATCGCCGGTCCAGAAGCTCGTGTGGCGGTCCCGGGCCGCTTCCGAGACCCGACGCGGCAACATGTCATCGATCACGATCACGCTGCCCGGCGTACTCACCTTCTCGGCGTTGATGAAATCGCGGAACGCGAACTCGAAAAGGTGCATCCCGTCGATGAACGTGTAGTCCACGACGCCCGCAGGGAAGTGGGCGAGCGCATCAGGCCGGGCGAAGAAGTCATCGCTGGTGGCCTTGACCAGCTGCAGGTCACAGCGCAGCTCTTTGGTGATCGCGTAGTCCGGGTCGACGCCGATCGTCCGGGTCCGCGATCGAGCCAGTCCCAACCCGTCGCGAATCCCGATCTCGAGGTATGACCGCGGCGCCAGCTGCTCATGGAGCCCGCTGAGGAAGTCGTGTCGATTCATGCTGTCCTTTTGTGCCGAACGCGTCGCCGCTGCGATCGATCAGCCGACGGCGGTCTCGAGGTCCAGCAGTGAATCCTCGAGGTGACCGAGCAATCTTTGCAGGTGTGGCACGTGGCGTCGGCACCCGGTCAGCCCGAACTCCATGTGGTCGACGTAGCTGGTGACCGTGATGTTGAGTGCCTGGCCGACGGTCGGGATCGAGAGCGGGTAGAACGCGTCGAGCCGGGAACCGGCGAGCCACAGCGGCATCCTCGGCCCGGGAACGTTCGAGATGACCAGGTTGAACGGCGGCGGCAGGAACCGGTTGATGCCGAAGAACGAGCTCATCGCCATCGGCGCCATCGCGACCGCTGAGACGGCGTAGATCTGCAGCGGCGTCATGCTCGCGAGCATCTCCTTGCCGGCTCGCATCGAGGAGCTGATCGTCTCGAGCCGACGGGCCGGGTCAGCCTCGTCGGTGGCGAGATTCGCCAGGATCGACCCGACGGCGTTGCCGCCCTTGTCCTCGGCGCCAACGGCGCGAAGCGATACCGGCACCATCGCGACGAGTGGCGCGGCGGGCAGCGCGTTCTGTTCAGTGAGATAGCTGCGAAGGGCACCCGCGCACATCGCAAGCAACGCGTCGTTGAGGGTGACACCGGCAGACTTTGCGACGTCGCGCAGGCGCGACAGCTCCCACGACTGGGCGGCGAATCGACGGGAGCCGGTGATGGCGCCGTTGAGGATCGTGCGAGGCGCCGCCGTTGGCAACGCGGCGGCCTGCTCGCGCACCAGCCGCTCCGCCGCCCGAAGCGCGAGCGGTCCGATCGCGGCCAGTTCGCTCAGCGCCCCCTTGGCGAGCCCGGGCAGGGCGGCGACCGCGGAGGTGGGTCCGGGGCGATGCGAGTGCTGCGGCTCGTCGTCGAGGTACGGCGCCGCGAGCGTGCGATCGTCCGGGTCGGTGGTGAGCGAGCGCTGGAGCAGCCGCAGCCCGGAAACCCCATCCATCAGGGCGTGGTGGATCTTGGTGTACACCGCGAACCGACCGTCCTGCAGACCTTCGATCAGGTGCATCTCCCACAGCGGGCGATGCCGGTCCAGCAATGTGCTGTGCAGCCGGGAGGTCAGCGCCAGCAGCTCGCGGATCCGGCCCGGATCCGGAAGCGCGGAGTGACGGATGTGGTGCTCCAGGTCGATCTCGTCGTCATCGACCCAGGTCCATTGACCGAGTGTGGTCACAGAGCGATGCGCGCGTTTGCGAAACGTCGAGGAGATCCCCTCCACCGCGAGAAGCTGCTGGTACATGTCGGTGAGGTAGTCGCGGCCCTCACCCTGCGGCCGGCGGAATAGTTGCAGCCCGCCGACGTGCATCGGCTGCTCGCGGGTTTCGGGAAGCAGGAACGCGGCGTCCTGCGGGCTCATCAACGCCACGTGGCGCCCCGGGCTTGGTTCTCCTTGTCGAGCTGGGTCAGATTCTCCGCGAGTCGACCGCGCGCCATGCGGGCCAGCGGCGCCGCCATGGAAAGCGGCCGGATGAGCGAGACGACCCGGCCGCTACTTGGGACGAAGACTCGCAGCGCCCGCCGTTCGATGGCATCAGCCATGGCGCGGGCACATTCCTCAACGGTGGTGGTCTTGTTTGCCGGCGGCGGTAACTCGGTGCGCATCTTGGCGAACGTCGGCAGGGCTTCCTCGCCGCCACGCACCAAGTCGGTGTCGATCCACGACGGGTGCACGCTTGCGACGTCGACGCCGAACTGCGACAGCTCCATCCGCAAGCTGGCGGCAAGTGAATCGACGCCCGCCTTGCTGGCGGCGTACGCCGCAGCCCCCGGCATCGGCACGAACGACGCGAGCGAGGCCACGATGAGGACGTACCCACGACTGTCCACCAGATGTGGTACGGCGGCTGCGATCGTGCGGTACACGCCGGTCAGGTTGACCGAGACGGTGCGGGCGAAGTCCTCGGGATCTGCGGTGCGCACCGTGCCGAAGTTCGCTATGCCGGCGTTCGCCATGACGACGTCGATGCCACCGAACCGCTCCTTGGTGGCGACGACGGCCGCGTCGAGCGCGGCCTGGTTGGTCACGTCCGCCTCCGCCCACATGTGCCCGTCGCCGAGCTCCTTCACGTTGCGCTCGAGCAGGTCGGGCTCCAGCCCGACGAGGGACAGCCGTGCGCCTCGGCGGGCCAGCTCGGCCGCCGTGGCAGCGCCGATCCCCCTAGCCGCGCCAGTGATGAGGATCCGCTTGCCTGCCGCGGGGTATCTCCTGCTCATGCCGGAATCCTCTCGCGCGGGGTCGTAGTTGCCGGCTGCACCTCGTAGTCCGCAAGATCAGCATGCCGTAGCTGCCTCATGAACTCGAAGGTGAAGGTCGGCCAGAGGGTGGTGTTGCGGCCGTTCGCATCCAGGTACCAGCTCTGGCAGCCACCGGCGTTCCAGACGGTGCGCTCCAGCTTTCGCTGCAGCCGGTCGTTGTAGCCCGTCTGCGCCGCCACGGTCGGCTCGGCAGCAGCCAGCCCGTTGGCGTCCAGCTGGCTGAGCAGGTCGAGGAGGTACCGGACCTGGGCTTCAATCATCAGCACGATCGAGTTGTGGCCGAGGCCGGTGTTCGGGCCGACCAGCATGAACAGGTTCGGAAAACCGGCGATCGCCATGCCATGAAGCGCCGACATACCGCCCTCCGCCCAGTGCTCGGCAAGGGTGCGGCCGTCCCGGCCGCGGACGCGGCTCGCCGACGGCGGATCGGTGACGTGGAACCCGGTGCCGAAGATGATCGTGTCCACTGGATGCTCGCTGCGGGTCCCGTCGGCACTCTCCGTGACGATCGCCCGCGACCGCACCTCGACGAGCCGATCGGTCACGACCTCGACATTCGGCTGGCTGAGCGCCGGGTAGTAATCGTTGCTCAGCAGCACCCGCTTACAACCGAGGCGGAAGTTCGGGGTGAGCTTCGCCCGCAGCTGCGGATCGGGCACCTGCTTCGCCAGGTGCCGAAGCGCCACCCGCTCGCCGAGCTTCAGCAGCGACGGTGAGACCACGAAGCCGATCAGCCACATCTCGCGCAGCGCGTACATGCGGGCACGGATCGCCCGCTGCAGGCCCGGCACCAGCCGATTGAGCCGACGCTCGATCGCTCGGTACTCCCGGTCGCGGCGCGGCAGCACCCAGGGCGCGGTGCGCTGGAAGACCGACAGCCGGCCGGCATGGCGCTGCACGTGCGGGACGAACTGGATCGCCGAGGCACCGGTCCCGATCACCGCGACCCGCTCCCCCGCGAGATCGTGGTCGTGGTCCCACGTCGCGGAGTGGAACGTCGTACCGGTGAACCTCGCCAGTCCCGGCAGGTCCGGCACGCTCGGCTCCGACAGCCCGCCGGTGGCGAGCACCAGCCGGTCGGCGGTCATCGTCCCGGCCGAGGTCTCGATCACCCAACGGCGTTCGATCTCGTCCCAAGCGGCACCGGTCATCGCCGTGTTGAGCCGAATCTTCGGAGTCAGACCGTGGTCGCGGGCGACCCGCCGGAGGTAGTCGAGGATCTGCGGCTGACGGGAGAAGGCATGACGCCAGTCCGGGTTGGGCGCAAACGAGAAGGAGTAGAGGTGGCTCGGCACGTCGCAGGCGCAGTCCGGATAGCTGTTCGCGTGCCAGGTGCCGCCGACCTCGCTGTCGCGCTCGACGACGAGGTAGTCGTGCCGGCCCGCCTCGTCAAGCTTGATGGCGGTGCACAGACCGGCGAAGCCGCTGCCGACGATGACTGTCTCGATGTGCTCCGGAAGGGCAGTGGTCACGTTCGTCCTCACCTCGATGGCGTGCGTCGGGGCATAACCTACTCCAAGTAACCTACCTGGTGTAAAGTACTTCCCGTGCCGCGTTCTGTGATCTCCGCCACCGCCATCCCCGGCAACCGGGTACGACGCCGGCTGCCGCGCGACGAGCGAGCCCGGCAGCTGCTCGACGTCGCCGAGATGGTGTTCGCTGACCGAGGCGTACAGGCGTCCTCCATGGAAGACATCGCCGAACAGGCCGGGGTGACGAAGCCGATCGTGTACGACCATTTCGGCTCGAAAGACGGGCTGGTGGCGGCGGTCGTGATGCGCGCCGGAGCCATCCTCGGCGAGGCGGTGCTGGGTGCGGTAGCCGCGGCCGCGAGCCCGGAACAGGCAGTCGCCGAAGGACTGACGGCCTACTTCCGCTTCATCGAGGAGCGGCGTACCAGCCTGCACTCGCTGCTCAGCGAAGGCGTTGCGCCCGGCACCGAGGCCGCCGCCGCGCTCGAGCGGGTGCGGGGACAGCAGGCCGACATGATCGCTGCCCTCCTGCTCGAGCACAGTGAGCAGGCGATCCCGGCGGAAGCGCAGCTCTACGCGCAGATCGTCGTGGGCGCGACGGAGCGGCTGGCAACCCGCCCAGGGGTGACCGAGCCACCCTCGGTCGAGATCCTGACTCGGCACGTGATGGACGTCATCTGGTGTGGCTTCGCCGCACTGCGCGATGGCCGCCGCTGGGATCCTGCGGTCGGCGGCTAGCCGTCCATCGCCGGTCAACCGATGGGCCCACGCTCAGCTTGATCATCTCGGTGGGGTTTAGGTCAGCAGCCCGCGGCGCAACATCACTGTGTAACGATCTGACACCGGCGTACCTGGTGCCATGTGTCGAAAGGTCGATGCCGTGACAGAACCTGCGCTTGACGCCCTGCTGCACGAATCCCGTCGCTTCGAACCACCTGCCGATCTCGCCGCCGAGGCCAACGCCAAGGCCGACATGTACGACGAGGCGGGCCGCGACCGGTTGGCGTTCTGGGAACGGCAGGCCGCGGACCTGACCTGGTCCGCCAAGTGGTCCAAGGTCCTGGAGTGGGAGCCGCCGTTCTCCAAATGGTTCATCGGCGGGACCCTCAACGGCTGCGTCAATGCCGTCGACCGTCATGTCGAAGCTGGTCTCGGCGACAGGGTGGCCTATTACTGGATCAGCGATGGCGACACCGAGCGCCGAACCATCACCTACGCCGATCTGCTGCGCGAGGTGTCGAAGGCGGCGAACGGGCTGGCCTCGCTCGGCGTCAAGGCGGGTGACCGGGTCACGATCTACATGCCGATGATCCCGGAGACCGTCGTCACGATCCTTGCCTGCGCACGCCTCGGGGCGCCGCATAACGTGGTCTTCTGCGGATTCTCCTCCGACTCGCTCTCCGGGCGCATCAACGACTCGGACTCACACGTCGTGGTGACGACCGACGGCCAGTTCCGGCGGGGTGCACCGACCCCGGTCAAGCCGGCGGTCGACGAAGCGCTGCAGAAGACCCCCGGCATCGAGAAGGTGCTCGTCGTCCGTCGCACCGGGGCGGAGGTCGACTGGACCGAGGGCCGGGATCACTGGTGGCACGATGTTGTCGAGCCCGCCTCAGACAGCCACGAGGCGGAGGCATTCGACTCCGAGCACCCGCTGTTCATGATGTACACCTCCGGCACCACGGCGAAGCCGAAGGGCATCCTGCACACGACCGGCGGCTACCTCACCCAGGTCGCGTTCACCCACCGCGTCGTGTTCGACCTGAAGCCGGAACGTGACATCTACTGGTGCGCCGCCGACATCGGCTGGATCACCGGTCACAGCTACATCGTCTACGGACCGCTGATCAACGGCGCGACGTCGGTGATGTACGAGGGCACGCCGCACCCGGCCGACAAGGACCGGTGGTGGAAGCTGATCGCGGACCTCAAGGTCAGCATTCTCTACACGGCGCCCACCACGATCCGGACCTTGATGAAGTGGGGCGCCGAGGAGCTCGCACCGCATGATCTCTCGTCGCTGCGGGTGCTCGGGTCGGTCGGCGAGCCGATCAACCCGGAAGCCTGGATGTGGTACCGGGAGAACGTGGGCGGTGGCCGCACTCCGGTCGTCGACACCTGGTGGCAGACCGAGACCGGGGCGATCATGATCTCGCCGCTGCCTGGTGTGACCGCGACGAAGCCGGGTGCGGCGATGACGGCGCTCCCCGGGATCAGCGCTGAGGTGGTCGACAACGAAGGCAAGCCGGTCGGTAACGGCGGCGGTGGTTTCCTCGTGCTCACCGAGCCGTGGCCGTCGATGCTCCGCGGCATCTGGGGCGACGACGAGCGGTACAAGGAGACCTACTGGTCGCGGTTCCCGGACGTCTACTTCGCGGGCGACGGCGCGAAGAAGGACGAGGACGGCGACATCTGGCTGTTGGGCCGCATCGACGACGTCATGAACGTCTCGGGCCACCGGATCTCGACGACCGAGGTCGAGCACGCGCTGGTCGGTCATCCCTCGGTGGCGGAGGCGGCGGTCGTCGGCGCCACCGACGCGATGACGGGCCAAGCGATCGTTGCTTTCGTCACTCCTCGCGGCAGTGTCGCGGAGGATGTGAGCTCGGGCGAGGAGTTCGTGCAGTCGCTGCGCGATCACGTCGCGAAGGAGATCGGTCCGATCGCCAAACCGCGGCAGGTGCTCGTCACACCGGAACTGCCCAAGACTCGCAGCGGCAAGATCATGCGCCGGCTGCTGCGTGATATTGCGGAGAATCGCGAGTTGGGGGACGTCACGACATTGCTGGATCCGACCGTGACGGATGCGATCCGCGAGCGTATGGCTGGGGGCGACACGAAAGAGGAGTGATCGATGTCAGAGTCGACTGCGGGCAAGCCCATCTCTGAGCCGCCCGTCCTACCGGATCCGACGATCGCGGATCCCGCTCCACTCGGTCTGGCGGCGTTCGCCTTGACCACGTTCATCCTCAGCCTCGCCAATGCCAACGTCTACCCCACGGCCGCCGGCGCCGCGGTGTACAGCGCGATCGCCTACGGCGGCACCGTCCAACTCCTCGCCGGGATGTGGGAGTTCAAGCGCAACAACACGTTCGGCGCCACCGCGTTCTCCTCTTACGGGGGCTTCTGGATCGCGGTGTTCTTCATCGTCCAGGTCGGTCACGTCAACCCGGCCGACCCGACGTTCGCGTCGCTGATGGGGACGTTCTTCCTCGCATGGGGGATCTTCACCTTCTACATGATGATCGCGTCGCTGCGGGTCAGCGGTGCGGTCTTCCTGGTCTTCCTGCTGCTGACGATCACCTACGTGCTTCTGACGATCGGCTCGTTCCAGGTCAAGCCGCACATCATCCACGCCGGCGGCTGGGTGGGCGTCGCGACCGCGGCAGCCGCTTGGTACGCATCGTTCGCCGGAGTGACAAACTCCACGTTCAGGAGGACGGTCCTCCCGGTGATCCCATTAGCGAGATGACACTTGGCTGAAATCCCCACGGCCGGGGGCACCATCGACTCAGGTGCCCTCGGCCGAACACTGATCCACGAGCACGTTTTCGTCATCTCCCCGGAGGTCCTGCAGAACTACCCAGAGGAGTGGGATGAGCAGACCCGGGTCAGGGATGCGATCGACAAGCTCAGCGCGCTGAAGGCGGCCGGGATCGACACCATCTTCGATCCGACGGTGATCGGGCTTGGTCGGTACATCCCGCGCATCGTCGAGATCGCCCAGCAGACCGAGATCAACATCGTGGTGGCGACAGGTGTCTACACCTACGACTCGGTGCCGAAGTTCTTCCGGCTACGCGGCCCGATTCTCGGCATGGACCTGCCCGACCCGATGGCGGACATGTTCATCCGCGACATCACCCAGGGCATTGCCGACACCGGCATCAGAGCAGCGTTCCTGAAGTGTGCGATCGACGAAGAAGGCATGACCAACGACGTCGAACGGATCCTTCGGGCGGTCGCGAAAGCGCACCTCGAGACCGGCGCGCCGGTGATGGTGCACACCCACCCCGGCACAAAACGTGGACTCGAGGTGCATAAGGTCCTCGCCGGAATGGGCGTCGACCCGACGAAGGTCTGTCTCGCCCACAGCGGCGACACCGGCGATGTCGATCACCTCAGCGAGTTGGCCGATCTCGGTTACTTCCTCGGCATGGACCGGTTCGGCGTCGACGTCTACGCGCCGTTCGAGACCCGCGTCGACACCGTCGTCAAGCTGATCGAACGCGGCTATCTCGCCCAGATCGGGCTGGCGCACGACGCCTCGTGCTATCTGGACTGGGTGGAGCAGTCGATGCTCGCCATGACGCCGAACTGGAACTACCTGCACATCTCCAACGACGTGCTGCCGGAGTTCCGTAACCGCGGTGTGACCGAGGAGCAGATCGACACGATGCTCCTCGCCAACCCGAAACGCTGGATCGAGGGCTAGGGCTAGGTCGCCAGCGGCGGGAAGTTCGGGTCGCGCTTTTCGAGGAATGCGGCGACGCTCTCTGCGAGGTCCGGGCGGGTGAACGCGGCCATCAGCAGCTCGTCGGCGCGGCTGTTCGCCTCCGGAAGCGTGTCCGACGAGCCACCCCAGACCTGCTGCTTGATCTCCCGAAGCGAGGCCGGCGAGCAGCAGCGGACCATCTCGCGGGCGTAGCCGATCGCCGCCTCGAGGGCGTCGTCCACGACCTGGTTGACCAGGCCGAGCGCAAGCGCCTCCTCGTCGGTCACAGTGCGAGCGGACAGCAGCAGATCAAGCCCGCGCGCCCATCCGACGATTCTCGGGATCAGCCACGCCAACCCGTCCTCAGCCGGCAGGCCACGCCGAGCGAACGCGGTCGACAGCGACGTTCCGCGCGTGAGGAAGCGAAGGTCGCAATACAGGGCTCGCGCCAGACCGAGGCCGACACACGGTCCGTTGATCGCCGCGATCACCGGCTTGGGCACCGCCGGCTCGGTCGCATAGTCGTCCCGGACACCGTCCGCAGGTGGATGCTGGCCGCCGATCAGCTGCTTGAGCATCCCCATGTCGGCACCGGCGCAGAATCCGCGCCCGGCGCCGGTCAGGATGATCACCTTGACCGCGGGATCGCCGGCCGCCTCATCGAGGCGACGTAGATACTGCTGCCCCATGTCGAACGTCCACGCGTTGAGCGCCGCGGGCCGGTTGAGAGTGATGATCGCGATCCCGTCGTCCACCTGGTAGTCAACGACGTCGGCGGTCACTGTCGTCTCGCTCACGCGACGGGCGCCAGATCGCGGGCTGCAGTGGCAGGATCGGCACCGACCGGAAGTACGGCGAGGACCGGGGTCGTGATACCGGCCGCGACGTACTCCTGGATCCGGTCCCGGCAAGCGGCCGGGTCACCGTGCACCACGAGGTCGTCGACGAGCTCATCGGGGATCGCAGCGAGCGCCGCTTTGCGGTCCCCGGCGACCCAGGCGTCCTGCATCGGCTGCATGAGCTCCTTGCGGCCGAGCCACTCATGGAAGGCGCGATACACCGGCACGGTCAGGTACGCCGCTATCGCGAAGCGACCCACGGCGCGAGCGGTCTCGGCATCAGCGGTCGGCGCCACGAAGATGCGCGCTGCGAGCTCCTTGTCCGGGCCGCCCTCGGCCAGATGCTTCGCGACCGTGGGCACGTCCGCTGGTGACAACCAGTTGGTGATCGCTCCGTCGGCCTCCCGCCCGGCGAGCCGCAGCATCCCTTCGCGAAGTGCCGCCACCAGGATCGTCGGCGGCTGCGGCGGGATGAAGCCCATCCGGAAGCCGTTGATCGCGAACGTCTGGTAGCTCTCGGTGACCTTCTCGCCGCCCATCGAGGCCTTCAGGAACCGCAACGTGTCGCGCACCCGTTGGTACGGCGCCTCGAACGGGGTGCTGTTCCACCGCTCGACGATCACGTTCGAGGACGTCCCGATGCCGAGGACGAAACGCCCCGGCGCCGCCTCGGCCATCGTTGCCGCTGACATCGCCAGGGTCGCCGGCCCGCGGGTGTACACGGGAAGGATGGCGACGCCGAGTCGAAGCGCAGGCGCCCAGACGCTGGCGAGGGCCAGCGGGGTCAGCCCGTCACGGCCGTTCGACTCTGCCGACCACAGGTCGGTGTAGCCGAGGTCGGGCAGCGATTCGACAACCGGACGCTGGTCGAGGAGGGAAAGGCCGTCAAACGGGAAGGTGATGCCGTAGCGATTCCTCACCCGGCGACTTTATTACTCTCGCTGACCGCGCTGGCTCGGGTCCGGCCGCCAGCGGCCACGGACCTTGCGGTAGTTCAGCCAGACCGTCTCGGTCGGTCGGGCTCGAGCCTGACGTAACTGCCAGTTGCGGTAGCCATTGGGCGGCACACCGAACTGGCTTCCCGGGAACTGCTCAGTACACAGACTCTGACCAACGTCTGCTGCACCGCTGCCCGCGGTCACGTGCCAGTCATCGTGGGCATCGACGCACGCGAAGTGCCGCGGGCGGTCGCACGGGCCGGCGCGAAAGCGGCCGTCTCGACCCTGGAACGCGCAGCTTCCGGACGACCGATGTGAGTGACGGGCCCAGCTCCACACGAACGCCTTCAGCCGCCCGTCGGCCGGAGTGAGCTGATCCCAGCCGGTGAGGTTCACGCCGCACTGCACCATCCGGCGGGTCGCCTTGGGGGTGAGGGTCTGAGTGGCATGCATCAGCGCCTCGAGAAGTGGGCTCTCCTCATACCAGCGGCGGAAGGTGGTGTGGGCCTCGCGAGCGGTCCGGTCGGCGAGACAGTCCGCCTTTCCGTACGTCGAGGGGTTACCGCCTTCGTTCCACGCCGCGCCGCGGGTGAACACCCAGTGGTTCCACGCTCCGGGCCCGCAGTTGCCGACCAGCAGCACCCGCGCCCCGGTGCGATCCATCTGCGCCTCGCTCGTTGAGTACGGCATCTGCGCGCAGTGGTCTGACCTCAGCCCGGCCGGTGGCCGGTAGATCAGGCGCCCGAGACCGTGCTGGAGCAGCGAGGCGGCCACATTGTGAGCCTGCGGCTTTCCGTCGAGCTGGTTCTCGAGGTAGATCAGCAGAAACTGGTGGGGATGGCCGTCGAGCCACGCCCGGATCTCCCTGAGGGTGTTCTGCAGCGAACGGTCGATGGTGCAACCGACGTGCACGGTGAGCGTGGTGGCCGGGATCAGGGTCGACTGGCCGTGGCAGACGTCGACCCAGTACCCGCCGGTAGAGAGGTTCCCATAGATGCTCGGCACCCAATGCAGGTCGATCTCGATGCCGCGGATCCCCATCCGCAGCTGGTCGGTGATCGAGTACACCTGGTTGGGGTCCTGATTGGTCAGGGTCGGGAAGTAATACAGCGGCTTCCCGGTCAGCGGCAGGTCGTACGACGACGCATTGAACGTGTTGTGGGTCCCGGCGATCTGCTGCTCATACAACGGCGCCCGCCAGGCGAGCTCACGTTGCAGCGTCAGCGCACGGAACACCCATGACCGGCGGAACTTCGCGATCTGTTGCTCGCTGATCACTCGTCCGTCGATCAGCGAGCAGTCGTCGACGAGGGTCGAACTCGGCAGATCGCGCAGCGGCGTGCGGCACAACGCGGCGATCGAGTTCGCAATCGCCTCGAGGGACCGGCAAGCGGCGTACTGGGTGGAATTCAGCCTCGTGCCGATGAGGTCGTAACACTCTTTCACCAGCGTCCCGGCACCTACCGGTGGCGGGGTTGCCGGTGCGGCGCCGGACTCCGCCACCACGGGCGCAGCCAGGATCACGGTCAGCCCGACCAGGCCGGCCGCGACCAGCCGCCGTCGACGCGTCATCGCCCGAAGTGGTCGTTGCGCACCCCAGCAGGATACGGACGATCAGGGCGCGGTTGATCAGCTCGCGGCGTCCGACGAGCCGTGGCGGCGAGCCCCGCGCAGTCCGAGTCGGGCAATGCCCGCTGCAAGCCCGATGAGAAGGACGGCAAGCAACAGTGGGCCGAGCCCACTGACGATCGCATCGATGCCCCGGTTGAAGCGGCTGATCGAGGTGTGCCAGGCCTTGCCCAGCCCATGCCGCTCGTGGTGGACCTTCGTTCCGAGGAAGATGGCCGGTTGGTCAACATTGACAGCGAGTGTTGAGTACGAACTCTGACTACCCAGCAATTTGATCTCGCCTTTCAGCTCATCGATTTGCTGCTGGATGTCATCGATGCGCTGCTGCACCGACAGCGTCGCGCCGATGGTCGTGGCACGGGACAGGATCGTCAGGTACGTCGATCGGGTGCGTTGCAGCGCCTGCTTGCGGGCGTTGAGATCGACGTACTTTCCGGTCACGTCGTGCGCCGAGGTTGTGAGCAGCTCGACGTGGCCGAACGCCTCCGCGGCAGCGACCGTATCGGCGAACTGCGCCACCGGCACCCGCAGCTCGACCTGGCCACTGGGGTTGCTTGAGTTGGTGTCGGTCGTGCTGCTGGAGACGTATCCGCCCTTCGCCGTCGCCAACGCCGTGAGCTTCCCGACGGTTGACTGAACGGCACCCTTCGCGACGCGCAGGTCGAGCGAGCCGGTCTTGACGATCCGAGTTGCGGCAACCCCGGTTGCGGTGGTGACATCAGCAGCGTTGATCGCGCGCCCCGGCGCCTGAGCCGGCACGCCACTGCTGGCGGCGCCACCCGCCGAGGCGGTTGCGCCCTGGCCGGTCCCGCTTCCGGCCGCACCGAACTCGCCGGCGCCAGCGGGCGCACCGGGGGCGGGAATCGCAGCGGTTGTCCCCGCACCGGACACCGACGGTGGGTGCGTCGGCGATGTCTCGACCACGCCGTTCGAGATCTTTCCGACCGCCGTGCCGCTGGTGGAGGGCTGCGATGAGCCTGACCCGCCCAGCGCGAATGCCACGGCGATCACCGCGACCACAACGGCGAGTCCGCCGATCAGCCTGACCTTGATCCGACTGTGCTGCATCGCGTCCTCCCCAACTTGGCCTCGGGATTGGACGTCGCAGCAACGCCCCGGGTTTCAGCGGGTTTTCGGGGCTACCCGGCGGGACCCTCGACCACCGCCAGCACGGCCCCCGCGTCAACCTGCTTGCCGGCCTCGACCCGCAGCTCGACCACGGTGCCGTCGGCGGGGCTCGCAACCGTGTGCTCCATCTTCATCGCCTCGAGGACCACCAGCGGGTCGCCCTTCGAGACCGTCGCTCCCTGGCTCACCAGGACCCGGACGACAGCACCCGGCATCGGAGCGACGAGCGACCCTGCCGCGACCTGATCGGCCGGATCAGCGAACCGCGGAACCACCCGGTACGACGACGCGCCAAGCGAGGAGTCGACATCGACGGTCTCGCCGCTCGGCGCGATCACAACGTGGTAGCGCCGACGTGTCCCGCTGATGGTTGCGTCAACGACGTGATTCTCCGCACTGTGCAGCGCAACCTCGACCGGCCGGCCGTCGACGTCCATCGTGATCGCGCCGTCCCGACCGAACCGGTAACTGACCGCGGCCTCGCAGCCATCGGCATTCAGCGTCACCCGTTGCATCGTGGCGGGATTGTTGCGCCAGCCGGACGGCAGTCCTGACCAGACCCTGGCCGCCGCCCGACTCACGGTCTGAAGCGCGAGTGCGGCCGCGGCGAGGTGAGCGACCTGGCCGGCATCGGCATCCAGCAACGGCGCGCCGAGCACCGCGGGGTCGTGTCGCTCGAGGTATCCGGTGTCGGTCCGGCCCGCGAGGAACTCAGGCTCGCGCAAGATCCGGACGAGCAGGTCACGGTTCGTCGTCACGCCATGAAGCCGCGACGCGGCGAGCGCGGCGGCAAGCCGACCGGCTGACTCGCCACGCGACGGTGCGTGCGAGATGACCTTCGCGATCATCGCGTCGTAGTACGGCGAGACCTCGCTCCCCGACTCGACCCCGGCATCGACGCGAACCCCGGCAGGAACCTCGAAGCTGCGCAACGTTCCCGTCACCGGAAGGAATCCGTTGCACGCGTCCTCGGCATATAGCCGTACCTCGATGGCGTGGCCGTCGATGGTCGGTGCGAGTGCGGTGGCCGGAAGTGGTTCGCCGGCCGCCACGTGCAGCTGCAGCCGGACCAGATCCAGGCCGGTGATCAGCTCGGTGACCGGGTGCTCGACCTGCAGCCGAGTGTTCATCTCGAGGAAGAAAAAGGTGCCATCGGCTGTCATCACGAACTCGACGGTGCCGGCGCCGACGTATCCGACCGCACGCGCCGCCGCGACGGCGGCCGCACCGAGTTGGTTGCGTAACGCCTCGTCGACAACCGGTGACGGCGCCTCCTCGACGATCTTTTGGTGGCGTCGCTGGATGGAGCACTCCCGCTCGAACAGCGAGACGACGTTGCCATGGCTGTCCGCCAACACCTGGACTTCGATGTGACGTGGCGCGTCGAGGTAGCGCTCGAGGAACACGGTCGCGTCACCGAAGGCGCCGGCCGCCTCCCGGCTAGCGGCTTCGACCGCCTCGGCGAGATCAGCCTGGTCGCGGACGATGCGCATGCCACGACCCCCGCCCCCCGCCGATGCCTTCACCAACAAGGGATAACCGACCTCCGCCGCGGCGGTGATGTCCGCTGCCCACGGCAGGGTGGGTACGCCGGCGTCGCGCATCATGCGTTTCGCGCCGAGCTTGGACCCCATCGCCTCGATCGCATCGGGTGGTGGACCAACCCACACGAGCCCAGCTGAGATGACCGAGCGCGCGAACTCCGCATTCTCGGAGAGGAAGCCGTACCCGGGGTGTATCGCGTCGGCGCCGGTCTGCTGAGCCGCCGCGATCACCAGATCACCGCGCAGGTAGGTGTCAGCGGGTGTCGAGCCGGCAAGCCTGACGCTGTGATCGGCCTCTCGCACGAAGGGTGTCGCGGCATCCGGGTCGCTGAACACCGCGACCGTCGAGATCCCCATCTCACGGGCGGTGCGGAACACCCGCCGCGCGATCTCGCCGCGGTTGGCTACCAGGAGTCGGCTGATCACTGGCGCTACATCCGGAAGACGCCGAAGCCGCGACGTCCCTGAATCTCGTTGTTGTGGATGACCGACAGGGCCAGGCCCAGCACCGTCCGGGTGTCTCGCGGATCGATGATTCCGTCGTCGTACACCCGCGCGGTGAGGAACAGCGCCTTCGACTCGGCCTCGATCTGGTTCTCGACCATCTCCCGCATCGCCGCGTCAGCGGCCTCGTCGTACGGCGCGCCCTTCGCCTCAGCCGATGCACGAGCAACGATCGAGAGCACCCCGGCGAGCTGCGCCGGACCCATCACCGCTGATTTCGCGTTGGGCCACGCGAACAGAAACCGCGGGTCGTACGCACGGCCGCACATCCCGTAGTTGCCGGCGCCGTACGACGCGCCCATGTTGATGGTCAGATGAGGGACATCGCTGTTCGAGACCGCGTTGATCATCTGGGCGCCGGCCTTGATGATGCCCCGCTGCTCGTACTCCTTGCCGACCATGTATCCGGTCGTGTTCTGAAGGAACAGCAGCGGCGTGTCGCTCTGATTGGCGAGCTGGATGAACTGCGCGGCCTTTTCGCTCTCTTCCGCGAACAGGACGCCTCGCGCGTTGGCGAGCACACCGATCGGATATCCGTGCAGCTGCCCGAAGCCGGTCACCAGCGACGATCCGTACAGCGGCTTGAACTCGTCGAACTCACTGCCGTCGAGGATGCGCGCCAGCACATCGTGAGGGTCGAATGGCTCGCGCAGATCGGTCGGCACGATGCCGAGCAGGTCATCGACGTCGTACAACGGCTCGGAGTACGACGCCGCCGGAGCTGGACCGAGCTTGCGCCTATTGAGCCGGCGCACGATCTGACGGCCGATCCGGATCGCATCCTGCTCGTCGACCGCAAGGTAGTCGGCGAGTCCGCTGACCCGAGCATGCATCTCAGCGCCGCCCAGTTCCTCGTCCTCCGACACCTCACCGGTCGCCATCTTCACCAGCGGCGGACCGCCGAGGAACACCTTGGCCCGGCCCTCGACCATCACGACGTAGTCACTCATGCCCGGCACGTAGGCGCCCCCGGCGGTCGAGTTGCCGAAGACCAAGGAAAGCGTCGGGATCGCGGCGGCGGACTTTTGCGTCAGGTCGCGGAAACCGGCGCCCCCCGGGATGAAGATCTCGCTCTGGGTGGGCAGGTCGGCGCCACCTGACTCGACCAGGTTGACAACCGGCAACCGGTTCTCGCGAGCGATTTGGCTGGCGCGTCCTTGCTTCTTCGCGCCGAACGGATTGACCGCGCCGCCGCGGACCGTCGGGTCGTGGGCCTGGATGAGCACCTCGGTGTTCTCGACCACACCGATCCCCGTCACAACGCTGGCGCCGACGGTGTAGTCGGTGCCCCAGGCGGCGAGTGGTGAGAGCTCGAGGAAGGGCGAGTCGGGGTCGAGGAGCAGCTCGACCCGCTCGCGGGCGAGCAGCTTGCCGCGCTTGTGATGCCGCTCGACGTAACGCTCCCCGCCACCGGCATTGGCGAGCGCGAGCTGCCGGTCATGCTCAGCCAGGAGTCCGAGCAGCGCCTCGCGGCGCTCGGCGTGAGCCGGTGCGTCGCGGTCGACCCGATCGGGAAGCACCGGCACGATGCCGGAGCCTATCGAGCGACGGCCTCCGAGAGCGCGTCGAACTCCTCGTCAGTCAGCTCGACCAGCGCGGCTTCGCAGTTGTCCTCGAGGTGCGCGACCTTCGACGTGCCGGGAATCGGCAACATCACCGGCGAGCGTCGCAGCAGCCAGGCCAACGCGAGCTGCGAGGCCGAGACGCCATGATCGGCAGCCGCCTTCGCCAGCGGACC
The DNA here is from genome assembly GCA_025980465.1 of Frankiales bacterium. GTDB lineage: Bacteria > Actinomycetota > Actinomycetes > JAFAQI01 > JAFAQI01 > JAICXJ01. The sequence goes on along the minus strand of JAICXJ010000010.1, from coordinate 33,984 downwards.
ACCGTCGGCCGAGAGCTTGCCGGTAGCAAGGGGGAACCACGGGATGAAGCCAAGCCCCTCACGCTCGCAGTACTCGACGACGTCCTCGTGTTGTCGGGCAGTGAGGTTGTAGAGGTTCTGGACGCTGACGATCTCGACCACCTTGCGCATCTCCGCGATGGTCTCGACACCGACCTCGGAGACTCCGATGTGGCGGATCTTGCCTTCGTCCTGCATTAGCTTGAGCTCGCCGAGGGAGTCCTCCAGCGGCGTATCGGGGTCGACCCGGTGCAGTTGGTAGACGTCGATTCGCTCGACGCCGAGTCGTCGCAGCGACATCTCGACGCATTGCCGGAGGTACGCCGGGCGGCCGACCGCTCGCCAGTCCCCGGGGCCGGCGCGGGTGAGTCCGCCCTTGGTCGCGATGACCAGCTGCTCGGGATACGGATGCAGCGCCTCACGGATGAGGTCCTCTGAGACGAACGGTCCGTAGGAGTCGGCGGTGTCGATCAGATCGACACCGAGGTCGACTGCGCGGCGGAGGACCCGAATGCATTCGTCGCGATCGGCCGGCTCGCCCCAGACTCCATGACCCGTCAGCTGCATCGCCCCGAACCCGAGCCGGTGAACCGTCAGGTCGGCTCCGATCGTGAAGGTTCCGGAGGCGGCAATCGGCGTGGCGGATGTGCTCATGATGTGGTTTCTACCCCGCCCGGGGTCCGCAACAGCATCCCCCGGCTTGATCACCGCCCGCCAGCGGCCTTCCCAGCTGGTCGTCGACCTGCTCGGCAAGCAGGAGAAGTAGGCGCTAAGCCCGGCCAACCTCCCAAAACGCGATACCGGCTGCGGTCGCGACGTTCAACGAGTCGATGCCGGCTGCCATCGGGATCCGCAGCGCGACGTCCGCCGCCGCCACCACATCACCGCTGAGGCCGCCTCCTTCGGTGCCGACAACGATGGCGAGCTTCTCGCTCGACGTAGCAGCGAAATCCCGCAGCGACACCGCGTCGGGCGTCGGCGTCAACGCCGCCACGGTGAACCCGGCGTCCTGCATCTCGCGAAGGGCGCCGGGCCACATCGTCGCCCGCGCGTAGGGCACCGTGAAGACGGCGCCCATCGAGACTCGCACCGATCGCCGATACAGCGGGTCGGCGGCCTGAGGGGAAATCACCACGCCGTCGATGCCCATCGCGGCGGCGGTCCGGAAGATCGCCCCGAGGTTGGTGTGGCTGACGATGTCCTCGATCACCGCCAGCCGTCGGCATCGGGCGAGGAGATCGGTGAGCGCCGGTAACGGGCGCCGATGGACCGATGCGAGCGCACCTCGGTGCACGTGGAAGCCGGTGAGTTGCCGAAGGAGTGCCTCTGATGCCAGATAGACCGGTGCGTGCGAGCCGTCGAGCGCCGGCGCTGTCCGCTCCAACCAGTTCGGCGTCATCACCGCCGACCGCAGCAGGTAACCGGCCTCGATCGCCCGGCGGATGACGAGCGCGCTCTCCGCGATGAACAGCCCGTGCGGTGGCTCGAACGAGGTCCGCAGCGATACGTCGGTCAGCGAGCGGTAGTCGACCAGCCGAGGATCGTCGGCATCGTCGATTTCGACAACTGGGCCCAACGCGTCGGGGTGGTGGTGTGACCTGGCGTGGGTGAGGCCGCCGGATCAGTCCAGCAGGTCGGGCTGTTCCTTGACGATCTTGGTGTAGAGCGGCTGGAACGAGATCCATCCGGCGAGCTCCGACCCGACGTAATCGTGGGTCTGCTTGGCCTGGTCGAGGTCGATGTGCACGACCGTGCCGGCGGCCTTCGCGAGCAGCTGCACCTGGCAGCTGCGCTCCATCGTGATGAACCACCAGACCGCGGAGTCGACCGACGTACCGGCGGTGAGCAGACCGTGGTTGCGCAGGATGACGGCCTTGTTCTCGCCGAGGGCGGCCGCGATGCGCTTGCCCTCCTCGAGGTCGGTCACCACGCCGGTGTAGTCGTCGAAGAGGGCGTGGTCTCCGTAGAACGCGCAGACGTCCTGCGTGATCGGCTCGAGCAGCTCGCCGAGGGTCGACAGCGCCCGGCCGTAGGTCGAGTGGCTGTGCGCGGCCGCCATCACGTCGGGCCGTGCCGCGTGCACCCGTGAGTGGATGCAGAACGCCGCCTCGTTGACGTGGTAGTCGCCCTCGACAACCTCGCCGGTGTGGTTGACCCGGATCAGGCTGCTCACATTGACATGGGCGAACGGCACCGCGAACGGGTTCACCCAGAAGGTGTCCGGCTCGATCGGGTCACGGGCCGTGATGTGGCCGGCGACGCCCTCCTCGAAGCCGAACTTCGCGAACAACCGGAAGCCGGCTGCCAGCCGTTCCTTGCGGTGCTGACGCTCTTCCTCGAGGTTGTCGAACTTCGGGAACTGCGGGAACCACTTCTCAGCCATACCCCGAGTATCCCCCAAACCGGCCAGGCGGCCCAGTCACGTCTGGCCTGAGCGGTCCTTCCAATCCCGCATCCGCCCCGCTGGACCGAGATCGAACAGCCGTTTGCACTCGGGGCACACGGGATACTTCTTCGGATCCCGGCTCGGGACCCACACCTTTCCGCAGAGCGCGACCACCGGCGTACCGGTGACCATCGCCTCGGTGATCCGGTCGCGATCGGCGTAGTGCGCGAAGCGTTCATGGTCGCCGTCGTCGGTCGGCAGAACGTCAGGACGCTCGTCGACGCGGGTATCGGTGTCCACGGAAACCACGGACCAAGCGTAGTGGTCTCGGAGCATTTCGGACGTGACCCACCAGAACGGGCAGCTTGACCCTCCGAAGTAACCATTTCAGGCGGGACCTACAAAGGCCGACAATTAGCACAAGGGCGCTGCAACGAAAGGCACATCGTGGACGATCTCGAACTGCTGCTGACCGAGGCCTACGACGACGGTGTCGTCACCGAGGTGATCCGGCCAGCGGCTGTTCTTCCGGAGGAGTCCGCCCGGCGGGTGCTCATGGAGCTGGCCCTCCACGACGTCCGGATGGACGGCGTGTGGTGGTCGGAGCCGGCGACCTGGCGGCGCTACGACCGGGCCTGGAACGGCACCGACGGGGGCACCGGCAGCTCCGAGCTGCTCGGGACGATCCAGATCGCGTACGGCGTACCGACTCGCTACGAGATCACGATCTTCCGCGCGACCATCACCCGCATCGGTCAGCGCCACGGCCTGACGGTGTCCGACCTGTGCAACGAGGCGCTCGGTTACGGCGGTCTCACGCTCGAGACCTGCCCGCGCGCCGACCTGAAGCCGCCACCGCGACCGTTCCGGCCCGAGCTCTAGCCGGCTAGTCGGCCCGGCGTTCCCGCCGCCCCCGTACCCGGCGGCCATAGGGTCGTGGCATGCGTGCGATCCGGATCACCGAATACGGCGGGCCCGAGGTACTGACGCTCAGCGAGGTCGCCGATCCGGACCCCGTCGACGGCTTCGATCTGATCGAGGTGTCCGGCGCCGGGGTCAACTACGCCGACACCCACCAGACCGAGAACAGCTACCTGTCGACCACTGCGCTGCCAATGATCCCGGGCAGCGAGGTCGTCGGTCGGACCGCTGACGGGCGGCGGGTCGCGGCGTTGGTCGGTCAGGGCGGGTACGCCGAGAAGGCGCTCGGGATGCCAGGAGTGGAGTTCGAGCTTCCTGATGCGGTCAGCGACGGTCAGGCTCTCGCCCTGCTGGTGCAGGGCCTCTCGGCGTACCACCTGCTGCGCACGTCGACCCACCTGGCCACCGGTGAGTCGGTGGTCGTCCATGCGGCCGCCGGCGGAGTCGGAACCCTGGCCGTCCAGCTGGCCAAGCACTGGGGCGCCGGCCGGGTGATCGGCGTCGCTTCCTCTGCCGACAAGCGCGCCTTGGTCGAGAGCCTCGGCGCCGACGCGACGGTCGATGCGGGAAGTGATGATCTCAAGGCCGCGCTGATCGACGCCAACGACGGCAAGCCGGTCGACGTCGTCCTCGAGATGACCGGCGGTCCGACTTTCGACGCGAGCCTTGCCGCGCTGGCGCCACTCGGCCGGCTTGCAACGTTCGGCATGGCCTCACGAACCCCGCCGAAGCCGATCGATGCCGGTTCGCTGCTGCAGAGCAGCCGAGCGGTGATCGGCTTCTGGCTGGTGCACTGTCTCGGCCGGCCGGGCATGGTGCAGGAACCGATGGCCGAGATGCTTGACCTGGTCGCGGCGGGGAAGTTGTCGCCGGTAGTCGGCGGCACGTACCCGCTCGCTGACGCGCGGAAGGCACACGAAGACCTGCTCTCCCGGCGGACGACCGGCAAGCTCGTTCTCGACCCGCGGCAGTAGTACGCAGACAACCCAAGGAGCTGACCCGCGCAGATGGCGCACCAGATCGACCCCGAGTTCACCGCGCTTCCGTTACGCGAAATCGCCGACGTCGCGCTGGAGCATGCGCGCAGCCTCGGCGTCGAGCACGCCGACGTCCGGATCGAACGCATCCGGACGGCCAACCTCGCGTTGCACGATGCCCGACTCGAGACGAGTCACGACGATGATGAGCGTGGGCTCGCGGTCCGGGTGGTCCACGACGGCACTTGGGGCTTCGCCGGCGGTCTCGTCGTCGACCCGGCAGCGGCTCGCACACTGGTCGACCGAGCTGTCGAGGTCGCGAAGGTGTCGAAGCCGGTCACCGGCGAACGCATCGAACTGGCCGCCGAACCGGCGCATGGCGAGCAGACCTGGGTCTCGTCCTACGAGATCGACCCGTTCACGATCAACGAGGCGGATCGCATCGAGTTGCTCGCGGACTGGTCGAGCCAGCTCCTCGGGGCCGACGTGGTTCGCCACGTGGACGCCCACATCAAGCAGGTACGTGAGAACAAGTTCTTCGCCGATCTCGCCGGAACGGTCACGACGCAACAACGCGTACGCGTGCAATGCCAGCTGACGGCACTGTGGGTCGACGACGCATCCGGCCGGTTCGAGACCATGCGCACGATCGCGGCGCCGGTCGGACGCGGCTGGGAGTGGCTGACGACGGGCTACGACTGGGACGCCGAACTCGCCCAGCTTCCTGAGTTTCTCGAAGAGAAGTCGAAAGCCCCGTCCGTCGAGCCGGGCAGCTACGACCTCATCGTCGATCCGTCCAATCTGTGGTTGACGATCCATGAGTCGATCGGTCACGCCACTGAACTGGACCGTGCGCTCGGATACGAGGCCAACTACGCCGGAACCTCGTTCGCGACCCCCGACAAGCTCGGATCGCTCCGCTACGGAAGCGGCCTCATGCACGTCACCGGCGACCGGCAAGCCGTCAACGGCCTGGCGACGATCGGGTACGACGATGAGGGCGTTGCCGGACAGACCTGGGACCTGGTGAAGGACGGCACGCTCGTCGGCTACCAGCTCGACCGCCGTACCGCTGCACTGTCGGGAATCGAGCGGTCAAACGGCTGCGCATATGCCGACTCGCCGCTGCATGTACCGATCCAGCGCATGGCCAACGTCTCGTTGCAGCCGGTCTTAGGCGGACCGTCGACCGAGGACCTGATCGCCGGCGTCGATGACGGCTTGTATGTGGTGGGCGACAAGTCGTGGTCGATCGACATGCAGCGCTACAACTTCCAGTTCACCGGGCAGCGCTTCTTTCGTATCAAGTCGGGCAAGATCGCCGGCCAGGTGCGCGATGCGGCGTACCAAGCCACAACCACCGACTTCTGGGGCTCGATGTCGGCCGTCGGCGGCCCGCAGACCTACGTGCTCGGCGGCGCCTTCAACTGCGGCAAGGGCCAGCCTGGCCAGGTGGCTGCGGTCAGTCACGGCTGCCCGACGGCGCTGTTCAACGGTGTGAAGATCCTCAACACCACCAAGGAGGCAGGCAAGTGAGCGAGCAGGTGTCGCCACAGGAGCTCGTCGAGCGTGCGCTCGACGCCTCGACAACCGACGGCTGCATCGTCATCGCGAGCAACGACGCCTCGACCAATCTGCGCTGGGCCAACAACACGCTGACCACCAACGGGGTGACCGAGTCGGTCGAAGTGACTGTTATTGCGACGGTCGCGGGAGCCGACGGTATCCGGGCTGCGTCAGTGAGCCGCGACAGCGCCGATCTCGACCAGGTCGTGGCGCTCGTCGCCGAGGCCGAAGCCGCGGCTAGGGCCTCGACGGTTGCTGACGACGCCGCCGAGTTGATCCCGGGACGTACCTCGGCCGACTGGGACGCTTCACCGGTCGACGCACCGGTTGCCGCGCTCGGCGACCTTGCCCACTGGCTCGGTGACATCTTCGGCGCCGCCCGCGACGCCGGCCAGGGCCGCTACGGGTACGCCGAGCATTCGGTCGCGACGACGTTCCTCGGATCGTCGACCGGGCTGCGGCTTCGTCACGAGCAGCCCAGTGTCCGGGTCGAGCTGACCGGTCGGTCCACTGACGGCACGCGCTCTGCCTGGAGCGGACAGGGTGCCGCTGACGTCGCGTCGATCGACCTGCCGGCCCTCGAGGCCGACGTCGCCAAGCGGCTCGGCTGGAGCGAGAAGCGAATAGCGCTCGACGCCGGCCGCTACGAGACGATCTTGCCGCCGTCCGCTGTCGCTGACCTCATGCTGTACGCGTACTGGAGCTCCGGCGCTCTCGACGCCCACGATGGGCAGTCGGTCTTCGCCAAGCCGGGTGGCGGCACCCGGGTCGGCGAACGGCTGACCGACCTTGCGATCACGCTGCGCTCCGACCCGGCGATGCGAGGCCAGCAAGCCACGCCGTTCGTTGCCGCCGGCGCCTCGAGCCGGATGGCGTCGGTGTTCGACAACGGCGCGCCGATTGAGCCGACCGAGTGGATTCGCGACGGCGAGCTCGCCGCCCTGATCTGCACCCGGCACTCCGCACAGCTCACCGGGCTGCCGTTCACACCTTTCGGTGACAACCTCGAACTGACTGCTCCGGACCCGTCGGTCGGGCTCGACGACATGGTCGCGGCCACCGACCGCGGGCTGTTGCTCACCTGCCTCTGGTACATCCGCGAGGTCGATCCGCAGACCCTGTTGCTCACGGGGTTGACCCGTGACGGCGTCTTCCTGGTCGAGGGTGGTGAGGTCGTCGGAGCCGTCAACAACTTCCGATTCAACGAGAGCCCGATCGGGATGCTGCAGCGGCTCGGCCAAGCCGGACGCACCGAGGAGACTCTCGGGCGTGAGTTCGGTGACTACTTCACTCGTACCCGGATGCCGGCGCTGCGGGTCGCCGAGTTCAACATGAGCACCGTCAGTCAGGCTTCGTGAGGCGCTCCCAATCGAGTACACAACCGGTGCGCCAGATGGGTGGGAGAAGCCGACGCCGCGTCGCGCGTCAACTCGCAGGACGGTTGCGTGCTGGATTGGAGCGCTGTCGCTACTCGATGCGGAAGCCGACCTTCATCTGTACCTGAAAGTGTGCGACCGTCCCGTTGTTGAGCTGACCCCGGATCGAGGTCACTTCGAACCAGTCAAGGTTGCGCACCGTCTGTGAGGCCTTCTCGACGCCGTTACGGACGGCTTGCTGCACGCTGTCCGGACTTGTCCCGACGATTTCGCTGATTCCGTAAGTGGCGTCCGCCATGACGGTTCCTTTCGATTCAGAAAAAGACGACCTTGAGGCAACATCTACGACCGTAGCTATAGACGAACTCGCGTCGATGCTGGCACCCTGAGCGCAGCGCCTGAGCGGACTGCGATCTGCGGGGGGATCCGGCGCCGGACGCTCTCGGCCGCGGTGCCGGGCGACGGCCCCCGTGGTCGCCCGGCACCGCCCCGTATCGAGTTCCCGATCCGCCTAGTCAGGCCGGAACCAGTCGGATCCGGACAGTAGGCGGGCCCGGCCGCCTAGCGCGGCAGCGCGACGGGAAGGCTGACGCCAGCACGGGCGTGCAGGCCCGGAATGTCGATGACGACGATTCGCCGGCCCTCGATCCGCACCAGGCCGCGGGTGACCAGCGTCGCCAGCGCGCCGTTGACCGACTGCCGACTGCCGCCGGCGAGCTCAGCCAGCTTGCCTTGCGACAGCGAGACGATCGGCGACCTGCCGGGATCCGCCGCCAGCTGCGGCTCGATGAGGCGGACCAGGGTCTTCGCGACGCGGGCTGAAAGATCGAGGAGTGACTCGTCGGCGACCTGGTCGGTCAGCCGGCGGATCATTCGCCCGAGCTCCCTCAGTAATCCATCGACGAGACGCGGATCGCGGCCGAGCAAACCGAGGAAATCGGTGCGGGAGACCACCAACAGGTCGCACTCCTCGAGCGCCTCGATCGACACCGACCGGGGTCGCCCGTCGAGGAGCGCGATCTCGCCGAACGAACCCGGAGCCTCGATGACGTTGAGGGCCCGTCGCTCACCGGATCGGCTGGCCCGATGCGCCAGCAACGAGCCGCGACTGACGACATACACCGCGTCGCCGGGATCGCCCTGCTGGATCACGAGGGCACCACGTTTGACCGTCAGCGGCGTGGCGGCGGTAGCGATCAGCTCACGCTGCGGTGGTGCCAGTCGGGCGAACAGCGGAACCGCGCCGAAGAGCTCGATCAGCTCAGCACGGGTCAGCTCGCGGCGCGTCGGCGTCCGCCCTCCGGTGGTGGTCATCGCTCCCATCTTCTCGACCTGCAACGTTCGCAGGTGAGTTGGGTAGCGACAAGGCGGGCGCGCGTCCGGCCGCAGCCCGAGATCTGCCGGAAGCGGACTCAGCAGGTGGGCACGATGTGAACGCTGCACGGCGCCTGGTGCGCAACGCGCTCGGCGACGTGGCTCAGAAGGTGCCGCGGCAATCCAGTGATCCTCCGACTGCCGATCACCAGCAGGTCGGCGTCGAACTCCTCGGCGGCGTCGAGGAGGGCGTCCGCGGGCTCCCCCAGGCGAGCGATGGGGTACCCGGTCACGCCGCAGTCCGCCAAACGCTGGCCGGCGCGACGGACGACGTCCTCCGCGGCGACGCGCTCGTCGTCGCCGAGCCATGACGGAGCCGGCGTGCCCCCAGCAGCGCCGACTCCCGCCATGACGGCAGCGCGCACCGGGCTGTAGGCAGAAACGACGAGCAGCTGGGCGCCGGTCAGGCGCGCCAGCTCCCCCGCCACGTCGACCGCACGATCGGCGGTCGGCGAGCCGTCGGTCCCCACGACGATCCGGTGGTACATGCGCGCTCCCTCACCCCCCACCACGGCTCGTCTGCCGCTGAGGGCGAGTCTCCGGCGTACCCCATCCGCGCACAAGCGAGGATCTGACCGGGTGTCGGGCATCCGACAGCGACTACCTCGGCAGCCGGACAACCTCCCCCACGATCACGACGGCGGGAGGTACGACGGAGTGCGCCGTCGCTGTTGCCGCGAGCTCGGACAGCCGGCAGCGGACGACCCGCTGCAGCGGCAGCGAAGCGTTCTCGACAATCGCGACCGGGGTAGCGGCGGAACGGCCGCCGGCGATGAGGGCGGCGCTGATGGGCGCGAGGTTGGCGACCGCCATCAGCAGCACCACGGTTCCGTTGCCGGCAGCCAGGCAGCCCCAGTCGACCGTCGATCGATCGTCGCCTGGTGGCACATGACCGCTCGCCACGGTGAACTGCTGCGTCGTACCGCGCTCGGTGAGGGCGATGCCGGCGAGGGTCGCAGCGGCGATCGCGCTCGTAATGCCGGGCACCACCTCGACGGTCACCCCGGCGGCAAGGCACGCATCGACCTCTTCGCTTCCCCGCCCGAGGACGAAGGGGTCGCCGCCTTTGAGTCGCACCACCCGCTGACCCGCCCGGGCCCGCTCGATGATCAACGCGTTGATGTCGGCCTGCTCCGCCGCATGCCCGCCCGGCGTCTTACCGACATCGACGATCTCGACCTCGGCGGCCAACTGCTCGAGAAGGCCGGTCGGCCCGAGCCGGTCGGTGATCACGACGTCGGCGTCCAACAGCGCCCGCATCCCGCGCATCGTCAGCAAGTCGGGATCCCCCGGCCCGCCGCCGACCAGAACCACGCGTCCGTCGGCGGGTCTCGTCCGGCGGACGGTGAGATCTGACGCGAGCAGCCGCTGCTCGATTGCGTCGCGCAGGTCACGCGCGCGACCCGGGTCGCCAGCCGCGCTGACTGCGACGGTGAGATCGTCGACCACCGCGGTCGCGGGTCGCCACGCACTCGACGCTTCCGCCTCGTCCGCTCTCAGGCACCAGACGCCGCGCTCGTCCGCCTCCGCGGCGACCGCCGCATTGACCGCTGGGTCGTCGGTGCAGGCCAGCGCCAGCCAGGAACCGACCAGGTCGTCGGGCTGATATGCGCGCCGGATGACGGTGCAGTCGTCAGAAATCCGACCGTCGACCTCGGGAGCGATCACCGTGACGGTCGCGCCGGCCGCGAGCAAATCCGGAATCCGGCGGGCTGCGACCGCGCCGCCACCGACGACCACGACCGAGCGGCCGGTCAGGTCGACGAGCAGCGAGTACCGCACCGGTCCATTCTGAGGCCCACCGCAGCGCCATCGCCGGCGGCGGAAGCAAACTCCTCGGCCGGCTGAGCAGGTCTACGCGTCGGGCAGGCCGGCCAACCTGACGAGCACAGCGTCCACATCTGCCTGGGTCATGGATTCCGCGACGGCATCGATCGTGCTCGCCAGCAGGTCCCGGGCCAGGGCCAGGTCGTCGCGCGCCAGCGCGACGTCAGCCAGCACCTGCGTCGCAGCAGCGACGACAAAGGCTTCACCGGTCGCGCGCGCGACTCGAACGGCATGCTCGGCGTTCTCCCACGCGGAGTCATAGTCGCCTTGCACCGCGGCGATCCGCGCGCGATTGAACGCCATCCGGCTCTCCAGGATCGATAGTCGTGCCTCGCCGGCCGCCGCCAAGGCCTGGTCGGCGGCGTCGCGAGCACGATCGGTATTGCCGGCGTCGAGATTCGTCCAGAACAGTGTCTGCAGCGCCCAGCCGGCTGCGCCTGGCCCGTACCGCTTTGACTCCTCGACGAGTTGCTCACATTGCGGGATAGCCTGCCGCGCTCCGGCGAGGTCACCGGGCGGATACGACCACGCCGCAGCGTGCGCGAGCCCGACCGGCCGAGCCCACTCGTGCGGCGTCCCCGACAGTCGATCCGCGGTCCGGCGAACCCGATCAACCATGTCGCTCGCCAACCGGCCGCAGCCGCTCGCCAATGACATCTCGGAGAGCGCGACGAGCGCCTCCTCCACGCCGCCCGGATCAGCGGCGAGCACCTGCTGCGCCAGTCGCAGCCCCTCCGCTGACCGGCCCCGGCTGACGAACCAACCCATAGCTCCGAACACGATCGTCGCCGCCTGCGCGGCGTACCCCCGCTCCAGCGCCCAGTTCACAGCGGCACGGATGTTGCCTTCCTCAGCGTCAAGCCTCATCAGCCAGGTCGTTTCGTCGCCCCCCAGCCACAGCGTGCTCGCGGCCGCGGTCATGACCTCGCCGATCCACCTCAGATGCGCGTTGCGGGCGGCAATCAGCTCCTCGCCGCGCAGCAGCTGGTCCACGGCATACTGGCGGACCGTCTCGAGCAGCCGATATCGCGGCTCGGGTCCGCCACCCTCGACCACGATCAGCGACTTACGCGCGAGCCGATCAATCAGATCGACAACATCAATCGGGTCCAAGCCGTCCACGACCGCTTCGACGGCTGCCAGCGGGAAGCTTCCGGCGAACACGCCAGTGCGACGAAGCACCCCCTGCTCGTCCGGTGACAGCAGGTTGTAGCTCCAGTCAACGGTTGCCTGCAGGGTGCGATGCCGCTCGAGGACGCCGCGCACTCCACCCGACAGCAGCCGAAAGCGTTGATCCAACCGTGCTTCGAGCTGTTCGACCGACAACGTTGTCAGCCGTGCCGCAGCGAGCTCGAGCGCCAGCGGGATCGCATCAAGGCGCTGGCAGACGGCATCGACGGCACCCCGATTCGCGTCAGTGACCGCGAACCTGTCGTTGACGGCCTGCGCGCGCACGGTCAACAGCTCGACCGCGTCGCCCGGCGCCAGCGGTGGCACGCGCCACACCAACTCACCGATGATGCCGAGGGGTTCCCGGCTCGTCGTCAACACCGTGACATTCGGGCAGCGGAGCAGCAACTCGCTGACCACCTCGCACGTCGCAGCGATCAAGTGCTCGCAGTTGTCGATCAACAACAACATTCGCTGGTTGTCGATCGACTGGGTGAGCTCAGCCGCGACAGCTGCCTGAGAACCGAGGCTCGCAGCGATCGCGGCTACCACCGTTGTGGGGTCAGCCACCGAAGCGAGATCGACCAACCACACGCCCCCGGCGAACTCCGACACCAGGTCCGCCGCGGTGCGCAGCGCGATGCGCGACTTGCCGACGCCGCCGGCGCCCGTCACCGTGACTAGTCGGCCGGTCAGCACCAGCTCCCGCGCGTGCGCTATCTCGGAGGCACGACCGATGAAGGCTGTCGGCTGCGAGGGGAGGTTGGTTCTCGCACCACCCTGGGAGCGGGGCGGCGGGAACTGGGTCGAAAGCTTGGGATGGATCAGCTGATGCAGTCGCATCGGACCGGCGAGGTCCTTCAGCTGATGCTCGCCGACACAGGTCCATCCGATCTCGCTGCTGGTCTCGGCCAGCCGAACCACCTCGTCGGAGGCGAGTACCTGCCCACCGTGCGCGGCGTCGCAGATGCGGGCCGCTTCGTGGACCGCCATACCCACGATCGTGTCGGCGACCGGCTGGATCATTCCGAGATGAAGCCCCATGCGCACCCGCACGCCGGCACCTAGCGGCCAGTCGTGGTCAGCCAGTGCCAGCTGACCTGCGGTCGCCGCGGACACGGCGTCGGTTGGATTCGGGAAGGTCACGAAGAACGAATCGCCTTCGCTACCTTCTACCTGGCCGTCGTAGTTCCCGAACGCTTCCCGCAGCAACTCACGGTGCGCTACCAGGACTTCGGCATAGGTCGGCCCCAGGTCCTGCAGCAGTCGGGTCGACCCCTCGATGTCGCTGAACAACAGCGCCGCGGTCCCCGCCTCCACGCTGGGATCGTAGACGCCGCCAGTCCCGGTCGACGGAAAGACGCTGCCGGCGGCAGCGTCGCGCCGGGCGGCTCGGTCAGCCGGCGGCGCTGCCGAAGAGCCGATCGCCGGCGTCACCGAGTCCCGGCACGATGTAGGCCCGCTCATCGAGCCGCTCGTCGACCGCAGCGACGACGAGCGACACGTTGTCAGCCGGGAATGCGCTGCGAACCCGCTCGATGCCCTCCGGCGCCGCCAGCAGGCAGACACAGGTGACCGCCTCGGCGCCGCGGGCGAGCAGCGCTTGGACTACCGCGATCAGGGTGCCGCCGGTCGCGAGCATCGGGTCGAGCACGAACACTCCCCGCCCGGCCGCATCCTCCGGCAGCCGCTCGGCATACCAGGACGGCTGCGCCGTGGTCTCGTCCCTGACCAGGCCCGCGAACCCGACCTCGGCGTCCGGAAGCAGCCGGATCAGACCGTCGAGCATCCCGACCCCCGCCCGCAGTACGGGTACGACGAGCGGTGGCGGCGAGGTCAGCCGGACCCCTGTCGTCGTCGTGATCGGGGTGGTGATCGTCACCGGCTCGACCCCGAGGCTGCGGGTCGCCTCATACGCGAGCAATGTCACGAGGTCATCCACCAGCCGTCTGAACACCGGCGTCGGCGTCGATTCCTCACGCAGCGCCCCGAGCTTTGCTGCGACGACAGGATGATCGACGACCGTGACCTTCACGCCGTCAGTCTTCCTCGCCGATGTCCTCGTTCCACAACTCGGGGCTGGTGGCGATGAACTCCTTCATCAGGGTCCGACAGGTCTCATCGTCGGCGACGATGACCTCTACCCCGCGGCTGCGCAGCTGGTCTTCAGCACCCATGAACGTGGCGTTCTCCCCGATGACCACCCGCGGGATGCCATAGAGCAGGATCGCGCCGCTGCACATGTCGCACGGCGACAGCGTCGTATACATCGTCGACCGTCGGTAGACGGCGGCCGGCTGGCGGCCGGCATTCTCCAGCGCGTTGGTCTCGCCATGGTGGATCGCGCTGCCGTGTTGGACCCGGCGGTTGTGCCCGCCCGCGAGCAGCTTCCCGTCAGCAACGAGAGCCGCACCGATCGGGATGCCACCCTCGTCGCGGCCCGCCGTAGCCTCCGCGATTGCGACGTCGAGCCAGCGCCGATCGTCCGGCGAAAGCGTCGCCACTTACGCCGGCAGCTCGATCGTCCTCGGGCGCTTGTTACCGAATATCTTGTACAGCGCCGCGTAGACGAGGGCGGCGACGACGAAACCTACTTCGAATGTGAGGTCGCCGAGCTTCGGGTGGTGCTTGGGCAGGTACGCCACGAACTTGGTCTGGTTGGAGAACAGCGGGATCGAGACCGCCATACCGACGGCCATGGCGATCGGGCCGGCGAGGTTCTCCCACTTGTGGTCGAACAACTTGTCCGCCTGGTTCCCACGCCGCAACAGCTGGTCGACGAAGAAGACTGCGAGCCAGGGGCTGATCCAATAGGCAATGATCAGCAGGAAGTTTTCGTAGTCGTTGATGTTGTTGATGCCGACCATCGCGACGATGAAACCTGCGATGCCAAAAACCCCCGCGGCCAGCGCTCTGCGAAGTGACAGCTGCAGTTTGAAGCCGAGTGTCACGAAAGACATCGAGCCCGAATAGATGTTCAGCACATTCGCTGCCACCGCACCAACCGCGATCGACAACAGCACCAGGTCCCGAACAGCTCGTGGGTAGGGCGACACGAACGGACCAGGACCAGCAAAGCCCGCGCCACCCGAGATCGTTGCGAAACCGGCGCCGACGATCTCCAGGAAGATGCAGGAGAGCGCTACCCCGAAGCCGCTCCACCAAGCCGTCGCAGCCTTGCTCGTGTTCGGTGCCATGTACCTGGTGTAGTCCGAGGCGTACGGGTTCCAGCCGGCGGCATACCCGAAGGTGGCGCCGAGCGCGATCAGGAATCCGCCGATCCCACCGTGGTACGGCGGCGCTGCGCCGTAGTGCGCGTCCTTGAAGGTCCAGATCGCGCCGAGGCCGAACGCTACGAACAGGAGCGGGAACGCAACCTTCTCGAAGAGATGAACCAGGTTGTGCCCGTAGAGCGCGATGGCGATCTGGGCGGCAACGATGATGATCAGGCTGAGGTACTTGTTGATGCTCCACAGGCTGGTCAGGGCCAAGGCCCCCGACACGCTGTTGACCGCGAACCAGCCGATCCCGGCGATGACTGCGTTGATCCCAGCGGGGAGGCTGTTTCCCCAGTAGCCGAACGAGATCCGCGAAAGCACCATCTGCGGCACCCCGTACTCGGGCCCGCGGGCGGACAGCGCGCCCATCGTGACGGAGCCGAGGACGGTGCCGAGGACGATCGACCAGACCGCCTGGCCGAAGGTGAGACCGAACGCCTGGATCGCGAGGAAGCCGACGAACACCGTCGCGAATTCGAAGTTCGGCGACATCCAGGTCCAGAACAGGCGGGTGGGCTTGCCGTGACGCTCGTTGAGGGGAATGAACTCGGCGCCGCCCGGCTCGACGACGGCGATCTTCTCGCCGTACTCGCCTTCCCGGATCTCGGTCGTAGGGGCGATGTGCTCATCGCTCTGCACCGTCGTCATCTGATGGCAGCCCTCCCGGTCGGTGTGGGGGGATCGTAGGTCACCGGCATGTCGGGTGGGTATCGCCACGTGGCATCGCCGCGCCGGCCGCCGGTGAAGGTGGACACATGTGTGGCGGATGAGGCATTCCGGGTCAGGTGCGAGGCGAATTTCAGGTCCAACTCAGGTCCTCGCGCAATTGTCAGGACATGACGACCCGGAGCCCCCAGCGCGGCAAGCCAGGCGACACTCGCCGCGAGACGCTGTTGACCGACTTCGCCTTGGCGCCACTGTCTGCCGAGCAGCGCCGGAAAGCCGCGCTCGCGGTGTGTCAGCGGGTCGGCACCGCGGCCGAAGCTCGGGAGCTGCTCAGCGCGCTCGGCCTGCTCGACGACGTCGCGCTACGAGGCGCCGCCTGAGCTCGAGACGGTCGCACGGTCGATCCAGACTCGCCACACCGGGTACCCGGGCTCCCGGAACTCCACCATCGGCCACCCGGCGTAGAACGGCAGCGCTGCGGTGCGGTGGTTGAAGATGATCACGACGGTCGAGCGCCCGCTTCGTGCGAGGCGTTCCGCGATCGGAACCCACTTGATCGTGTCGGTGCCGAAGCACCCGAGCCGGAATGACGTCGGTCCGGCGGCGAGTCCGGTCAGTGCGCAGGGCCGAGATACGCCATGGGCACGCAGAAAGCGCGCCAACTGCGCCGACCGGCTGGTGTCGCGATCGTTGGAGGCACTGATCGCCCGAACGATTCGGGCCTGACCGACTTCCTGCACAGCGAACGCCGCTACCAGCACGGCCGTGACCGCGACCCGCCAATGGCGAGCACTCGCCGAACGCACGATCCACAGCACCCCTTCGGCGACCGGGATCGCGAGCAGTGCGTACGACGGGGCGAGGAACCGCGGTGCGGCGTACCCGATCAGCACGACGTATTCCAGTGCAAGTACGACGGCGACCGCGCCGCATAGCAGGTCCATCCGGGCGATGCCTGCCCGTAGCCGCACCGCACCGATCAGACCGACTACGACCAGCACCGCAAGCACCAGCCACCAGACCTGGTCGGTGAACGGCGTGGAGGCGACGCAGCCGTTCCGGCACAGCAGCGGGCCCCCCAGCGCCCGAAACTGTGCACCGAGCTCCCAATGCAAGCCGGTGCCGCCGTTTTCGACGCTCGCCGCGTCCAGCCGGGCACCCAGGCCGCCGAACCGCACGAAGGCTTCGATCACCCACTCCACCCAGCCGACTGCGACCGACGCCACCATCACGCCGGCAACACCGAGCCGAGCGCGAGGTGCCGAGGTGCGGTCGATCGACACAAACGCCAGCAGCGGGACCACGATGGCGACCGAGTCCGACGGCCGGATCAAGGCAGCGACGAGGAGAGCGACACCGAGTCCGATCCGCGGCGTCCATGCCTCCGGCTCGGCGCGGGCGCGGAGCAGCCAGCCACACGCCGCCACTGCGCAGTAGGCGATCCATTGGTTGGGCATCGCCATGTAGCCGTAGTAGATGTCGACCCAGACTCCGGACCACAGCAGTGCCGCAACCGGCACCGTCCAGCCGCGTCTGAGTCCCGCCCACGGCCGGAACGCGGCGTAGAGACCGACACCCGACAACACGGTGAGCCAGGCCCTCATCACCGACACCGAGGACGTGAGCAGCGCCGCGGGCGCGGTCAGAAAGGTGAGCCCGCGAGCGCGCGGTGCACTGAAGTAGCCGGCAACCGTGTGCGGGTCGATCTGACTGATGTAGACCGTCTCATCCCAGCCGTAGCCGGGGTGGAGGCCGCGCAGCAGATATGGCGTGACGGCGTGCAGCAGGCAGACCGCCACCAACGCCTGATGAGGCCGGGAGAGGCGCGCCGGGCCGCGCGACGTGGTGCTCATGGTGGCGGTCAGGACACTACGCGGCTGATAGTGAGGTCATGCAACAGGCAGACCTGGTTCTGGAGGGCGGTGGCGTCAAGGGCATCGGGCTGGTCGGCGCGGTGATGACGCTCGCCGCCGAGGGCTGGACGTTCCCCCGCGTCGCCGGGACCAGCGCCGGAGCGATCGTCGCGTCGCTGGTCGCCGCACTTCAGCGGGCGGGCCGGCCGATGACCGACCTGCGGACCTTCATGGACTCGATCGACTACCCGGCGTTCTCCTCCGGGGACTGGAAGGAGCGTCACCTCGGCAAGGTCGGCGCGGCGATCGACCTGTTCAGTCACGAAGGTCTCTACGACGGGAAGTATCTCGTCGAGTGGCTCGGCAGCGCGCTCGAGAGCATCGGGGTGACCACCTTTGGCCAGCTGAAGATGGACGACCCGGGCAGCTCGCTTCCCGCGGCGATGCGCTACAGCCTGATCGTGCACACCGCGGACATCTCACGGAAGAAGCTGGTCAGGCTGCCGTGGGACTACCCCGAGTACGGCGTCGCAGTCGACGACGCCAGGATCGTCGACGCGGTCCGGGCGTCGATGTCGATCCCGTTCTTCTTCACACCCGTGCGCTTCCACGCCGCAGCGTCCAACGACGGCAGCTCACGCTTTGCTGCCGGAGATGTCACCTGGGTCGACGGCGGCCTGCTGTCGAACTTCCCGGTCGAGGTCTTCGATCGCAGCGACGGGCGGCCGAGCCGCTGGCCGACGATCGGCGTGAAACTGTCGTCGGTCGGGCCAACGCCGATCAGCCCGGCGGAGCTGGACGGTCCCGTCGACGAGGCGCTCGCCTGCCTTCGCACCCTGCTCGACAATGCGAGCCGCTACTACCTGCCGCCCGAGAAAGCGAAGCGCACGATCTTCGTCGACAGCTTCGGGCTGGCTGCGACCGACTTCCACCTCACGCCCGCCGACCAGCAGCGGCTGTTTGCCAGCGGCGGGGAGGCCGCGGCGGCGTATCTCGCCAGCCTGCCTTCCAACTAAAGCACTAGTCGGTCAGGTCGGGTACGTCGAAGCCCTTCACCCCGGGCTGCTTGGTGAGGCATTCCGTCAGCAGCGCGATGTCCTTGTCGTTGGCGTGGTCGACTCGGAACCGGACGTTGCCGACCTGGTCGGCGGGCAGCTTGCTGGTCGTGATCGGCTCCGGGCTTGCGGCGGGAGCCGCATGAGCGCAAGCGTGCAAGGCCGCCACGTGCTGCGCCTCGGTGGCGTTGTCGTTGAAGTAGACGACCAGTTCCTGCTTGGTCAGCGACGAGCTGTTGCAACCCGCGACAGCGAGCAGGGCGGCGGCGGTGACGACCCCGACCAGGACGCGAGGAGCCCGCACCACAGCCTCCGGATCTCCCGCCCCTGATGCGACCTTCATCACTTTCTGCAAGCCTACGTGGATGAGCTCTGCCACCCACCAGCCGATCGAGAGCTACGCCTTGCTCGGCGACCTGCACACCGCAGCGCTGGTGAGCCGCTGCGGTTCGATCGACTGGCTCGCCTTTCCCCGCTTCGACTCGGGCGCCTGCTTCGCCGCCTTGCTGGGCACGCCGGACAACGGCATGTGGCAGCTCGGCCCCGCCGGCGGCCCGGAATGCACCCGTCGCCGTTATCGCGACGACACCTTGGTACTTGAGA
Organism: Frankiales bacterium; assembly: GCA_025980465.1. Classification (GTDB taxonomy): domain Bacteria; phylum Actinomycetota; class Actinomycetes; order JAFAQI01; family JAFAQI01; genus JAICXJ01. The sequence continues at coordinate 14,914 of JAICXJ010000010.1, read as the reverse complement.
CGGAGTGGGAGACCTCGTCCGGGGTGGTGCGAATCATCGACTTCATGCCGCCGCGCAGGGAGGCGCCTGACGTCGTACGAATCGTCGAGGGCGTGGCCGGCCGGGTCGAGATGGAGACGGCGATCCGGGTCCGCTTCGACTATGGCTGGATCCTGCCGTGGGTGCGAGCCATCAACGGCGGGATACGGATGATCGCCGGGCCCGATTCGCTGTGCCTCCGCTCCCCCATCGAGCTCGAGCCTGACGAGTTCTCGCACCGCGCCCGGTTCACCGTCGGCGCAGGCGACCGGGTGCCGTTCGTGCTGACCTGGCAGGCCTCGCATCAGCGACCCCCGCGCGTGATCGACCCCGAACAGGCGCTGCGCGATACCGAGACGGCCTGGATCGAGTGGGCAGCCCACATCCACTACGACGGCGAATGGCGCGACGCAGTGACGCGGTCGCTGACGGTGCTGAAGGCCCTCACCTACCGGCCGACCGGCGGCATCGTCGCCGCGGTCACGACCTCGCTACCGGAGGCACTCGGTGGCGAGCGCAACTGGGACTACCGCTACTGCTGGCTGCGTGATGCCAGCATGACGCTGCAGGCGCTGCTGTACGCCGGCTGCACCGAGGAGGCCAAGGCCTGGCGCGAGTGGCTGCTGCGGGCCGTCGCCGGCGACCCGAAGGACATGCAGATCATGTACGGCATCGCGGGTGAGCGCCGGCTCACCGAGCTGGAGCTGCCGTGGCTGTCCGGTTATGCGGGCTCGACGCCGGTACGGATCGGCAACGAGGCGTCCGGACAGTTCCAGCTCGACGTGTACGGCGAGCTGCTCGACGCGCTGCACCTCGATCGCACGTCCGGTCTCGGCGCCACTCACGACGAGTCGTGGGACCTCCAGCGGATCATCCTCGACGAGCTCGAGGGGCGGTGGGCAGAGCCCGACCAGTCGCTGTGGGAGATGCGCGGGGACCCGCGGCATTTCGTGCACTCCAAGGTGATGGCCTGGGTGGGGTTCGACCGAGCCGTACTTGCCAACGAGCAGTTCGGTCTTCCCGGCCCGGTCGACCATTGGCGGGCGATCCGCGACGACATCCATGCCGAGGTCTGCGCCAAGGGGTTCGACTCGGACCGGATGACCTTCACCCAGTCCTACGGCTCAGAGGGCCTCGATGCCGCACTACTGCTGATCCCTCAGGTTGGGTTCTTGCCACCCGACGACGAGCGGGTGATCGGCACGGTCGAGGCGATCGCCCGCGAGCTCACCCACGATGGCTTCGTGCTGCGCTACGACAACGGTCAGGCCGGCGACGGCCTGCGCGGCACCGAGGGAGCGTTTCTCGCCTGCACTCTGTGGCTCGCCGACGACCTGCATCTGATCGGCCAGGAGAAGCGAGCGAGAGCCACCTTCGAAAGAGTGCTGGACCTTCGCAACGACGTCGGGCTCCTCTCCGAGGAGTGGGATCCCAAGGCGGGCCGCCAGCTCGGGAACACCCCGCAGGCGTTCTCCCACGTCCCGCTGGTGAACACCGCCCGAGCGCTGTCGACGACCGGTGCGAAGACCGGCCGGGTCTCGCGCCGCGAGCCACGTCACCACCGCCACGACCGGGCTCGATAGGCTCTCGCTGTCAGACCCTGTCAAGGAGACATCGGGCCGCTGGTGCGGCTGATCACCAGGGAGAGCGACCGTGACCACCGAGGACAAGTTCGTCATCGTCATGGCGGTGTTCAGCGTGTCCCTGCTGGCGGCCGGAGTGGGCATCGCGAAGGTGCTCTCGACTGCTCCCGCGAAAGTGGTTCGCACGATGTGGCCGGTCGTCGCGGCGCTGACCGGCGCTCTCTACGCCACGATCGTGTTCATCGCGCGCGCCAACGTGAAGGGGTGACGAGCGCCCGCTACGCGCTCGCTCGCGCGGCCGGCTCCACCGCGGCCGGCCTGTCCCGCCTCACCGGACGCGGCGACGGCACCACCGTGGGTGGCCGGATCACCCTCGCGATGGACCCCCAGGCCCTCGAACGCGCAGCCGCCGGACGCGACTTCGCCTTGGTCTCCGGCACCAACGGCAAGTCGACAACGCGCACCTTTCTGGTCGCCGCGCTGAGCACGATTGGCCCGGTCGTCAGCAACGCCGGCGGCGCCAACCTCCCGACTGGGTTGACGGCCGCTCTCACCCGCGATCCGCAGACCCAGCGAGGTGTGCTGGAGGTCGACGAGCCGTTCCTGCCCTCCGTGATCACCGCCGTCAGGCCTCGCGTCGCGGTCCTGCTCAACCTCAGCCGCGACCAGCTCGACCGGTACGCCGAAGTGCGCCGGCTGGCCGAAATCTGGCGAGACGCGCTCCAGGCACCGACCGCACCCGTAGCGGTGGCCAACTGTGATGACCCGCTGGTGACCTGGGCCGCTATCGACTCGCCCACACCGATCTGGGTCGCCGCCGGGCAGCGCTGGCACGACGACACCTCCGTGTGTCCGGCCTGCGGCGGCGTACTGGTCCGCGACGGTGAGGATTGGTCGAGTGACTGCGGCCTTCGGCGCCCGACGCCTGACTGGCGAGCCGAGGGCGGCGCCGTGATCGGTCCGGACGGCAAGGGCCATGCCGTCGAGCTGGCCCTGCCGGGCCAGGTCAACGTCGGAAACGCGGCGATGGCGGCGGCGGCCGCGGGCGTCTGGCTGGTTCCGGCCGCCGCGTCGCTCACCGCGATGGCGGCGATCAGCTCGGTGGAGGGCCGTTACCTGCGGACCGAGTACGCCGGCCAGCCGGTCCGACTGCTGCTCGCCAAGAACCCGGCCGGTTGGACCGAAGCACTGACGATGGTCCCACCCGAGCAGGCCGACGTGGTCGTTGCGGTGAATGCCCGCGCCGCCGACGGCCGCGACCCGTCGTGGCTGTGGGACGTCCCGTTCGAGCTCCTGCGCGGACGGCGCGCGGTCGCGACCGGCGAGCGCTCGCGCGACGTCGCGCTTCGCCTGCGCTACGCCGGAGTCGAGTACACCAGGGTCGACAACCCCGCCGCCGCGTTGCGAAAGGCCGCCGCGGGGGGGCCGGTCGAGGTGCTGGCGAACTACACCGCCTTTCAGACCTACCGACGCGTGGTCAGCGATGGCTAGCCGCGGCGACCCGGTGCGCATAGCGCTGATCTACCCCGCAGTTCTCGGGACGTACGGCGACGGTGGCAATGCCCTTGTCCTCACCGAGCGGTTGCGCTGGCGCGGGATCGACGCGGAGACCGTCGCGGTGGAGATCGATCAACCGCTGCCAGCCCAGGCCGACCTCTATGTCCTCGGCGGCGGCGAGGACAGCGCCCAGACCTTGGCGGTCTCCCGGCTGTCGGACGGTGCGCTGAAGGCCGCGGCCGAACGTGGCGCCCCGGTGTTCGCGGTCTGCGCCGGGTTCCAGATCCTCGGCGAGAGCTTTCTGGAGGGGACCGGCGCCGTCCACGCCGGCCTCGGGTTGATCGACTGCACGACCGACCGGCTCGAGGGACCACGGGCCGTCGGCGAGCTGCTCACCAACAGCACCATCGGCGTCGGCGCCCTTACCGGCTATGAGAACCACGGCGGCCGGACCAACCTCGGGCCGTCCGCCGAGCCGCTCGGTGTCGTTCGCGACGGGGTCGGCAATGGCACGCTCGGGGTGGACGGAGCGGTTCAGGGATCGCTCGTCGCCACCTACCTCCACGGACCGGCGCTCGCTCGCAACCCGACGCTGGCGGACCATCTCCTCGGCATGGTCGTCGGGACACTTGCCCCCGTCGACGACGCCGAGGCCGACGAACTGCGCCAGGAGCGCTTCGCCGCCGTGCAGACTGCCCGTCGTACCGGGCGATGGCGATGGCGACGGCAGTGGCGGCCGCCGGCACGCAGCGGCCCGCCGACCTCCTGACTCACGACACTAGTGTCACGACGCTAGATCGCCCGCGGCCAGCCGACGAGTAGGTAGGTGTTGTAGGCGACGCTCAGGATCGCCACCGGGACGCCGAACGCCAGCAGCCGGGCGGGTGACCGCTGCGCCAGCCACGTGGCGAGCGGCAACAGCGCGGGGAAGCAGACGAACAACAGCCGGGGCTTGACGTAGACGTAGTTGCGTTCGCCGATCGCAAGCACTGCCGCCACCGCGGTGTAGCCGCCAGCCCCGGGATCGATCCGGGGCCGGCGGTGCATCGCCCAGCCGGCCAGCGCCAGGACCCCGATCACGGTCAGCACGGCGACCGCCTCCGGAAGCCGCCGGGTCGGGTCGTGCCCGGTGAACAGTCGGCCGATCGTGGCCGGTGTCGCGCGGCCCCAGTCGAGACCGCTGTGCCACGCCGTCCGCTCGAGCCAGAACCAGCCGTCCCAACGACGGGTGCGCGACGCGACGTGCGCGAGGGAGGTGACGAGTCCGGCAAGACCGATCAGCACCGCCACGGCGACGGCGAGAGCGAGCCGGCGACGGCCACCGCCGTCGGGCTGTGAGGCCGTCCGGCGGCGCCACAGGGCGAGCGCTCCACCGACGGCAACCGCGAGCACCAGCGCGCCGCCGGTCGGTCTGGTCAGGCCGCCCACCGCGGCGGCGAACCCGGCGAAAATCCACCGCTGCCGCTGAATGCCCAGCAGGCAACACGCGGCCGCCGCGACGAACACTGGCTCCGAGTAGGCCATGTTCAGTACGACGCTTGCCGGCAACAGCTCCCACACCACGAGAAGGACGATGGCGGCGCGCTCTCCCGCGATCGCGGCTGCCCATCGCGCGATCGCGACCGCAGCGACCACCCCGGCGATCGCGGTCACGGCCAGCGCCGACCCGAGGTACGGGAGCCCGGTGACATGCACGGCGCGGATCAGCAGCGGATACAGCGGGAAGAACGCCAGCGAGGTGCGGGTGAGGTAGACGCCGTTCGCGCCGGTCGGCGGGAGCGGGCCGTAGCCGTGGTGGGCGATCCCGAGGTACCAGACGCCATCGCTCTTGCCCAGCGCGGCACCGAGATCGCCGCCGTAGCTGCCGAATCCCAGCGAATGGACCGCGACCCCGACCGCTATCGCGGCGACGACGACAACCCGAATCCCCAGATGCACGGCGGCGGCGGCGACCCACAGCGACCGGATCGCGGAGCGGTCACGACCGAGGTCGACCTGGCTAGTCGCCATGTCCGGCATCGCCCGCGGCCGCCCGGACTGCTGACCACCCAGCGCCGTAGACCGTCATGAATCCGACCACGATGACCATCGCCGCGATCGTGACCCCGGAATCGTTCAGCACCGTCGCGACGATCGCGAGTATGACGATCGCCGCTGTACTGGCCGTCACCCCGGGAGCCGCCGTCGCGGCAGCGCGCAATCGACGATGGTGCGCGACTGCCAAGACGACGGCGACGATGAACAGCACGGTGCCGACCGTGCCGCCGAAGCTTCCGACGACCGCATCAAGCTTGCGGCGTACCTCGGTGCCGGCGCCGCCGTGCAACACCTGTCCGACGAACCGGCCGACATGGGTCTGCGAGCTCGCCGGACGGCTGTAGTCGGCGAGCGCAACGCCGAGGGCGACGACGGCGGTCGCGACAACGACCCCAACCACCCGCACCCAGGTCAACCGCACCTGGGCGAGAAGGGCGAGAAGGACGAGCGCTGCGGGAACCAGCGAGAGCACGCCGCCGAGGTCGTCACCGAGCCGCGGAGCGCCGTCGACGACGAGGGCGACCAGCACGATCCCGCCGGCGACGGCGAGTCCCGCTGCACGGCGCACCCGCCCGCCGACCACGCCGGCAACGAGCAGCCCCGACGTCGCCATGACGGCGAAGTCGATGTTGCCCATCCCGCGGAAGCGCCCTGCGACCAGCGGGTTATCCCCCAGAGGGGCGGACAGTTGGAGGTGGGCGCCACTGAGCTGGTCCAGCACGAGGGCGAGAAAGGAACAGGCCGGTACCGCAATCAGGCCCGCCCAGGGCCGGGACTGCATGACCAACGTGGTCAGCACCGCCAACGCGATGCAGCCAGCCGCCATCACGACTCCGTATGACCAGTTGCCCCATCGCCACCATGGGACGGCATTCGCGACGAACATCATGACCGGCGCTGGTGCGACCAGCCGGGCCAGCCAGCCACCGGCCCGGCGGGCCAGCGTCAACGGCAGGCTCGCCAGGCACATCACCATGATTGCGAGGATGCCGACAATGAGGAAGGTGAGCTGACCGAGGGTGCCCTCCCGGACCGCGTGGCGGTTGTCCTCGATGAATGCCGAGATCGGCGGCACATGGCGTGCCGACTGCAGCATCGGGCGTCCAGCCACGGTCGGTGGTACCGCGAGCCGCTCGATCGTCAGCACCGTCGGGGCCAGATCGATGAGCTGAACGTAGGGCGCTCGACCCGCGGCCGAGGAGTGCATCTCGGTGTGTCGCCAACCCGGGCCGGCGACGACGACCGCGTGAAGCGCGGCGCTTCCGGTGCCGGCGTCACTCACCCCTGCGATCAGCACCGTCGCGCCGGCCGGTAGCGAGGCGACGATCGACGCGAGATGCGCGTCGACCTGCCGCCGTGCCGCTGCACGCTGCTGGCTGGTCGCGTCGTACAAGCCGGGATCGACGACACCGATGACTCCGCCCACCCGCAACGCCTGCGGGAGGCTGCGGACGGTGGCGGTGACGGTACCCGCAGCGTCGGCGAGCATCGCAGCGGCGGTCGCGCCCACCGCCACGGTCGGCACCCCACCGGCCTGCAGGGTCGTGCCGAGGACGCCGAGTCGGGCCCGATACCGGCTCCGCCGGTTCGCCTGCGTCAATGCCGGCCACGATGCGGCGGCGATGGCGCAGCGGGCACCGGCTGGGGCCGGAGCTTCGGTACGGTTTCCCGCCGACACGGCGAGCAGTCCGGCGGGACAGCGGGTGACGCCACCGGCCGTCTTCACGACCAGCTCACCGACCGCGCCGCGGGACGCGACGGCGTCGAGATGCGGCATCACGGCGACGTCGGACCAGAGCAGGTCAGGTACCGCCACAATGACGACCACGGGCTGAGCCGCGCGCGCACTCGGCGTTGCGGCAGCACTCGATCCGAAGAGTGCGACACCGAGCGCGCCGATCAGCGTCACTGCGACGAGCCGCAGCCCGCCGGGGACCAGCCGGCTCACTGCTGGTCGGGCACCACGGTGACCGGGCCCAACCCGGCTCCCTCGAGGTCCTTCGCGCACGACGACGCGTCGCCGACGACGACCGTCACCAGATCTTCGGGACGCAACCGGGCGGCAGCTGCAGCGTTGGCCGCGTCAAGGGTGACGTTCATGACCTGCTCGCGAAGCTTGTCGAAATGGTCGTCGGCGAAACCGTGCACGATGATGTCGCCGAGGCCCGCCCCGACCGCCATGACGCCGGCGAAGTTGATCGGGAAGACTCCGGACCGGTACGCCGTCGCCTGCGCCAGCTCGGCCGGCTCGAGGCCGTCCGCGCGCATCCGTTCGACCTCACCCACCATGTCGAGGAGGGCCGGAACGGTCACCTCGCTCTGAACCGCGGCCCGGGCAGCGAAGACTCCCCCGTGCTTGCGAGTGTCGAAGCTGCCGAACGCGCCGTAGGCGTAGCCCTTCTCCTCGCGGATCTTGAGGTTGAGCCGCGAGGAGAACATCCCGCCGAGCACGAGCGACATCGTCGTCATCGGGACATAGTCCTCGATGGCGCGCGGCGGTCCGTCGTGCCCGACCAGCACCAATGACTGCACCGAGCCTGGCCGGTCAACGACCACGACGCGGCGGCCTGGCGCTCGTGGCGACACGACGGGTGGCGAGGCATCGTCCGGCTTGTCGTCCCAGCCATCGAAAACCAACCGGCCCAGCTCGTCGAGATCGACCGATTCGAGGTCGCCGACAACCACCATCGTCGCGGTCTCGCGAGCGACCCGAGCCGCGCGGTAGGCACGGATGTCAGCAAGTTCGATCCGGTCCAACGAGGACGGATCGCCGCCGTCCGGACAGTCGTAACGGCTGCCGTCCGCGAACACCGCGGCTGCAAACGCCTCGGCCCCGCGAGAGGCCGGCTGGCTGCGCTCGAGGCTGAGCTCGTCGATCCGCTCGTCGAGCACCCGGGTGAGAACGTCGTCGTCGAAGGTCGCGGTCTGCACCGCCTCCGCCATGAGCTCGCTCGCCGCGGCAAGCTCGCCGACCGGCACCTCCAGACCGAGCCGTAGCGAGTCCCAATCGCTCGAGGCCCGCCAGGTCGCGCCGAGGCGCTCCGCCGCCACCCCGAACTCATACGCGTCCTTCGCGGCGGTGCCTTCGGAGAACGCCCGGGCGACGAGCTCGGCGACGCCCTCCCGACCGATCGGCTCAAGAGCCGCGCCGGCGTCAATCACCAGCGACGTCACTGCCAGCGGGCGGCCGGGAAGGTGCGCCGCGAGCAGCTGCCCGCCCGCGACGGTGCGGCGTTCGAACGCCGGGAACCGCCACGAACGCGGCTCGCCGGCCTCGGGCCGCTGGTTGATGAGGGTCACGCCGCAGCTTCCTGCTCGTCGGGTGAGTCCGGGATGAAGGTGAGGACTACCCGGTTGTCGTGACGCATGACCTGGCCGACGGCCGCCACGACGTCGGCTGCCGTCACAGCGAGCACCGACGGCAGCGCCTCGTTGACGAGACCGGGATCGCCGAGGAGCGTCGCGTACTGGTTGAAGGTGTCGGCCCGGCCGTCGACACTCGCGAGGTGGTGCAGCCACTGGCTGGTCAGCATCGCCTTCGCGCGCTCGAGCTCGGCGTCGGTGATGCCCTCAGAGATCTTCGCGACTTCCTGGTGGAAGGCGGCCTCCAGTGAGTCGATCGGGACGCCTTCGCGCGCCGGCAGGTCGGCGACGGTGACCGTCGCGCCACCGATGAACGGCCAGCTGTCCACGATCATGCCGTCCGAGGGCTGGAGCAGCTGACGGTCGAGCACCAGCGACTTGTACAACCGGCTCCCTCGGCCCCCACCCAGCACTGCGCACGCGACCTGAATCGCGTCGAACTCCTTGGTCCCGAACGGAGCGGTTCGGTACGCGAGGAAGCTGCGGGCGACCGGGACTCGATCCGGCACCGTCTTGCGAATCTCTCGCCCGATGCGGGGCGGGATGGTGGTTGGCGGCGGAGTCGGGAAGCCGCCCTTCGCCGGGATGCCGCCGAAGTACTTCTCGACCAGCGAGAGCGCCTCGGCAGGGTCGACGTCCCCGACGATCGCCAGCCGGGCATTGTCCGGCGCGTACCAGGTCTCGTAGAAGGCCCGGGCGTCGCCGAGCTCGGCCGCGTCGAGGTCCTGCATCGAACCGATCGTCGCGTGGTGGTAGGGGTGGCCGGCCGGAAAGGCGAGCTCGTGAAGCTGGTCGAGCCACGAGCCGTATGGCTGGTTGTCCCTGGTCTGCCGCTTCTCGTTTTTGACAACGTCCCGCTGGTTGTCGAGGTTGTCCTGATCGAGCGCCTCGAGTAGCCCGCCCATCCGGTCGGCCTCCAGCCACAGCGCAGTCGCGAGATGGTGTGACGGGACGGTCTCGAAGTAGTTGGTCCGGTCGCACCAGGTGGTGCCGTTGAGAGTGCCGCCGGCGGCGTTGACGGTCGCGAAGTGTTCGCCGCGAGCGACGTTCGCCGAGCCCTGGAACATCAGGTGCTCGAAGAGGTGGGCGAAGCCGGTCCGACCAGGTGATTCGTGCCGGGAGCCCACGTCGTACCAGATGTTGACGGCGACGACGGGTGCCAAGTGGTCCTCGCTGATCAGGACCTGCAGCCCGTTGTCGAGCCGATGTGTGGTGAACGGGTACGACGGAAGAGTCGGCACGCCGCCAGCATATGGGCGACGGATTGACCCCGGGCACTTAGTTGACCTGGCGGTCACGACCTTCCCAATAAGGCTCGCGAAGCTTGAACTTCTGCACCTTGCCGGTCGCGGTGCGCGGGATCACCTCGACGAACTCGACCGACCTCGGCGCCTTGAATCCGGCCAGCCGCGCCTTGCAGTGGGAGATCAGGTCGGCCTCAGTGCAGTCACTGCCAGCCGTCCGTACCACGATCGCCTTGATCGTCTCGCCCCACTTCTCATCGGGCACCCCGATCACGGCACACTCGGCGACCCCGGCCGCGCTGTAGAGGCAGTCCTCCACCTCGATCGACGACACGTTCTCGCCGCCGGTGATGATGATGTCCTTCTTGCGGTCCGAGATCGTGAGATAGCCCTCGTCGTCGAGGAAGCCGCCGTCGCCGGTGTGGAACCAGTCGCCGTCCAGCGCGTCAGCGGTCGCCTCTGGCTGCTGCCAGTAGCCCTCGAGTACGACGTTCGAGCGGGCCTGGACCTCCCCCGAGTCGCTGATGCGCAGCGCCACACCGATCGCGGGAGCGCCTGCTCGGCCGAGGTCCTTCGACACCTCGGTGACCGGCTTGTCGGCGTCTTCGCGACGACGTCGGTTGATGGTCAGCAACGGCGAGGTCTCGGTGAGCCCGTAGATCTGGCAGAACTCCCACCCGAGCTCGGTTTCGATGCGCTCGATCGTCTTTGACGGCGGCGGAGCGCCGGCACAGATCACCCTCGCCACCCGGTCCGATCCCGGGATGGCGCCCTGCCATGTCGGAGCGGCGTCGAGGATCGCGTTGACGACCGCGGGCGCGGCGCACATGAACGTGACGCCGTGCTCGCCGATCCGGCGCAGGATGCCGGTGCCGTCGACCTTGCGGAGCACGATCTGCGGCACCCCGAGGCCGGCGGCGGTGTAGAGCATCCCCCAGCCGTTGGCATGGAACATCGGCAGCGTGTGCAGGTAGGTGTCCCAGTCGCTGACCCCGGCGTGCAGTCCGAACGTCACGGCATTCACCCAGATGTTGCGATGCGTGATCTGGACGCCCTTCGGTCGCGCCGTCGTACCGCTGGTGTAGTTGATCGTCGCGGTCGCGTCCTCCGAGGCGTCGGCCCACAACTGCGGCTCTCGATCGACCCGCAGCAACGCCTCATCACTGTGCGCACCCAACAGGAAGCGGTGCTTCGCGGTCACGGTGGGAATCGCCTCGTCGATCTCCGGGTCGACAAGCAGGACCGAGGCGCCGGAGTGGTCGACGATGTACTCGACCTCCTCCGACTTCAGCCGGAAGTTGATCGGGACCAGGATCCGACCCGAGCTCGGCACGGCGTAGAACAGCTCCAACAGCCGGGCCGAGTTGGGCGAGACGACGGCCACTCGTTCGCCGACCGCAACGTTGAGCTCGTCGAGACCGGACTGCAACCCACGCACTCGCTGGGCGATCTGGCGATAGCTGAGCGAACCCAACGAGTCCGCTACGTCGGGCTCGTCGATGACGCCGACCCGATCGCCGTACACCGTCTCGGCCCGATCAAGAAAGTCAGCAGCCGACAGCGGAACCTTCATGGTCGCGACACTATTGCGATCGATCGGCGAGCAGAACCCCCACCGCCAATCCCGAACACAAACGTTGGGTCAGAGGCGCCCGAGCCGGCGAGCCGGCGAGCCGGCCACCGAAGGCAACCCACGCCACGGGTGTGTTCAGACATGGCGGCCGGACAGACGCGGCGCTGTCGGTCAGCGTTGAGACGCCGCGACGAGGGCAGGCAGCACCTCGCCGATCGGATCGCAGAGCACGGAATCGGCGAGATCGTCGTACGGCGTCGGCTGGGCATTGATGACGACCAACTGCGCGCCGGCGCCGACCGCGACCTCACACAGCCCGGCTGCCGGCTGCACGGTGAGCGAGCTTCCGATGGCGATGAACAAGTCGCAGTCGGTCGAGGCGTCGACCGCGGCTCGGATCACCTCCTCGTTCAGCGGCTGGCCAAAGGAGATCGTCGCGGACTTGATCAGCCCGCCGCACTCCTTGCAGGCCGGGTCAGGGTCGCCCGCGCGGACCCGCTCCAAGGCCTGCTCCATCGCAGTCCGGTCGCTGCAGCTCAGGCATTCGGCGAACCAGATCGTGCCGTGCAGTTCCATGACGAGCTCGGGCGCGGAGCCGGCGCGTTGATGCAGCCCGTCGACGTTCTGGGTGATCAGGGCGCGCAGCTTTCCCCGGCGTTCGAGGTCGACCAGCGCCTGATGCCCCGAGTTGGGGCTCGCACCCCAGGCGGGATGGTCCAGCCGTCTGGCCCATGACTCGCGTCGGACCTCAGCGCTGCCGACGTAGTCGGCATAGGTGGAGAGCCGCTCCGCCTTCGGGTCGCGGGTCCAGATGCCGTTCGGGCCGCGGTAGTCGGGGATTCCGGAGTCGGTGCTCATCCCCGCCCCGGTCAGCACGGTGACCGTCCGGGCGTCTCGCAACCAGTGAGCGACGGTCTCGAGGTTGGACATCGGTCGCTAGGCGAGCGAGGCCTCGAGGGTGATCGTCGTACCCGACAACGCCTTGCTGACCGGACAGCCGACCTTGGCTGCCTGCGCTGCCTTGTCGAAGCCGGCCGCGTCGAGACCCTCCACCTCGCCCTCGACGGTCAGCTTGATGCCGGTGATCGCGAAGCCGCCGTTCGGGTCGGCACCGAGCGTGACGGCGGCGGTGACGTCGAGCGCCTGAGGGGTGCCGCCGAGCTGTGCGATCTCGTTCGACAGCGACATCGCGTAGCAGGCCGTGTGCGCGGCGGCGATGAGCTCCTCCGGGCTGGTGGTGCCGGGCGATTCGTCGGCGGCCCGCTTCGGGAAACTGACCTCGTAGGTGCCGACACCGCTGCTGGTCAGCTCGACCTGTCCGGAGCCGTCCTGCAGGGTGCCGTTCCAGGCGGTGCGAGCGGTACGAGTGGGCACGGTCTCTCCTTCGTCGCGACAACTCCCCCGCAACACTAGGGTGACCCGATGGTCAAGGCCGCGGTGTGTCTAGAGGTGGGTGGCCCGAACGAGGTGCGGGACATCACGCTGCGCCCGCTCGGCCCGACCGACGTTCACGTCAAGATCACCGCATCGGGGGTGTGTCACTCCGACCTCTCGCTCGGCACCGGGGTGCTGAAACAGAGCTTCCCGGTGGTGCTCGGGCACGAGGGTTCAGGGACCGTTCTCGCCGTCGGCAGCGAGGTTTCGCAGGTGTCGCCCGGAGATCGCGTCGTTCTCAACTGGGCGCCGCCGTGCCGCACCTGCTGGTTCTGCACCCACGGCGAGCCGTGGATCTGCGAGAACTCCGCCGGCGCCTCGCGAGTGCCGCACGCCCGCCTCGGTGACCTCGACGTCTACCCCGGAATCGGGACCGGCTCGTTCGCCGAGGAGACCGTCGTCCCGGCGAACGCGGTGATCCCGGTCGGTGACGACATCCCGCTCGAGATCGCGGCTCTGCTCGGCTGTGCCGTGCTCACCGGCGTCGGCGCGGTCACCAACCTCGCCAAGCCACGGCCCGACGAGAGTGTGATCGTCCACGGACTCGGCGGCGTCGGGTTGTCGGCGCTGCAGGGCGCCCGGCTCGCGGGTGTCGAGACGATCATCGCCGTCGATGTCAGCCCGGACAAAGGCGAGCTCGCCCGGCGTTGCGGAGCGACCGAGTTCCTGCTCGCAACGGACGATCTCAGCGCCCAGGTCCGCGAGCTGACCGGCGGCCGGGGCGCCGACGTCGCCCTCGAGTGCGTCGGTCGGTCCGCGACGATTCGTGCTGCGTGGGGTACGACGCGACGAGGCGGGCGGCTGGTCATCGTCGGCGTGGGTGGCAACGACGATCGGGTCGACTGGGGCGCGCTGGAGCTGTTCTACTTCGCCCGCTCCATCACCGGGTGTGTCTACGGATGCACCGACCCCGACGCCGACGTACCTCGGCTGATCGAGGCGTGGCGCAACGGAAAGCTCGATCTCGACGCCCTCGTCACCGACCGTGGGGACCTCAGCGCCATCGACGCGGCCTTCGGCCGGATGCGCGCGGGCCACGGCGGTCGCACCCTCGTCCTCCCGTAGCCGCCGTCAAAAGGCGGCGGGAAGCCGTGAATATTCCGTGATCTTCCTGGGCCCACCTGGCTCCGGGCTATTGCAAGACGGACGTACGGTTTGGTACTTTCAGGCCATGCCGAAGGTCTCGCCCGAACGCCTCGAGGCGACCCGGCGCCGGGTTCTTGACGGCGCCCGGCGGGCATTTGCCGCCTATGGGTACGAGGGCGCGACGGTGCGCCGGTTAGAAGAGGAGACCGGGCTGTCCCGGGGCGCGATCTTCCACCACTTCGCCGACAAGGATGCGCTGTTCCTCGCCCTCGCGCAGGAGGATGCCGAGGAGGTCGCGACGCTGGTCGACGACCACGGACTGGTCGGGGCGATGCAGAAGCTTCGGGACAAGGACGCCGGTTGGCTCGGCGTGCAGCTCGAGGTTTCCCGGCGGGTGCGCACCGACCCGCAGTTCGCCTCGCTCTGGCAGCACCACCTTCGCTCGATCTCCCGTGCCACCCAGGCTCGGCTGGCGCGGCAACGCGACGCCGGCGTGGTCCGTTCCGACGTCTCGATCGAGACGCTGTCCGCGTTCCTGCTACTCGTGTACGACGGCCTGGTCGCTCAGCTCGCAACCGGGATGCCGGTCCAACATCTCGATGGGGTCCTTGACCTCGCCGAGCAAGCCGTGCGCGAGGATCCCCCGAACGATCCGAGGAGCTAACTGTGTCTTCCGCCAACAGCGACTCTGCCAACAGCTTCGGTGCCCGCACGACCATCTCGGTGAGCGGACGCGACGTCACGATCTACTCCCTCGATGCGGTGGAGGGCAACAAGCGGCTCCCGTACAGCCTGAAGGTCCTGCTCGAGAACCTGCTGCGCAACGAGGACGGCCACAACGTCACCGCCGACCAGGTGCGAGCACTCGCCGGCTGGAAGGCCGACGACGAGCCGGACACCGAGATCCAGTTCAGCCCGGCCCGCGTCGTCATGCAGGACTTCACGGGCGTGCCGTGCGTCGTGGACCTCGCTGCGATGCGCGAGGCGATGGCCAGCCTGGGCGGTGATCCGAAGAAGATCAACCCGCTGGTCCCGACCGAGCTGGTCATCGACCACTCCGTCATCGTCGACGTCTTCGG